>JAFWSW010000074.1 GCA_017519205.1 Clostridiales bacterium | reverse complement strand
ACAGACAAACGGCCCTCGGGCTCAGCCACCTGCTCAACAGGCCACGAGCAACTGCTCTCGCTTTTCCAAGAGAGACCGTCCTGGCTCTCGCGAACCGATGCCAACTGACCATCGGCCGACAAGCCCCAAGCAACGTCAACATCGCCATAAGCCATTATCGCCAGCTGGTCTTGCTTGGGCAAAGACAGCAGCTCGTTCTCGCCGTTAGCCACCATCACCCAGTTTCCAGCACCCGGCTCGGCCTGGTCAACAATCTTCATCCATGCCACAACCGAAGGTTTGTCGGCGCAAGTGCCCAGAAGCATCACGCGCTCCATTCCCTCATTGGTGCGCAACGCATGAAGCGTGCAACTGATGTTGTCGGTAGGCAGCAAAGCCTCATCGTTATCCCTCAGGTTTTTCGGCAGCATTTTCTGCTTCGGCTTCTTTAGCTTCAGAAACAGAAGTCGTATCAGAAGCAGGAACTACAGGTGTTTCAACATTCTGCGTTTCTCCCGGTGTTGTCTCTTCTTCCGGTTCAACCATGTCAGCGACATGGATCACAGGAGACGCTTCGTGAGCGGCAATATAATTATCATCGTCTCTGGCAAAAGCCGGTACTTCGTCAATAAGGGAAGTGGCAGCCACAACAGCAGGGGGTGCAAAAGCAGAGATACTATCTTCGGAATCTGTAGAGGAAGTATTATCATCCTTGATTTCTTCGGAAATCTCTGCATGGGAGGAAACTTCATCGTTAACGTCCGGGCTGACTTCTTTAAGAACAGTTTCGACTTTTTCTTCGATTGGTTCAACTACCTGCTCAGCAGGAACTGCAATTTCCTGTTCGGCAACTTCTGTTGCAGCTTCAATAGCCGGTTCAGGTTCGGAGATCTGCTCGACTACCGGTTCAACCGCCTGCTCGACAACAGGTTCGGATACTGCTTCAGATACCGGCTCAACTACTGTTTCAGCTACAGGTTCGGTGACCGGTTCAACTACTTGTTCTACTACAGGTTCGACTACCTGCTCTACTACCGGTTCAGGCTGGACCGGCGGCTCCGGTTTTGTTTCTTCCTCCGGCTGCGCAGCAGGACGGAAAGCGGCAAATGGCTGGAAGGGCGAGAAACTCTCGCTTCCAAGACTTGCATTGATCTCATCTTCCAGAGAATTATCTACTTCATATTTAGGAATGTTGCTCAGATAATCCTCTTTAGCATACATTGTCTCCATAATAGAAGGCTTTGATGAAGGGGAAGGAGCAACAGGTGTATTCATTTCTTCTTCCAGATCATCTTCGGGGAAAGCATCGAAATACTGTTCTCCCTGTGCAACCGGATCAAAGATCTGTTCATCTGAAAGCGTAGGATCTTCGAGAGGTTCGGTATCTTCAACCGGAGTAGTAAAGGAATTATTCTGCTCGCGAAGTGCATCAGATACATTCTGAGCAGGATCATTTGCTTTAAAAGAAAGGAAGAGTGGACGCTTTACCTCGTCATCTGAAGTAGAATTCTCTTCATTCGGTTCTTCCATATTGGAATAAAGACGTTCCTGTGGTGTAGGACCTTCTCCGTTAGTGCGATAATATGTGCCAAACACTGACGGTTCCTGCGATTCGTCAAATTCCTCCTCTGGAGCATGGATCAGACGTTCTCTCTCGTTTCCGTCATTATCTCGATCACGAAGCATTTGTTATTCCTCCGAAACTGTATTCGAGTACAACTCTTTTCTATCTTATTTCAAATATATAAAATCCGCAAGAATAAACGGCAAATCATACACGTATTTTATAGTCCCTTTTCGACAAATGAACGAAGAATGGGAGGATTTGTCGAGTCTTTTTATGGTTCAGGTATTTATACTGAATGAAAACAGTTCATTTCAGGTGGGAATAATGGATAAAAGAAGACTGGTAATCACTATATTTCTCGTATTCCTGGGTATAGGGGCCTGCGCCTGGACCTCTTTTACCAATAAGAGTAATAAAGTAATGGTCATCGAGTCGGAAACAGTATCTACTGAATCATCCGGCGCGGAAGAAACTTCAGAGTCAGATCCCGGTTTGTTTCCGGTGTATATCTGTGGTGCGGTAAACCAACCCGGAATATATGAAGTGAATTCTCAAGTGTATCTGTATGAAATCGTTGAAAAAGCAGGTGGCTTCACTAATGAAGCAGATATAGATCATATTGATCAGGTATATGTGATCGATCATTCGCAAAGTATTTACATAAAAAAGAAAGAGGAAGATCATATGGATCCTTCTAATAACAATTTCAATATGCCCGGGATAGAAGATTTGTCCGAAACGGAAAGTAACGTTGAAAATGGAAATGAAAAGATCAACATTAACACTGCAGGAGCATCGGATCTTTCAAAGCTTCCGGGAATAGGAAACAAGACTGCTGAGAAGATAATCTCATATCGTCAAACCAACGGATCATTCAAGACAAAAGAAGAAATTATGAATGTTTCAGGCATCGGTGAGAGTAAGTACGAAAAGATCAAAGACCTTATATTTACAGGCTAAAAAAGAGGGTTTGACAAATAGGTGTATCAATGGTAGTCTTTATAGGCATTAAGGAGTGACTTGCTCGTGTGGCGGAATAGGCAGACGCAACGGACTTAAAATCCGTCGGGGTAAAACCCGTACCGGTTCAAGTCCGGTCACGAGCACCACATACCTGGTTATATATCGCGGAGTGGAGCAGTTGGTAGCTTGTCGGGCTCATAACCCGAAGGTCGCGAGGTTCGAGTCCCGCCTCCGCAACCAAATAAGGAGTTGTCGTAAGACAGCTCCTTTTGTTTTGCATTTACGGAACATTGCGATATAATTAACATGTATTTTTATGCGCGAGGTGACTGGATGCCTGTTTCAGATAAAAATTCATCTGCATCAAATGCAGCGGGAAAAGTGGCTAAAATCGTCTTTTTGTCCCTGTTTGCACTTGTTCTTGTTGTAGTCTCAGTGTCCTTTGCAGTCCATCATATGCGTCTCGGATTTGAAAAAGAGTTTCAGAAGACTCTGATCCAGCGTGTTCAGACAGATGCCGGAAATGCTGCGCTTGCTGTTTCGGGGGAGGAAATCAAAGCAGACTCTTCCAAAGCGGCACAGAAGTATAGTTCCGTACTGCCGTACATGTTGATGGATGTAAATGACGATGACTACACGACACAGGTCTTTGGATTATATGAATATACTAACGGATCTCTGAATATGCTTACCGGAAATGATTCCGATCTCCTGATCGCTACGACTATTCCGGTTTCTGAATGGCTTACTTCGGAAGGTACTCCATATGAGGTGAAAGGTACCAATGTGTATCATTACCTCGTTCCGATCAAGGATCAGGAAGGCAAAGTTTCCGCGCTTCTCGAGCTGTCTGCTCAGTATAGACCGATGAATTCCATGGGAAACCTGCTGGAATCCAAGATCCTTAAGACTGTAATCGTTGCAGTTATCGTTGCGTTGGCCGGATTCTCGCTTCAGTTTATTGTTCCGCCTATACTCCGTCTTGTATCCAATAAGAATACGGAGGCCACGCTATGAATGATTATCTGATTGAAAACTTTACCAAAGCGCCAAAGGGGAAGAAGTCGATCGCTAGTCAGATCGGATTCTGCTTTATCACATCCCTTGTTGTTCTTTTTGTCGTGTCATCCGTTGTTACGAATGTCTACCGTTCTGCATTGCAGTCACAGAGAAAGACTGCGCTTGCGTCTTTTGCGGCGAGCTCTTCTGTGGCACTGTCGTCCCAGGAACTTAAGGATGATATGTCATTCCCTATGGAATGCCCCAAGTATGACGGGCAGAAGCAGTACACTGTCAACGTATTTGTGAAGGCAGGAAACTCATTCCTGCGTGTTTATACATCTGACCGCACCTATGATGAAGGAAAACAGTATGTTCTCTCCGGAGCCGGTGAAGAATATACAGAAGCATTTGAACAGCAGCAACTCATAGTTACTCATAGAAGATATGAGAATGTGATGTATGTTGTTGCGGTTTCTCCTGTTCTGGGTCAGGATGGAACGTCTTCCGGAATTGTGGAAGTCATGATTCCGCAATCTGACTTTGTAATGACCGAGAATGGCATGTCGCTGTCCTGGATCTTTACCATGATTTCGATTGCCGTGGCGATCGCCATCATTTACGGAGAGATGAGAAGACTGTTTGATACATTGATCACACCGCCGGATAAAAATGTTCCAAGAGCGGTTATGTACGGCATGTCGACATTCCGCCTTATTGCATTCTTCTCAAGTGTCGGATGCTCTATGCCGTTGATCGTTCTTCCTTCCTATCTTAAGGATGCGTTCGGGGATTCGATCGATAATGCCATGATCCTGCAGACCTGGATCATCTTGGCATGCCTTCTGTATCTGGCCGGTTTCTGGAGATTTGTCCATATGCGCGACATAATGATCAGAAAGCTTACATCTCGTCTTGCTGTGATCGTAAGTGTAGTCATCGCGTTTGTTCTGCTCTTGCTCTGCGGTCTTATCGATAATCCTTATCTGACTGTATTTATGCAGCTTCCGATCGGATTCCTCCTGGGTATGACATTCCAGTTTCAGAGAGAATATCGTCTCCAGGCTTCAAGAACCGGTCAGACGGATTTTTCCGAGAGAAAAGTACATCAGTGCCAGTACACCGGAAATGTTCTTGGTATGTCTGTCGGCGCTGTCATTTGCGGAATCCTCTATGAGAGATTCGGATTATTTACCGTTCTTATGGTTTCTGCATTCTTCCTCTTTGTAGATGCTATTCAGATCCTTTACTTTGTACGTCACTGTCCGCCGTCCAATGAGCCGGTGGTACGTCTGCCGAACTTTTTCTATGCGCTGAAGAATTCCAAGTCCGGAACATTCGCGTGGAGTGCTGTTTTCCCGCTGGGTCTTCAGCTTGCATTCTTCCTGGTATTTATTCCGGATTATCTTGAGAAAGTCCGTATTTCTCTTGCAACCTGCGCATTCTACTATATGCTTGCAGTCGTAAGCGGAGAGTTGATCATGAAACTTCTGATCATCTGGTTTGAAGATTTCTTCTCGCACAAGGCCAGAATTACCTTGGCTGCGATGCTCAGCTCGGTCGGATATCTGATTTTTGCGCTTTCTCCATCGGCAAAAGTACTCGTCATTTCTGTGGCTTTCCTCGGACTTTCCCAGGGACTGCACCAGTTCGGTTATCTTGATTACTATAAGTCCCTGATCCGTCAGGATAAGCATCCTATTGCCAGGGTTATCCTTATGCGTGCCTTTACAGGCGGTGCCATGATCGGTACGGTGGTATTCGGCATTGTGAATTCGTTTACCAGTGTCCGTGTTCCGATGATCGCGATCGCCTTGATCGTATTTGTGATTTCGTCTTCTTATCCGCTTCTTATGCTGATGGATAATTCCTCATCTTCGAAGCCGACAGCGAAGCGTCCTCAGCGTCCGGTCACGCCCGGAAGAAACGGGGAGGTGTGATCTTATGGATATGTGGAATGAAAAACTGACACGTGAAAACATCGAGCGTTTCTATGATATGTATGCGGCATTTGCTTACAGATGTGCATATAAGAACCTTCGTGATACCACTCGTGCTGAGATGTGCGTCATGGATGCATTTATCGATACGTACCATAAGCGTGCGAAGCTTTCGGAAGAGAAGGTCATCTATTATTTCTCGGATGCACTGCAGTATCATGTGAATGAGCTCGCAGGCCGTTATCCTGTAATCAATGATTCCGCACCGGCGGAGAAGAACCTGGATGAATATACCGCATCTACGATGAAAGCCTCGATCCTTGAAAAGATCGACTCGCCCAGATTCCGTATTGCGGAGTTTATGGCCTCTTCGTCGGACAATAAGATCCGTAGGAATACACCACTTGCAGACTTTTTCCAGAATTCCGGTATTACGGTCATGCTTCTGATCAAACTGGCTATTCTGGCAGTCGTGATTGCTGTTACTACGTATTTTGGTGCGGTCACATTCTTCCATGCGAACGATTTTATCCAGACCCGTACGCAGAGAGGAACATATAAGTTAGAAGAGTATATTGTTGGAATTCTTGATTATCTGCCGGTATCGATCGGCGGAAACAGTGCTTCTGCTCCGACGCCGCCTCCGCAAACAGAGACGACAGCCGAAACGGAGAGTACAGAGACAACCGCTGCTCCGGAAGGATCATCGGAACCTTCTGCCACGGTTGGGTAAATCGTTGGGTATTCTTACAAATGTGTAATTGACTTTATAGGGGATTAGTTTATAATTCGTTGGAACGCATGATTTTGAACGAATAAGGATGAATAGTAAGGACATAGCTGTTTATGAAAACAAATAGGAATGACAATGGCGTGCGCAGACCGGTAAAGAAGGAAGCTGAACAGTTTCATGTTGAACATATCAATGCCAAGGGCAAGGTAGTTCATTCTAAGAAGGGAATGAAGGAGAAAAAACCTTGGACATTTAAGCGGGTATTTCTTCGTATCATTCTTCCTATCCTGCTGGTACTTACTATTATTATCGGCGGTGTTGTCATCTGGTTTTTACGCTGGGAAGATCATGTACTCAATCAGATCGAGTATATCCCGGTAGATACCAATCCTACATTTATTAATGAATCAAGTTCAATAGTGGAATTATCCGAGTATACTTCGGAGACGAGTATTCCTCATGTTGAAGAGGAACATATCCATAACTTCCTTCTGATCGGTGTTGACAGCCGTTCCAAGAAACTGTCCGAGGACGGAAAAGGAAGCCTTGCCGACGTTATCATGATCATGAGCGTGGACAATAAGGAAGGAACGATCAAACTTGTTACTATCCAGAGAGACTGTTATGTCTATATTCCCGGTCACTCCAAACCGCAGAAGATCAATGCGGCGATGAGTTATGGTGGACCTGAACTTCTTTCTGCTGTTATTGAGAACCATTTGCGTCTTGAGCTGGAAGGCTACGCATATGTAAACTTCTATAATATGGAAAAAGTAATCGACGCTGTGGATGGTATTGATCTTGAGGTTACAAAATCCGAGGTCAACCACGTTCCGGGCGGACTGAATGAAAACCTGAAAGAGCAGAATAAACTCCTCGGTGTTCCGGAAGATACATATAAGGTCACTTCTTCGGGGCTGATCCATCTCAATGGCAGACAGGCTGTTGCCTACAGCCGTATCCGTGAGGTAGGAAACGGTGTTTACGGCCGTTCCGAGCGTCAGGTCAAAGTTCTTAATGCATTGCTTAAGAAATTCTCCGACCTCAGTACGACAAACAAGATGTCAGCGATGGACGATATTGCTTCTATGATCGCAACGAACATTTCAAAGAAAGAGATCAAGCATTATGCGTTTGATTTCCTTCCTGAAGTAAGAAATATGGAGATCCAGACCATGGGTATTCCGGTAGACGGTTACTCCCGTCAGGGCATGTTCTCCGATATCCGTGCTAATGAATGGAGTATCCGTCCTGACTGGAACGGTATGATCCCGCTTATTCAGGAGTTCCTCTATGGAGAGACGTTTGAGTTTGATCCGGTAGAGAAGATCCCGAAAGCGCCTTCGCAGGATGAAGACTGATTTTTTTCGATTTTGTCTTTCTTTGATATTGACATCTTTTGACTTAATGATATAGTAGTAGTTGATTTAGCACTCGGACATGTCGAGTGCTAAATAAATTTACTGGAGGTGATTCACCATGACCATTAAGCCACTGGGTGACAGAGTAGTTATTAAAATGACAGAGGCCGAAGAAACAACACATAGCGGTATCGTGTTGGCAGGATCTGCAAAGGAAAAGCCTCAGATTGCTGAGATCGTCGCGGTTGGACCGGGCGGAATCGTAGATGGAAAAGAAGTAAAGATGCAGTTGTCCGTCGGAGAGAAAGTCCTGGTTTCCAAGTATGCAGGTACACAGGTTAAAATCGACGGCACTGAATATACTATCCTCAGCCAGAGTGATGTTCTGGCAATTGTTGAGTAATTGTCTTTTTCAAAGGAGGTCTTTTATATGGCAAAAGAATTGAAGTATTCCGAGGACGCAAGACGTGCTCTGGAAGCCGGTGTGGATAAGGTTGCAGATACCGTTAAGATCACACTTGGTCCGAAGGGCAGAAATGTTGTGCTGGATAAGAAGTACGGCGCTCCGCTGATTACGAATGATGGTGTTACGATCGCTAAGGAGATCGAACTCGAGGATCGTTTCGAGAATGCAGGTGCTCAGCTTGTTAAGGAAGTTGCTTCCAAAACAAACGATGTTGCAGGTGATGGTACAACTACAGCAACACTTCTGGCTCAGGCAATTATCCGTGAAGGTATGAAGAATGTCGCTGCCGGTGCGAACCCGATCATCCTTAGAAAAGGTATTCAGATCGCTGTAGACGAAGCAGTTAATTCTCTTAAGAGCGCTGCGAAGACGGTTGATGGTTCTAAAGATATCGCTCGTGTAGCTTCTATCTCTGCCGGTGATGATTATATCGGTGAACTGATCGCACAGGCGATGGAGAAGGTTTCTTCTGACGGAGTTATCACAGTTGAAGAGTCCAAGACAATGGGCACTGAGCTTGAAGTTGTAGAAGGTATGCAGTTTGACCGCGGTTACCTTTCCTCTTATATGTGCACGGATATGGATAAGATGGAGGCTGTCCTCGATGATCCTTATATCCTGATCACAGATAAGAAGATCTCCAACATCCAGGATGTTCTCCCGCTGCTTGAGCAGGTCGTTCAGCAGGGCAAGAAGCTCCTGATCATTGCTGAGGATGTTGACGGTGAGGCTCTTGCAACACTTATCGTAAACAAACTCCGTGGTACATTTACATGTGTAGCTGTTAAGGCTCCGGGATTCGGTGACAGAAGAAAGGCTATGCTCCAGGATATCGCGATCCTGACCGGTGGTGAAGTGATCACAGATGATCTTGGTCTTGATCTTAAGGAAACCAAGATGGAGCAGCTCGGCCGTGCCCGTCAGGTTAAGGTTCAGAAAGAAAATACCATTATCGTTGATGGAATGGGTAATGCAGAGGAGATCAAGTCCCGTGTTGCTCAGATCCGTGCTCAGATCGAAGAGACAACATCCGATTTTGATAGAGAGAAACTGCAGGAGCGTCTCGCTAAGCTCTCCGGCGGTGTTGCTGTAATCAAGGTCGGTGCTGCTACAGAGACAGAAATGAAAGAGAAGAAGCTCCGTATCGAGGATGCTCTCGCTGCTACACGTGCGGCTGTTGAAGAAGGTATCGTTCCGGGTGGCGGAACTGCTTACATCAACGTTCTGCCGGCTGTTTCCGCTCTCGTTGACAAGTACGACGGAGACGTTGCAACAGGTATCCGCATCATTGCCAAGGCACTTGAGGCTCCGATCCGTCAGATCGCCGCTAACGCCGGTCTTGATGGCTCCGTTATCTGCGAGAACATCAAGAAATCCGAACCCGGAAACGGTTATGATGCTCTGAATGACAAGTATGTCAACATGTTTGAGGCAGGTATCGTTGATCCGGCAAAGGTTACACGTTCCGCACTCCAAAATGCAGCTTCTGTTTCTTCCACACTCCTTACGACAGAGGCAGTTGTCTGCGACATTCCGCAGCCTGAACCGCCGATGCCGAATCCGGGTGCCGGTATGTATTAATCAGACGTTTTCTGATAAAATGTAGAGGTCATGGGAAACCATGACCTCTATTTTTGTTAAGGAGAATCTGCATGCGCTTTAATAACGATGTGTTCATCGAGAAAATCGTCACCAAGCACCTTACCACTAAAGACAAAGTCTGCCGTGTAGCTTTTGTTATCTGTTCAGTTCTGGCGATCCTCCTGGTGAATTTCTTTCCGCTGCTTTTCGGCGTTTTTTATCTGCTCCTGCTCACTGTATCTATTTCTTTCGGCATCGGTTATCTCTGTTACCTGATGGTATCCGGTGTAGTGAAGGAATATGAGTACAGTGTTGTAAATGATGAGTTTGCAATTGATGTGATCTCCGGAAAGAAGCGCAGATCGCAGTTGTTTTCCGGTTCGATCCGTGAGTTTGAAATGGTTGCAAAGATAAAGGATGATATGCATCCTGTTTCTGAGTTTGAAAAAGGTGCACTTCGTGCATACTGCGCATCCGGAATCAATAAAGAGGATGAATGGTATATTGCGGCGAAGATGGGATCCCAGAAAGTACTTGTGATCTTTGAGCCCGATGAGAGAATGCTGGCGGCTTTTTTCCGCTATAATCCGAGAAATACGATGTATCGTCCGACCTCGAGACCCAAAGGAAAGAAAGAGGAGTAAAGATGAAGTATTTACCGCAAGAGGATCTTTACGGATTTACCATTATCGGTCCGGAAACGGACATTCATGACAGATTACATTATCATTCACTTTTTGCCATGCTGCAGGAGGCAGCCTGCCTTGATGCGGACAGACATGGATTCGGAGCAGAGGTCATGGACGGGCTTTCCGCCTGCTGGCTGCTTCTCCGTATGAAGGTGGAGATGGATTCGATCCCGAAATGGAAAGATGTGATCTACATAAGGACATGGTCACAGGGCTTTGATCGAGTGCTTTTCAATCGTGATTTTGACATTTTCGATAAGGACAAGAAACTGATCGGAAGAGCGACATCTGTATGGGTGATTGCGCATCAAGGAGATCATCGCCCGGTGCGTCCTGCTTCGATTCCCGGAATGGACGTATTCGAGGCCAAGGAGCCTTCCACGAGAAAAGCCGAGAAGATCCCGCCGATCTCCGACGAAAAGAGAGAAAACTCGCCGAAGTTTAAAAGATTTGCCGATTACAGCCAGATCGACCGGAACATGCATGTGAATAATACGCATTATGTTGCCTGGAGTGAGGATGCCTGTTACTCACTTATTCCGACGGATGAAAGGATCTCTGAACTTACGATCAACTATGCTTCTGAGGTCCATCCGGGTGAGGAAGTACAGCTTTTCTGCACGAAGGAAGACGGATGTATTATTGTCGACGGCATAGAGGCGGTCAGCAAGCGGCATGTGTTTACGACAAGAATCGTGTCCGAATGCGACTGATATACGGTTTACGGGTTTATCAATACGTTTTTATAGGGTAAAATGTATTCGCAGATTATGCGGAGGGCAATGAAATGATAGAAATATCGAATCTTGTAAAGTTTTATGGGGATAAAAAAGCACTCGGAGGAGTGTCTTTTACAGTCGAACAGGGGGAGATCCTCGGTTTCCTCGGACCGAACGGTGCGGGAAAGTCCACGACGATGAATATCATTACAGGTTATCTTTCGGCAACGAGCGGTAAAGTCACGATCAATGGCTACGATATCCTTGAGCAGCCGGAACTGGCAAAGAAGAATGTCGGGTATCTGCCCGAACTTCCGCCGCTGTTTCTGGATATGACGGTATATGAGTATCTGGAGTATATCAGTGAACTGAAGAAGGTGCCGAAGAGCGTTCGTAAAAAGCAGATCTCTGATGTTATGCAGATGGTGCATATCGGTAATGTGTCCGGACGACTGATCCACAATCTTTCCAAGGGTTACCGTCAGCGTGTCGGCATCGCTCAGACTCTTATCGGAAACCCGGAAGTAATCATTCTTGATGAACCGACAGTCGGCCTTGACCCGAATCAGGTCATCGAAATGAGAAAGCTTATCTCTAATCTTTCCAAGAACCATACGATCATCTTCAGTTCACATATTCTTTCTGAAGTGCAGGCGATATGTGACCGTGTGATCATCATCAATAACGGCAAGATCGTTGCTGATGCACCTACGATCGAGATGTCGGCAAAGGTCGAGGGAAACTCCCATTATCTGCTGACACTTGAAGGTTCTTTTAATTCGGTTCAGATGCCGCTTCGTGCGGTTTCCGGCGTGAAGGCCATCGCACCTTTGTCGGAAAAGAACGGTCTTCTTCAGCTGGATGTTACAGCTGACGGAAGCCTGGATGTCAGAAAATCTATCTTCTTCGCTTTGGCAAGGATTCATGTTCCGATTCTGGAATTCCGGTCTATGGCGCCTTCGCTGGAAGATGTCTTTATGAATATCACTGCACCAAAGAAGTGAGGAGAAGAAGATATGTTTGCAGTTTTTAAACGAGAATTTCTTTCCTATTTCCGAAATCCTGTCGGATGGGTCGCTATCTGCCTGATGGGCGTGATCAGCGGATATTACTTTACGGGAATGATCACCAGTGCTTTTCCCTACGTGAATATTTCAATCGAGATCAATTATCTCCGTTCGTTCTTCATCATTCTCATCCCGATCATTACGATGAGATTGTTTGCGGAAGAGAAGCGAAATGGTACGGATGTTCTGCTTTATACGATGCCGTTTTCAATGAAAGAAGCGGTATTCGGTAAGTTCTTTGCAGCGATTGCCCTGCAGGGCCTTATGCTGATCAGCGTGTTCAGCCATATGATCATCACCGTTCTTCTTTCCGGATTTATCAGCACGGCAGCCTGGGGCGCTATCATCGGATATATGGTTCTGGCGGCACTCTTTATCTCCATTGGAATGCTTACTTCTGCTATGACAGAGAATCAGATCATGTCCGCCGTATTCTGCTTCGTGATCCTGTTGTTCCTTAACATGCTCTCATCGATTGCATCTTCTGTTTCCAGCATTGTGAAGTCCTTCCTGAAGTTTACCGGTTTGTTCCATCTTTCGGATCAGTCTATCTATTCTGTCGGTGAAAACGTTAAAAACGCGATCACATGGTTCGATCCGTTTGATAAGACAAGCTGCTACACTTCCGGTGTATTCAAGATCGTTCCGCTCATCTTCTGTCTGAGCTTCACATTTGTGTTTATTTACATTACTTACCGCGTTCTTGAAAAGAAGCGCTGGAGTCAGAGCTGAGAGGGGGGGATACGAGTATGGCAAGAAAAACAGCAAAAGAAAGTATTCTCCGGGAAAAGCCGGGTAGATCACCTAAGGTCAAGGTCCGTATCGACGAGCGATTTAAGTCTCTTAAATCGATATCTGTTGTATCTGTTGTGCTGGTGGTCGCGATCTGTATCGTTTTCAACATGATCATCGACATGACCCTCGATAAGAAACTGACATTTGACTCTACCTCCGTAAAGTCAAACTCTGTCAGCACGATCACGGGTGATTATCTGAAAACACTGGATAAGAAAGTCGAGATCATCGGACTTTTTGATAAGAATGACAGTTCTCTTGAGTGGCGTGAGTACTTTGTCCCGCTTCTTGATGATTATGAGGCAAAAGCAAATGGCATGATCGATCTGAAGTATATCGATCCTGATATCGATCCGTTCATCATGACCCAGCTCGATCCGGATAATACCTATCAGTTACAGAAGAATACGTACGTGGTCCGCTGCGGAGATATGCTTGTCGGTGTAGATCCATACAGCTGCTTCGAATATGATCAGGATGTCGCCCAGTACTATGGTGTAGGAATGCCGGTGGCAAATAACGTCGAGAGAGCGTTTACGAGATGTATCGTCTATGTTACTTCCGGCCGTCCGCTGCATGCTTACTATCTTTCCGGTCATGATTCTCCGTCGCATCAGAAGTTTGATACGCTTCTCATGTCGCTTGGTTTTGTAACATCTGAGATCACATTGAAAGGTGAAAGTGCGAAGATCCCGGATGACTGCGAACTTCTCATTATTCTTCAGCCGAAGACGGATCTGTCTCTGGTGGAAAAAGAACTGCTGAAGACCTATCTCGATAACTCCGGAAAGATCCTTCTGGTCAGTGATTTCGGAGATAGTAAGGTCAAGGATTTTACCAATCTCAATGATGTAGCTCAGCGTATGGGTATCAGCCTTGAACCGGGAATTCTTCATGAGAATAATCTGGATAATCTCGTTGATGTTTCCGATCCGTATTACTCGATTGCAAAAGCGGACAGTGAGTACGCAAGTTATATCTCTATCCCGGATTCGTATACGGTCGAGAACTGCCGATATATTAAGATCCTTCGTGATCTCCCGCAGAACGTGTATGTTTCTCCGCTGGTGGTGACATCGGATTCCGCATCGGTTGACTTCCAGAATGCACAGATCGATGCAGATGTTTCTGCAGGTACATATCCTGTTGTAGTGCAGGCTGTTGATGCTTCAAGATCTGAGATGTCCTGCATGATCGTTGTCGGTACACAGACGTTCACATCCGATGCGTACTATAACGAGAAGACTCTTGATGATAATAATGCGTTGTTCATGCGTCAGATGGTCCATGATATCTGTCCGATCGAAATAGATATTCTTGTTCCGCAGAGAAAGATTCCGAGCTATACGCTCTCTAAGCCGCTGTCTTCTTCGTCAGCGACGATGTGGTCATTCATCGTGATGACCGTGATCCCGCTTGGCAGCCTTATCTGTGGTATTGCCGTTTATCAGAGAAGACGTCATCTGTAAGGAGTTAGGGTATGAAGGAACAGAAAAAGCTCATACTTCTTGCAGGAATCTTTCTCGTACTGACAGTGATCCTTTCGGCCGTCATGATCAAAAAGCATTTGGATCAGAAGCATATTGATTCTCTGTCCGGTGACCAGATCGTGAATGTCTGTGAAAAGGATGACCTGAAAGGCCTTACTCTTCTCGGACCGGAAGGTGAGAAGATGCAGTTTGAGTTCAGTGAATCCCACGCTGTCTCCAAAATTATATATATGGATAAGGAGTTTTCCTCGGATATGCTCAATAGCGTCGAGGTGGACAGTTTCCTTGACTCCGTGCTGCATTTCCCGATCCAAAACAGTTTCGATGGTCAGAACGGTGATGATGAGAAGTATGGATTTGCATCTCCGCAGTACACGGTCAATCTGGATAAGACTGACGGATCTTCTTCGACCATTACGGCCGGTGATCTGCTCTCGACCAAAACAGGTGTGTATGCTCGTGTTTCCGGAGATGATAAGGTATATGTCGCCGACTATTCGCTTTATCAGAGACTATCATCCAGATTCGAGTCTTTCCTTAACCGCGTCATTCTCAATCTGGAAAGAACAGATGTGAAAGAGATCACGTTTGAGAGAAAGTCCACAAATGACCGCTGGGTCGCAAAACCGCTCCCGGACCGTACGAACGGTGTGCTCGTTGAGGCAAGATATCAGGTCACCTATCCGATGGACAGAGAAGCAAACGATACGATGACGCTTCTGCTTTCTTCACTGCTTCGTCTTCAGATCGCGCAGTATGTTCCGATTGCCGAGGAGGATATGGCTTCCTATGGTCTGGATGATCCTGAGTATACACTCGATATCGTTCTGAATAACGGGGAAGAAATCAAACTGTCCCTTTCTATGGAACTGGGCGGATATTATTACGGTATCTGTTCCAATAATCCATATACGTTCCGTGTAAACCCGGCAACGCTTCCGGGCCTGAACCGCTCGCCGTACGAGTTGTTCGATTCTTATGTTATCCACGGATATCTTGATGATGTTTCGCAGGTTGATGTTCAGATCAAAGATACGTCCTTCGTACTGAAATGCCGCCTGAATGATTCAAAGACATTTGAAAGTGACGATACGATCTATCAGCTGGATGATAGAAACGCAAAGGTTTATACCTCAAACGGAGACTGTTACGGACTTCTGCTTTTCGGCTCGATCTTCAATATGCCGGTATCCGGTGTCGATTATGACGCGAAGCCTGAACTGACAAATGTGGAAGCTACGATCAAAGTGGTGAAGATGAACAGCGAGATCACGGAACTGAAACTCGTACCGCTGGGAGAGTCCGAATTCTACTGCTTTATCAATAATCACTATAGTGGATTTATCGTAGACAGAAGCGTATTATATAAAGATAACGGTCATGAACTGTCCGGCTTCGGTATCCTGGACGCATATAAGCTGCTGACAGAAGCAATCGACAACAAAGACAGAGACAATATTTATGATCGTCCGTAAGTGAGAAGAGAAAATGTCTGAAAAAGCGAAAAGAAAAGAGCCGATACAGAAAAAACAGCAGAATCGTGTGAAGTTTACCCATAAATATGCGACACCGATCCTGGTCGTTCTTTGTATCATTCTGGCTGCTGTCTCCATCGTTCTGGTCTATATGATTAGAAATCATGTGGAAGCGAAGAACGGTGCCAAGGAACAGCTTCGTCTTTCTGCAATTGCAGGTTTTGACTGTGAATATACCGAGGCACAGCAGCTGTATCCTTTTCAGAACGGTCTTCTGAAGGTTACGAACAAGCGTGTAGCCTATCTTTCGATCTCCGGAAATGAGATCTTTAGTGTGGATCTGGATATGAGCAGCCCCGTATGCATTAAGAACGGGCCGTATGCAATGGTAGCTGATACAGAAGGTTTCCAGTGTGCTTTGTTCTCGGAAGAGGGAATGGTGTACAGTACACATATGCCCGGAAAAATCGGTAATTTTGCGATCTCGCCTTCCGGACTGGCTGCCATGATCCTCGAAGACGGGGATTCTTTCGGCTGTGTATACATTATGGAGAAGGACAGTACTTTCCTTGCGAAATGGTCCTCTTTTGAATCAGGTTATCCGATCTCCCTGGCATTTTCTCCGGATGAGAGCACGCTTTCCGTGTCACTGGTGGATACGGACGGATCTCAGATGATCCCTCATGTAAAGCAGTTTTCTATCCCTTCGGATAGAACGAGCGCCCGCCCGACAGAGAATGCATTCTATTCTCCCCTTGTAACGGACATTATGCCGCTTGTTGCTTACCTGAGTAATGATCGTGTTGCTGTTGCGGGTATCAGTGATGTCGCCATCGTTGGAAACGGGAAGTGCGATCTTGTCACTCCCGCATTTCCTTGTGTAACGAGTATTCATTCTTTTGACGGAGGATATGCGGTTGTCTATTCCGATGGTATCGACCAGCCGCTCCGCCTGGCTTCCTATAACGGAAACGGCGGCAAGATCGGCGAGATCTCGCTGGGAAACGATGTTCTCGGTACGGACGTTTCCGGATCATCTGCTCTTATTGCCGTTGATGAGAAGATCATTCTGGTCGATCTTGCAAAGGCAAAGGTCACCTCGACGATCAATGTCGATGAACCGGTCCTCCGTGTATCGTTCTTCGGAACCAAAAATATCTGTGTAGTAACAAATGCAGGTGTTCGCGAGATCACCATCTGATTTTCGGAGGCGGTATGGAGACTGAGTTGAAACTTTCTTTCCCGGATACCGAATCCATGTATTCTGTCTTAAGTGCGCCGTGGTTTCTGGACGTTCTGGAAATCAAAGGGGAGAAGACGGAGGACTATGAGAACCGCTATCTCGACACGAAGGATCGTATACTTGAGAGTTCCAGAACATCCATGCGGATCCGCCATATCGTCGGTGAGGACTATATCCATACGGTAAAAACGTCACCGGTTTCTCTGGCTAATGTACTTCCCGAATCGGTCCGCTCCGGAATGACTTCCCGTTGTGAATGGAATGTAAGCACTGACCGTAAGGACTTCGATGTGGATTATTTCCTTCATGAGGCAAAAGCACTTGAGGATCCGTATGAAGTCCTCGCTGCCGCACTCGTGCCGGTTTTAGGTCATGAACTCATTTCCGTCTGTAAAACGGCTTTCCGTAGACATACAGTGACTGCTGTCTTTGAGGGAAGTACTATGGAGATATGCCTGGATAACGGAGAATGTATTGCGTCAGGGAAGAGTCTTCCGATCCTTGAGATGGAAATCGAACTTATTTCCGGAGATATAGAAGCGGTGCAGAAACTCGGGAAACTTATCATGGAGCATACCGGATGTTCTCCGCTTTCCATTTCGAAATATGCTCGTTGTCTGATGCTGATGAAAGAGGCCCCAAATGATTGATTCATCACGGGAGAAATGGGACCTTCTGGTGATCGGGGCCGGTGCCTCGGGTATGACTGCGGCTATTTCCTTTCAAAAATCCCGTCTTCATCGCTGACTTTCTTTGGGGAGTGTTCTTATTCTGGAGAAAAACGACAGAGTCGGGAAGAAGGTTATGGCGACCGGTAATGGACGCTGCAATCTTTCTAACAAGGATATGTCGCTTTCTCATTTTCACAGCCATAATCAGGATTTCCCGTCGAGTGTCCTTTCTGCCGTAACACCTATGGATTGTTTGTCTTTCCTTAGTGAACTCGGTATCGTGACGACTTCGGAAGGGGATAAACTCTTCCCGATGAGTAAGACGGCATCCTCTGTTGTAGATTGTTTCCGTTACGCGATGGATGAGCTGAAGATAGAAATCGCTGAAGAGGCGTCCGTAACGGATATAGTTAAGACTGACCGTTTCGCTGTCTCCTGTGAGGATGGAAGAACTTTCTCATCGGATCTTCTGATCATTGCATGCGGAGGCGCTTGTGCTGCGTATACAGGCACGACCGGCGACGGGTATAAGTGGTTATCCAAACTGGGTCATAAGATCTATGCTCCAAAACCGTCCATTGTTCAGCTTGTTACTGATAATTCTGTGACAAAAGCACTTTCCGGGCTTCGTCTGGATGCGGATCTGACGTTGACCGCGGATGGTGATGTTGTCGCACAACAATATGGCGAAGTGCTTTTCACAGATTACGGATTGTCCGGTCCGGCTGTTCTTCAGGTCTCCGGGGAGGTATCAAGAAGAGTAAGAAAAGACCGCCTGACTGTCCCCATGAAGGTTTCGCTCCGCCTGTTTGACGAAGAGACTCTTTCCTGTATAGAAGAGCAGCTGAAAGAAAGAAGGATCAGCTTTGCGAGCAGGTCCATGGATCAGCTTCTTCTTTCGATCCTGCCGCAGAAGATCGGCGCCATGCTTCTGAAAACGGCACTTCAGCGCCCGATGGCGCTTCCCGTGTCATCGCTTTCTGATTCAGATATAAAGAAGATACTTACAACGATGCGATGCTGGGACTTCCAGGTGCTCGGTACCAGGTCTCTTGAACAGGCGCAGACTACTATCGGCGGTGCGGACTGTGATGAGTTTTCGGAATCAACGATGCAGTCAAGGATCGTTCCCGGTCTTTTTGCCTGCGGAGAGGTCCTTGATGTAGACGGTGATTGTGGCGGATATAACCTGACGTGGGCATTTGCTTCAGGAATTCTAGCAGGAAGCTCTACTGCTGCCGTCCTTTCTGAAGAGTCGGAGGCTGCGGATGGGAACTGATATTCGTCTTGCCATTCCGCTTTCGGTCTATGAGTCATTCCCGAAGATCGCATCGCCTTATACGGATAACAGGGATGTTAGAGCTTACTTTGAAAAGAAGGCGCATAAGAAACTCCCGAGATACTGCTGTTTTCTGAAAAAGTCCATCGACGCCAGGCATAAGAACGATATCCGTGTAGTGATACAGGCAAGATTCCAGGAAAGTGATCCCGGAGAAATTATCGAAAATGCCACTCTTACTTCATTTAGAGCCGAAAGAAAAGGCCCTTCCAGACGTGTTGTTGTCTGTGGAAGCGGACCTGCAGGACTATTTGCCGCGGCGACACTGGTCGAAGCGGGTGTTTGTCCGATCCTACTTGAGCGCGGAAGAGATGTCGATACAAGAACATCAGATATACAGAAACTGAAGGAGCAGGGCATCCTGGATGTCAGCTCCAATGTGCAGTTCGGAGAGGGCGGCGCAGGAACGTTTTCCGACGGAAAACTCTTCAGCGGGGTCTCTGACGGAAGAAGAGATCTGGTACTCCGAACTTTTGTAAAATACGGTGCACCGAAGTCGATCCTCTATGAAGCACATCCTCATATAGGAACGGACTACCTTCGTAAGGTCATCCGCAATATGCGTGAGGATCTGGTAAAACATGGGGCGCAGGTGCTTTTTGAACGGAAGCTGTCCGATATAAAAGTGGAAGATGGTATGCTTCGGTCGGTCACGCATGTATCGTCCTATTCGGATAAGGATCCTGTCACGATTCCTTGTGATGCGCTGGTACTGGCCATCGGCCACAGTGCAAGAGACACGTTCTACATGCTTTCGGATCGGGGTGTAAAGCTTGAGCAGAAGCCGTTCGCCGTAGGTGTCCGGATCGAGCATCTGCAGACTGAGATCGACCGGTCCCAGTTTGGAGAAGCATTCGAGAGTGAGATCCTTCATCCGGCAAACTATAAAGTCGTCACATCGACATCGACAGAAAGGAAACTCTATTCCTTCTGTATGTGCCCGGGAGGAGAAGTCGTATGCGGATCCTCGGAAGAAAACGGTGTTGTAACTAACGGTATGAGCGAGTACGCCCGTGATAAAGATAATGCGAATTCTGCGATGCTGGTGGGCGTTGACGGAAAGGATTTCGGAAGTGACGCATGGGATGCCGGTATCTTATTCCAGCGTGAACTGGAGAAGAAGGCTTTTGCCCTGGGACAGGGCGGATATCTCGCACCGGCACAGCGTGTAGGCGATTTCCACGAGCATAAAAAGACGGAAAAATGGGGAAGGGTCATGCCTTCCTATAAGCCTGGCGTGACGATGAGTAACCTTTGGGATGTGCTTCCTTCCGAGGTGGCCAAAACACTTGACGAGGGGCTGGTCCTCCTGGATAAGAAGATCCATGGATTTAATGATCCCGATGCCGTAATTACTGCGGTTGAGACAAGAAGCTCTTCTCCTGTCCGTATAAGAAGGGATGAGAACGGGGAGAGTATATTGGTTTCAGGCATCTATCCCACAGGTGAGGGCGCCGGATATGCAGGTGGAATCATGAGCTCCTCGATCGACGGTATCCGACAGGCGGAGGTTCTTTTAGATAAGCTATTTTCCTGAGTATATGGTAAAATGATTGTGTCAATTTAGGATAAAGGACACGATTCTATGGAAGTTACGATTTTAGGATGCAGCGGAGGTTACCCGGGTCCGGGTCAGGCGGCGTCCGGTTATCTACTCACGATTAACGATAAAAAAGTCCTGATCGACTGCGGAAGCGGTGTTTTTTCCAACCTTCAGCTTCATGTGCCGCTCAATGGACTGGATGCGATCCTGATCTCCCATCTTCATGCAGACCATTACAGTGATCTGATGGTGATGCGGTATGCCATCGATATGAATACTAAGCATGGCATGGAATTTAGAAATGTTCCTATCTTCGCCCCGAAGACTCCGGAAGGTGTGATCCATTCGCTTACGGATGACTGGGGATATAAGATCGGATACATCGGACATGAATCGGAACTCCCGCTTTTCGGTGCCAAGGCTAAGTTCTTCCGGACAAACCATCCGGTCGAGTGCTATGGCATCCGCGTTGAGCATGAGGGAAAGGTATTCGTCTATACTGCGGATGCTTCCGTGGATACGCTCTTTGCGGGATATCTTGACGATGCGGATCTTGCGATCATGGACTGCGGCGAGATCGAGGCGGCAAGACGCCCGAATATGCTGCATCTTACTCCAAAAGAATGCTATTCCTGTGCAAAAGCACTTCGTATTAAGAAAACGATCCTGTCTCATCTTGTCCCGTTCTATGACAGGGAAGATGTGGAGCTTGAGGCGAGAGCCTGTGGAGACTGGGATTTCGAACTGGCCCAGATCAATAAAACATATCGTATTTAAACCAAAGGAGAAACACATATGAGTACAGAAAAAGATAAGAATAAGGCAGTCATTACAGTTGTCGGATGTGACGCAGTGGGTATAATCGCGAAGATCTCCGCGCTTCTTGCGGAAGAGGGCGTCAATATCAATGATATCACACAAACGATCCTGGATGACATCTTCACCATGATCATGCTCGTTGATCTTAAGAGTGCAAAGTCCGATATGAAGCTGCTTTCCGAGAAACTCGACAAAGTCGGCGAGGAGATCGGTGTTTCGATCCGCATCCAGCATACGGATCTTTTCTATGCGATGCACCGTATCTGAGATATTGATTCCGCGTGGAATCCGGCGGTAAACGGATCTTATAGTTTAAAAGAGTAAGCAGGTAGAATTATGATCACTGATTTTGAAGTATTAGAGACCGTACGGATGTTTCAGGAACAGCATCTGGACGTAAGAACGATAACCATGGGTATCAGTCTGATGGACTGTGCGGCAGATACGCCGGAGAAGTCCTGTCAGAAGATCTACGATAAGATCACCAGATATGCAAAAGACCTCGTAAAGGTCGGCGAAGAGATCACGGAGAAATACCGTGTTCCGATCGTTAATAAGCGTATCTCCGTTACTCCGATCTCCATCGTAGCTGCGGCATCCGGTGCCAAGGATTATACGATGTTTGCAAAGACTCTCGACCGTGCTGCCAAAGAGTGCGGTGTTAACTTTATCGGCGGTTTCTCCGCGATGGTACAGAAGGGCTATACCATTTCCGATAAGCGACTGATCGATTCGATCCCTGAGGCTCTCTCGGTTACGGACAATGTATGTTCTTCGATCAACCTTGCTTCGACCCGTTCCGGTATCAATATGGATGCCGTAAGGGATATGGGTGAGATCATTAAGAAGACGGCAGAGGCGACAAAGGACAGGGATGCGCTCGGATGCGCAAAACTCGTTGTATTCGCCAATGCACCGGAAGATAATCCGTTCATGGCCGGTGCTTTTTTAGGACCCGGTGAGCCGGAGTGTGTTATCAATGTCGGTATTTCCGGCCCGGGTGTTATTAAGGCGGCTCTTGAGACAGTTAAGGGAGAAGACCTTGGCGTTGTTGCTGAGACGATCAAGAAGGCGGCATTCAAGATCACCCGTGTTGGTGAACTGGTTGCTCGTGAAGCCTCTCAGAGACTGAATGTTCCGTTCGGAATTATCGATCTTTCTCTTGCTCCGACACCGGCAGTCGGTGACTCGGTCGGCCGTATCCTTGAAGAATTCGGACTAGAACACTGTGGTGCGTGGGGAACTACAGCCGCACTGGCAATGCTGAATGACGCCGTGAAGAAGGGTGGAACGATGGCCAGTTCTTTTGTCGGCGGACTTTCCGGTGCTTTTATACCTGTATCTGAAGATGAGGGTATGATCGAAGTGGCTGAGAAGGGCTTCCTGCGACTGGAGAAACTTGAAGCGATGACATGTGTCTGCTCTGTAGGTCTCGATATGATCGCTATCCCGGGTGATACTCCGGCTTCCACGATCTCCGGTATCATTGCTGATGAAATGGCACTCGGTACATTTAACAATAAGACAACAGCTGTTCGTGTCATTCCTGTTCCAGGTAAAAAAGTGGGAGATCAGGTAGAGTTTGGCGGACTTCTCGGTTATGCACCGATCATGGAGGTCAACACCGCTTCATCAGAGGAATTCATTTCCCGTGGCGGACGTATCCCTGCTCCGATCCATAGTATGAGGAACTGATTATCAGGACCTGTTGGATTTGTATGCACGTTTATGTGCATACATGATCTCGTCTGCTTCCTGCATACATGTAACGATATGCGTGGTGTCTCTTCCTTTAAGCTCGGAGATGCCGATGCTGGCATGAACTTTAAAAGGCTTTTTCGTTGACTTGGTTAAGTCTTCAAGCATTTTCTTGATAGATGCCGCGTATTCTTCTCCACGACCGGGTTTGTCGGAAAGAAGTACGGCGCAGAATTCATCGCCGCCGAATCTGGCGCAGAATTCTTTTTCATTCAAACAGGATTGCAGCACGTTAGCGATTTCCGAAAGAGCAAAGTCACCCTCAGAATGCCCATGGATATCATTGATGGACTT
>JAFWSW010000007.1 GCA_017519205.1 Clostridiales bacterium | reverse complement strand
GTGTAAATCCGACCGAAGAAGAGCTCGTTCTGATGGCGAAAAAGTGTGCAGTCGGAGTTGGCGGCGAAAAAGGTTCTGCAATGGTTCTGAACGAGCAGGCGATGCTGGATATTTATCGTGCAAGCATGTAATATTTGAATATAATAAAAGCGGAGGATACCTATGGGTTTCTTTGATTTCCTGAGTTCCGGTGATGATACTTCATACGGATACAAAACTTTTAAGAATACGTACGGATTAGACAATGAGAAGATGCTTCAGCTTCTTTTAAAAGCAGAAGATACGGGATATGGTACACCGAAGTTCGGTTGGATCCGTGCTTTCGGAAAAGAACGACAGGTCATTGTGTATAACAATGCAAACGAAATCAATTACGTGTACGTAGATGCACAGCCGAAAAAGATCATTGTCAGCATGGCACCGAAGCCGGGGCAGATCGGTGGCGCGAAGGATCATTATAATCCGGAAGACAGTTCTGCCGAAGATCCGAATCCCGTCGGAAGCACGATCGATTCCATGGAGCCTGTCGATGAGATCATTAAGCTCGTAAAGACGGTCTTGGAGGACCCGTCCCTCTGATTCAAAAGCACTTGGAGGTGTACACATGAAAAAACTGAAAGTACTGCTTCTGAACGGAAGCCCGAGAACGAACGGAAATATCGCGACAGCACTTCATGAGATGGAGAGTGTCTTTGAAAAAGAGGGTGTCGAATTTGAGACCATCCAGCTTGGAAAGATGGACATCCGCGGATGTCTCGCATGTGAGTCATGTAGAAAAACAGGAAAGTGTGTGATCGATGATATCGTGAATGAGCTTTCGAAGAAATTCGAGGAAGCAGATGGCCTGGTCATCGGTTCTCCTGTGTATTATGGATCTGCCAACGGTACGCTGATGTCCGCACTGCAGAGAATGTTTTACAGTACACATTTCGATAAGAGTCTCAAGGTCGGTGCCAGCGTAGTCAGTGCGAGAAGATCCGGTTGTACGGCAACCTTCGATGAACTGAATAAGTTTTTCACGCTCTGCAATATGCCAGTTGCGACTTCGCAGTACTGGAACAATATCTACGGATGGGAACCGGGCGAAGGAAAGGTCGATGATGAAGGTATGCAGGTCATGCGTGTCCTTGCCAGAAACATGGTATTTCTCATGAAGAGTATCGCGCTCGGAAAAGAGCAGGTCGGACTTCCGGAAGAAGAAAACCGCGTCTGGACGAATTTCACCCGCTAATATAAAAACGCAATTCCAGTGCCCGCGCGAAGCCTCGTTATGATAAAATACATGGAAACGATGGAAGGATAGATTCACGCATGTATTCCTATGTATTTTTCGATCTGGACGGTACACTGACACAGTCGGAATTCGGTATCCTGGAAGGTGCAAAACGTGCGCTTTCGCACTTCGGTATCGACTGCTCCGACAGTGAAAAACTGAAGAAATTTATCGGACCGCCTCTCTATGTTTCTTTCCATGAAAACTACGGTTTATCGGAAGAGGAAACGCAGGAGGCGATCGCTATTTACCGTGGGTATTACACGACGAAAGGCATCTATCAGGCGCCTCTGTATGATGGTATTTTCGATCTCCTTTTTGAATTGAAAAATGCAGGGAAAAAGATCATGATAACTACTTCGAAGCCTCTTCTGATGGCGGAGAAAGTGGCGAAGAATAATGAGATCCATGAACTGTTCGATGGCATCATCGGACCGGGTCTTGATGAAAAAGATTCAAGCAAAACTATACTGATCCGACGTGCGATGGAAGTGCTCGGAGTGAGTGAAGAAGATAAATATAAAGTCGTTATGGTTGGTGACCGTTTCTATGACATTGAAGGTGCCCGTGAAGCGGGTGTTGATTCCATCGGTGTACTGTATGGATACGGTGAGGAAGAAGAACTTCGTAACGCAGGAGCGACGCACATCGCAAAAGATGTATCTGAGCTTCGCAATATAGTGCTATCCTGAACTTAGGAGTGTGAAAGATCTTGAAGTGGTATATCGATCGTTTGGAAGAACTGAAAAATACGAAGCCGGTCTACTCGGTCTGCGGTGATGACTGCGCGGTATGTCCGAGATATCTTGCAAAGACAGACGAAGAACTCCATGCGACTGCGGAGTTCTGGTATCGTGCCGGCTGGCGTGACCATGTGGTTACTAATGATGAGATCCGCTGCACAGGATGCGGGTGTCGCCCGTCCTGCAGTTTTATGCTTCTTCCGTGCACGAGAGAACACCACGTATCCTGGTGCAAGGAGTGTTCTGAATTCGAATGCGAAAAAGTGAAAGATACTTTTGTCCGCTCGGCAGCGAAGATGGAGCAGTGCCGGCAGGCCTGTGAGAGTGAAGAAGAGTTTCAGATGTTCGTGCGTGCTTTCTATGAGAAAGAGAAGAACATGCGCACCGTTCCGATGCGTATCGGTGTGATCGTAGCGAGCTCGCAGGCAAGCAAGGGAAGTTTGCTTTACGACATTGTCCGTCAGGAAGTTCCGGATGCACAGGTCATGCGCTTCGGATGCTATATGGATGCATATCTGTGCGACGGACAGAAAGCGCTTCCGAATGACAGTAGAAAATATAGTTATATCGAGATATCAGTTCTAGTTGGATTGCTGCTCGGAAGCGGCGCAGTCGATCTCGTCGTTACAGGATGCTCATCCGGACAGGGTATGATGCTTGCATGTAATAACATGCCGGGCGTGCTCTGCGGTTATATTCCGACACCGATGGATGCATATCTTTTTGCGCAGATCAACGACGGAAACTGTGTGTCGGTGCCGCTTGGAGAAGAGTATACATGGAGTGGGAAAAAGAATCTCGAAAAAACGATCAAAAAACTATTCAGCGAACCGTTCGGGCAGGGATATCCGAAGAGTGAAGCAGAACGTAAATTGAATGATACGAAACTTCTGAAAGACATAAGAAAGAAGTCGCAGATCAGTCTTATTGAACTGCTGGATTCCCTGGATCCGGAGTTGATAAGAAATGTCCTGACCAAAAAAGATGTGATCGAATATATTCTGAAAAACGGAAAAGAGAAGACACTTCTGGCATGGATCGATAAGAAACTTTCGGAGGAAAAATGACTATGATCAGAGAAGCAGGAAAAGAAGATCTTGAGCAGCTTTTGGAACTGTATCTTTTCCTTCACGAGGAAAGTATCCCGGCGCATGATGAGCGCCTTACAAAGATGTGGGACGGCATGATGAATGATCCGAATCACCACGTTATTGTCTGCGAGATCGACGGGAAGATCGTATCTTCTGTCTGCTGCATCATCATCCGGAATCTTACGCATAATGTGCGTCCGTTCGCACTGGTGGAATATGTGGTGACACATGAAGATTACCGCGGAAAAGGATACGCAACAGAGTGCCTCAATTACGCACGCGATCTGGCCCGAGCCGAGAATTGTTATAAGATCATGCTGATGACCGGATCGAAGAAAGAATCAACACTCAATTTCTATCGTCGTGCAGGATACAGCAGCGATGATAAAACAGGGTTTAATCAGAAACTCTAAGAAGAAAAAGTGCGCGAATATCTGAAGAACAGATAATCACGCACTTTTTCGGTTTATTATGGATCCTTATGTTTTATTCTTTCAGTGCGGCTTTTACTAGGCCTAAGAAGAGCGGATGCGGTTTGTCCGGACGGCTCTTGAATTCGGGGTGGAACTGTACGCCTACGAAGAACGGATGACCCGGGATCTCGACGGCTTCAACGAGAAGATTGTCCGGAGAAAGACCGCTGATGATGTCTTTCATCTGATCTCTGTAGATATTGTTGAATTCATAACGGTGACGGTGTCTTTCGCTGATATCACTGGATTTGTAACACTGTTCCATCATAGTTCCGGGGAGGATCTTGCAGGGGTAACTGCCCAACCGGAGGGTGCCGCCCTTCTCGATCTCATCGTTCTGACCCGGCATGAAGTCGATGACCAGATTCTCGGAATTCTCATCGAATTCTCTGGAGTTTGCATCAGCATATCCGAGCACGCCTCGTGCATATTCGATGACAGCGATCTGCATGCCGAGGCAGATTCCGAGGTAAGGAACATTTTTCTCACGTGCATATTTTGCAGCAAGGACCATGCCCTCGATACCGCGGTCGCCGAATCCACCGGGAACGAGGATGCCATCCACATCCGACAGTACGGATTCGTAACTCTCTTCAGTCAGGTGCTCAGAATCGATCCACTTGATATCGACTTTCGCAGAGTATTCATATCCGGCGTGATGCAGTGCTTCTGCCACGGAGAGGTAGCAGTCGTGGAATGCGGTATATTTGCCGACCAGTGCGATCGTGACTTCCTTCTCGCAGCTCTTGATACGATCGACCATGGTCTTCCATGCAGTCAGATCACATGGCGGAACATCGAGTCGCAGTTCTCTGCAGACTACATCGGAGAAGCCGCTGTCCTCGAGCATGAGCGGTGCCTCGTAGAGGACCGGTACGGTGTTGTTCTCGATAACGCAATCCGGTGCTACGTTACAGAACATGGCGATCTTCTTAAAGATGGATTCATCTTCGATCGGTTCATCGGTACGAAGGATGATGATGTCCGGAGAAACGCCCATGCCCTGGAGTTCTTTTACCGAGTGCTGTGCAGGCTTCGACTTGTGTTCGCCGGATGCCTTGAGGTACGGTACGAGTACAACATGAATATAGAGCGCATTATGCGGACCGACTTCACGACCGACCTGACGGATCGCCTCGATGAACGGCTGTCCTTCGATGTCACCGATCGTACCGCCGATCTCCGTGATAACAACATCTGCTTCGGATTCCAGACCTACGTTATAGATGAATTCTTTGATCTCGTTTGTGATGTGAGGGATCGTCTGAACGGTGCTGCCGAGATATTCGCCGCGGCGCTCCTTGGCGAGTACCGAAGAATAAACTTTACCGGTCGTAAGGTTGGAGAACTTGTTTAAGTCCTCATCGATGAAACGCTCATAGTGTCCGAGGTCGAGGTCGGTCTCGGCACCGTCTTCCGTAACAAAAACCTCACCATGCTGATATGGGCTCATCGTTCCGGGGTCAACATTGATATACGGGTCGAGCTTCTGCGATGCGACCTTAAGTCCTCTTGTTTTCAGAAGGCGTCCAAGCGAAGCCGCCGTGATTCCCTTTCCCAGTCCCGATACAACACCACCGGTTACAAAAATATACTTCGTCATTTTACATCCCTCACTTTCTTAGTTCGCCGGATCTTCCGGCATCTGAAATCCTTATATGCATATGCCGGCTTTTTCTTTCTGCATCCTCGCCGGCCTGATGCCGGAGCTTATTTTCCGCTGTCGCCGTAGTTTTTAAGAACACGTGCGGACGGGTCGTTTACATCGCAGCCTTCCCAGGACTTGTTCGGCATCCAGAAGTCGATGACCATCTCGGCCTGATCCGGATAATACTTCTCGAAGATCTCACGATAGAGAAGAGATTCCTTGGTGAAAGGCTGTGCAAATGTGTACTTTGCTTTTCGCGTCTCATACTCATCATCAGAGTAATAGGACGCAGCGTATTCTTTCAGGTGGTCGACCATGGAGTGACCGACTGCATCGGAGAACGCCGCCTTCTCACGATAGAGAATATCGTAGGGGAGAAGGTCGCCCTCAAAAGCATGACGCAGGAGATATTTTCCTTTGTTGTATTTGTTGAGCTTTTTCTCCGGATCGATCGCCATGACGTACTTGACGAAATCGAGATCGCCGAACGGAACACGTGCTTCGAGAGAGTTGCTGGAGATGCAGCGGTCGGCACGGAGTACATCGTACATGTGGATCTCATGGATACGCTTGACGGCTTCCTCTTGAAAAGCACTCGCCGACGGTGCGAAGTCCGTGTATTTATATCCGAAGAGCTCGTCGGAGATCTCACCGGTGAGAAGAACTCTTACATCGGAGATCTCGTGGATCTTCTTGCAGAGAAGGTACATACCCATCGATGCACGGATCGTTGTAATATCGTAGGTTCCAAGGATCTCGATGACTTCCTGAAGAGAGGAGATGACATCCTCTTTCGTGATGATGACTTCCGTGTGATCGGATCCGATATAGTCTGCGACCTGCTTAGCATACTTGAGGTCGATGGCATCCTCGCTCATACCGATGGCAAATGTCTTGATCGGGTGATCCTCCATGCGCTGTGCGACCGCACATACGAGAGAAGAATCGAGACCACCGGAAAGAAGGAATCCGACCTTGGAATCACTGACGAGACGTTTTCTGATTCCTTCAACGAGCTTGTCGTGGATGTTGCTGCAGATAGTCTCGAGATCATCTGTGATGACCTCGTCAACTTTTGTGATATCGCAGTAGCAGGTGAACTTTCCATCTTTATAGTAGTGTCCCGGCGGGAAGGGGAGGACCTTCTTGCTGTAGGGGACGATGTTCTTTGCTTCGCTGGCGAAGATAATATGTCCTTCGGCATCGTAGCCGTAGTAGAGAGGACGGATACCGATCGGATCTCTTGCCGCGATGAGTGATTTTGTATCTGTATCGTAGATAATCAGGGCAAACTCTGCATCGAGTTTGGAGAACATATCTACGCCGTATTTTTCATATAACGGAAGAAGCACTTCGCAGTCGGAATCCGAGACGAAAGTATAGCCGTCGGAAAGGAGTTCCTGCCGAAATGCTTCGAAACCGTAGATCTCGCCGTTGCAGACGAGGTATCTGCCCTTCTGTATGAATGGCTGCATGCCTTCTTCGTGGAGACCCATGATCGCCAGTCTGTGGAAACCCATGGTGCCGTCAGTAAGGTCTATGATCCGGCTCTGGTCCGGACCTCTCGAGATGGTCTTATCAAACCCCTCCTTAAACTTCTCCTGCGTCAGACCGGGACACAGGTAAAACATAATGGAACACATAACTTTTTCCTCCAATACTTCATTGTATTTTGAAAAGCCCTAAGGAGCCCTGCGGGATGCATGCAGGACTCCTCTCGGGATTTCAGATTATCGTATTATTCGACATCCTGTAAGGCGTCGAATCCCTCTTCACTTGTACGTACCTTGATGACGTTCTCGACATCGTAGACGAAGATCTTACCATCACCGATATGGCCGGTGTAGAGCACTCTCTTCGCAGTATCGATGACAGCCTGTACAGGTACTCTTGCTACCACGATATCCATCTGGATCTTCGGAAGGAGTGAAGGTTCAACTTCAACGCCTCGATAGAATTCCAGCTTACCTTTCTGGATGCCGCAGCCCATAACGTGGGTGACTGTCATACCGGTGATACCGATATCCAGGAGTGCGGACTTAAGAGGCTCGAGCATACGCTCTTTGCATACGATCTCGATCTTGGTGAGCTTCTTGCCATCCGGGCTCTTATAAGGAATACCGGAAGCGACCTTGGAAACTTCTTTGACTTCGATTGCTTCTGCCATCGGAGTTTCGCCGATAACCTTGATGTTCGGAAGAACAGAGTCATCAACTGTCGGTGCAAAGTCTGCGTAAGCAGATACCAGACCGTGCTCGGAAATATCCATACCTGCGAGCTCGTCTTCTGCGGAAGCACGAAGACCGATGGTGTGCTTGATGATCTGGAATGCCGGGATCATGCAGAGTGCTGTCCAAGCAAGAATCGCTGTAATACCCAGGCACTGTGTGCCGAGAACTTTCATACCTTCGGAGAAGGAAGTACCATGTACGAGTGCGTAGATCGGACCATCAACTCCTGCATCTGCTGTGGAAGTGGAGAGGAGACCTGCTGCGATCGTACCCCAGACACCGTTTGCCAGGTGAACACCGACTGCACCAACCGGGTCATCTACGTGGCACTTAAGGTCGAGCTTCTCAATAACTACTACTACGAGGATACCGCTTACGATACCGATGACTGTAGCACCGATAACATCGACGTTGTTACAACCTGCGGTTACACCTACAAGACCTGCCAGGGAGGCGTTCAAGCACATGGATACATCAGGCTTGCCGTTCTTGATCCAGGTGTAGATCATGGTGACGCATGTAGCGACTGCCGGAGCAACTGTTGTTGTTACGAAGATTGCTGCGAGAGAAGCAACAGAAGTTGCAGCAGCACCGTTGAATCCATACCAGCCGAACCAGAGGATGAAGCAGCCGAGAGCACCGAGTGTTAAGGAGTGACCCTGGATCGCCTTGACCTTTACGACTTTGCCGCTCTGGTCTTTTACGTACTTACCGATACGGGGTCCGAGGATGATCGCACCGATCAGAGCGGAGAGACCGCCGACGGAGTGGATCGCTGCAGAACCTGCGAAATCGATGAAGCCCATCTTTGCGAGCCAGCCCTGAGAGTTCCATACCCAGCCTGCTTCGATCGGATATACGACCAGGCTGATGATGCCGGAATAAACACAGTATGCGGAGAACTTGGTTCTTTCAGCCATCGCACCGGAAACGATCGTAGCGGCTGTGGCACAGAATACTAAGTTAAATACGAAGGAGGACATCGGGAAATTTGAAAAATCAGAGAAGATCTTCATGTTCGGGACACCGATGATTCCCATTACGTAGTCTTCACTCATCATGAGGGCGAAGCCCAGGAGACTGAATACTACAGTACCGATGCAGAAGTCCATCAGGTTTTTCATGATGATGTTTCCTGCGTTCTTTGCTCTGGTAAAGCCGGTCTCGACCATTGCGAAACCGCACTGCATGAAGAAGACCAAAGCGGCTCCTATCAAGAACCATACACTAAATATAGTGTCGTTTGCGGATTGTAATAATGCTTCCATTTTATTTACCTCATTTACTTTCTTTTCGCGAAAAGCAGAAGTGGCGATGATGCCCGATGGTTACCCATCTCCGGCACATCGCCACATTGCGTGTGATACTTTTCGCTTATGCGTTTTTATCTAACTCCGAAGAGCAGTTCGCCGTAGGACGGGAACGGCCAGATCTTGGCACTGCAGAGGGACTCTGCTGTATCTGCTGCGGCACGGAGATCCTGCATCGCTACAAATACTTTGTCTCTATAAGCGTAGGACTGAGCGAGAATATCTTCGATCTCGTGTACTTCGATTACTGCATCTTCGAGGACCTGTGTTCTCGAAGCGATATCGCTCTGGAGTTTGCTGAGCTTACTGATCAGATCGGTCTCAAATGCTGCATCTACTCCGGCGGCCTGTTTAACGGCGATCGCTGTATCAGCCAGTTCCTTGATGTACTCGGTTACTGCCGGCAGGATATCCTTTCTTGCCATATCGATCATGGTGAGTGCTTCGATATTGATGATCTTCGAGTAGTTCTCGAGGAGGATATCGTGGCGGCTCTGCATCTCTGCGAGACTGAATACACCAAACTTCAGGAACAGATCCTTATTCTTCTGATCGAGGAATCTCTCCATAGCTTCCGGTGTGGAACGGAGATTGAGAAGACCTCTCTCCTCGGTTGCTTCCTTGATCCAGCTCTCATCGTAACCGTTGCCGTTAAAGATGATTCTCTTGTGGGCTGTGATCGTCTCTTTAATGAGTGCAGAAAGTTCTGCGTTAAAATCACTTGCCTTCTCGAGTCTGTCTGCAAATTCACAGAGAGAATCTGCAACCGCGGTATTGAGCATGATGTTCGCACATGCGATCGAGTTAGCGGAACCGAGCATTCTGAATTCGAACTTATTACCTGTGAAAGCAAACGGAGAAGTTCTGTTTCTGTCGGTAGAATCTTTCGGGAACTTCGGAAGAACGTCTACACCGATCTCCATCTGTACTTTCTCATGCTGATCGTAAGCTTTTCCTTCTACGATCGACTCGATGATACCATTCAGCTCATCACCCAGGAACATGGAGACAACTGCCGGCGGAGCTTCGTTCGCACCAAGACGGTGATCGTTGCCTGCGGTGGCTACCGAGATACGGAGCAGATCCTGATGTACATCTACTGCACGGATAACTGCTGCCAGGAAGAGTAAGAACTGAGCATTCTCGGAAGGTGTGTCACCGGGCTCGAGGAGGTTGACTCCCTTATTGGTACTGATGGACCAGTTGTTATGCTTACCGGATCCGTTAACACCTGCGAATGGCTTCTCGTGGAGGAGGCAGACCAGACCGTGCTTCTTAGCTACTTTCTGCATGATCTCCATCATCAACTGGTTGTGGTCAGTTGCAATGTTTGTTGTGGTGAAGATCGGAGCCAGCTCGTGCTGTGCCGGAGCAACTTCGTTATGCTTTGTCTTAGCAAGTACACCCAGCTTCCAGAGTTCTTCATCGAGATCCTTCATGTAAGCGGATACTCTCGGCTTGATGGAACCGAAGTAATGATCTTCGAGTTCCTGACCCTTCGGAGCCTTCGCACCGAAAAGTGTTCTTCCTGTATAAATAAGATCTTTTCTCTTATTGTAGAGCTCTACCGGAATGAGGAAGTATTCCTGCTCAGGTCCTACTGTAGTTCTAACTGTGAGATGCGGATCTGTGTTACCGAAGAGTCTGAGTACACGGACGGCCTGCTTGCTGATGACTTCCATCGAACGGAGAAGAGGTGTCTTCTTGTCGAGTGCCTCGCCGCTGTAAGAACAGAAAGCGGTCGGGATGCAGAGCGTATTATCTTTAATGAATGCATAGCTTGTCGGATCCCATGCTGTATATCCTCTTGCTTCGAATGTAGCTCGAAGTCCGCCGGACGGGAAGGAAGATGCATCAGGCTCACCCTGAACAAGTTCTTTTCCCGAGAATTCCATGATCACGCCGCCGTCAGATGTGGGTGAGATGAAACTGTCGTGCTTCTCGGCGGTGATGCCGGTCAGCGGCTGGAACCAATGCGTAAAGTGTGTGGCACCTTTTTCTGTTGCCCAATCCTTCATGGCATTGGCGACTACGTTAGCGATCTCTATATTCAACGGCAGACCTTCATTAATGGTCTTCTTCATTGCTTTGTAAGTTTCTTTCGGGAGACGGGCCTTCATGATCTGTTCGTTAAAAACCGATTCTCCAAAGATCTCAGGTACGTTTGTCATAATCTTTTCCTCCTTATAAAAGTGAAAGAGGCACCTGGACTGAAATCACTCCAAGCGCCTTTGCTTTATGTGCGTATATTACCCTTGCAACTTGAGGTTGTCAACACCAAAATGAATAATTTCTATCGATAACTTGCACAAAATGAGAAATTTACATGAAATAATGAACGATTTCTCACGTCAAAATGAATTTTAGCAAATGAAGAGTTGCAAAATGGACAAACCAGGCGTACATTATTAAGTAGGAAGAAATAATAACTGTGTTAGCAGAGGCAAACTTCCTGTGCATAATGATAGTTAGTTAAGGCTAATCTGTCAATCGGAGATGTCGATCCGATAAAAAAGGTGAGGTGAGATAAATGAGTTCAACAGGTATAGATAAAGTATTGATCCTGCGAAGAGAACCGGGGGCCAGCCGTGTTCTGGAGAATTTCATTGTCAACAGCCTCAAGCATCCCCACGAAGTGGTGTGGGAAACATTCTCCGAAAAAGGTATCCGCCTGGCAAAAGCCGGTGACTACGGTCTTCTGATCGTGGAATCGGGAGTAACGGATCCGGCAGCAATGAAGGCCTGCAGGACGGCAGTTGCTCATCCGACAGCCAGCATCCTCTTCCTTGCCGATGAGACGGAGTTCTCTTCTGAGGATGAGAAAAAGGCAAAAGAGAAACTTCTCGACATGGGCGCGACCATTCTTGTCAAGCCGCTGAAGCAGAGTGCTTTTGCCACAGCGATACAATCAGCGGATATGGCACATATCCGGCTCGGTGCGCTGAAGAAAAAACTTGATGACGAGAAAGTGGTCACCAGAGCTAAGCTTCTCCTGATGCAGACACTGGCGTTTACTGAGGAAGAAGCACATAAGTTTATTGAAAAAGAAGCCATGAACAGCGGAAGGACACGCTCGGATGTGGCATACGAGATCATAAAGACTTACGAATAAGGAATTAGATTTTAAACTATAACACCTATATAGAAACCATACACAATGGCGTGCGGGTTCCTAATTAAGATGGGAAGAAGGTTCGACTATGAAGTATGAGTTTATAAAGATGCAGGGATGTGGTAATGACTATGTGTATATCGACGCACGTAAGTACACGATCGAAGATCCTTCTGCTCTTTCGGTAAAGATCTCTGACAGACATTTCGGAATCGGATCTGACGGCTTGATCCTGGTAGCACCGTCGGATGTGGCGGATGCGAAGATGATCATGTTCAACCTCGACGGTTCCGAAGGAAAGATGTGCGGTAACGGAATCCGCTGCGTCGGAAAGTTCGTTCACGACATATGGGGTGTCGACAAGGATACACTCACGATCGAAACAAAGAGCGGGATCAAGACACTGAAGATGCAGCTTGATGAAATCGGAACCGCAGTCGGCGCGACAGTCGACATGGGACATGCGATCCTTTCTCCCCAGCTGATCCCGGTAGACCTGGACGGCGATTCTGTTGTTGACAGAGAGGTCGAGGTCGACGGGCAGAAGTACAACATCACCTGCGTTTCGATGGGCAATCCCCATACAGTGCTTTTCGTACAGAATGTCGAGTCGATGGATCTTCCGTCGATCGGACCGAAGTTCGAACATCATCCGATGTTTCCTGAAAGTGTAAATACGGAATTTGTGGAGGTTCTCGGTGAGAATCTCCTTCGCATGCGTGTCTGGGAAAGAGGATCCGGTGAGACCTGGGCCTGCGGTACCGGAACCTGCGCGACAGTAGTTGCTGCCTGCCTGAACGGTCATGCGAAGAAGGGTGAGGATGTCCGCGTGATATTAAACGGCGGCGAACTCGTGATCAACTATACAGATGAGCGTGTACTCATGACGGGACCCGCGGTGATCAGCTTCACCGGCGAGATCGAAGTGTGAAAATATAGGAGGAAGAAGAAAATGCATATCAACAAGAACTACCAGAACATCGAAGAGACGTACCTCTTTTCCGAGGTTGCGGAGCGGGTACGTAAGTATATGGAACAGGATCCGGGTGCGTCCCTGATCAAGATGGGTATCGGCGATGTCACACGTCCGATCTGCAAGTCCGCAGTAGAAGCTCTCATCAAGGCAACTGAAGAAATGGGAACTGCAGAAGGTTTCCACGGATACGGACCGGAGCAGGGATATGAATTCTTAAGAGATGCGATCGCGGATTACTATCAGCGCGAAGACGGAATCAAACTGTTCAGCGATGAGATCTTCGTTTCCGATGGAGCAAAGAGCGATATCGGAAACATCCTCGATATCTTCGATAAAGATAATGTGGTGGCCGTGACAGATCAGGTCTACCCGGTTTATGTTGATACAAATGTCATGGCAGGAAGAGAGGTCATTAAGCTCTCGGCTACCGCGGACAATGGTTTTCTTCCGATGCCGTATCCGGGACTTGAAGCGGATATCATCTACCTCTGTTCTCCGAACAACCCGACCGGTGCAGCGTATGACATGGCTCGTCTTCAGAAGTGGGTCGACTATGCAAACCAGCACGGTTCCGTGATCCTTTTCGATGCGGCGTACGAATCCTTCGTAACCGATCCGAATGTGCCGAGAACGATCTATGAGATCGAGGGTGCAAGATCCTGTGCGATCGAGTTCTGCTCTTTTTCCAAGACAGCCGGCTTTACCGGACTCCGCTGCGGATACACCATCGTTCCGGGTGGCCTGGTACGTGACGGGATCCAGCTCCGTAAGATGTGGCTGCGCCGTCAGTCGACGAAGTTTAACGGTGTCGCCTATCCGATCCAGAGAGCGGCAGCTGCCTGCCTGAAGGAACAGGGTTATGCCGAGCTTACGGAAAACATCCGTTACTATAAGGAGAACGCGAAAGTGATCGCGGATACATTTACGGAACTGAAGTGGCCTTATACTGGTGGCAAGAACTCTCCGTACATCTGGGTAAAGTGCCCGAAGTCCATGAAGTCCTGGGCATTCTTCGATGAGCTTCTCTCCAAGGCAAACGTCATCTGTACGCCGGGATCCGGTTTCGGCGCTTGCGGAGAGGGATATGTAAGATTCACATCCTTCAACACACACGAGAATACGGTCGAGGCGATGCGCCGGATCAAGGATATTTTCGGCGACAAGTGATCCGAACAGAAGCTGCGTGATGAGGTGATATCAATGAAGAACCATCTGGTCGCGGTCGCCGCGGCAGTTCCGCCGATCCATGTCGGTGACGTCAGATATAACACGGAAAGGATCATCGAGGAGATCCAAAAGCAGAAGGACTGCGGTGTGATTGTTTTCCCGGAACTCTCGATCACCGGGTACACCTGTGCCGATCTTTTCGAAAGTGATCTTCTTCTGGAAGAATCCGAGAAGGTCCTTACAGAAATCGCAGCAGCAACAGAAGGTTCAGGTATTACGGCGGTCGTCGGACTTCCTCTCCGAAATGAGAACAACCTTTATAACGTGGCAGCAGTTCTTTCGGAAGGTGTGGTAAAAGCACTCGTCCCGAAGTCGTATATTCCCAACTATTCGGAATTCTATGAGTGCCGCTGGTTCGCTTCCGGTAAGGATCTTAAAGGGAAAACAGTGCGGATCAGTGGGAAAGAGATCCCGTTCGGAACGGATATTCTGGCGAAAGATCCGGTCACGGGCGCGGTGCTGGGTGTCGAGATCTGCGAGGATCTCTGGATCCCGGATAAGCCGAGTACGCATGCGGCACTGGCAGGCGCAAATATCATCGCCAATCTTTCCGCATCCGATGAACTGATCGGTAAACAGGAATACCGAGTGGAGTTGGTCAAGCAGCAGAGCGGTTCCTGCTACTGCGCTTATATCTATGTATCTTCCGGAACGGATGAGAGCAGTACGGACCTGGTTTTTTCCGGTCATTCGATCATCGCACAGAATGGAAGCCTTTTACGGGAATCGGTTTTCCCGGAGTATCCGCATGTGGAAAAAACGCTGGTCGATCTGGGATCGATCATGCATGATCGAAGACGGCAGAATTCTTTCGAGAATGATTTTTCCGTTTCATATCGGAAAGTCTCTGTAAGGATGCAGGCGGCCGGATCAGATGAGACGGATATCGCAGGCCTTAAGAAGATCATGGATGATTATTCGCATCCGATCGCAAGAAATCCGTTTGTTCCATCGGGAGAAGCGGTAAGAGAAAAACGATGCAGAAGGATCCTCCAGATCCAGGCACAGGGCCTGGCTACGAGAGTGCGCGCGACGGGGATCAAAAATCTGGTGATCGGCATCTCCGGAGGACTTGATTCGACGCTGGCACTTCTGGTTTGCGCTGAGGCAAGAAAGATCGTTCCGGATATACGGATCATCTGTTATACACTTCCCAGTGAAGGAAATACCACTTCGCTTACGCTTGGAAATGCATGGACGCTTATGAAGATCCTCGCCGATGAATCCTATGAGATCCCGATCGGTGAAGGAGTGAAACTGCATCTGTCCCAGCTCGGTCACGGACTGACCTATCAGGGCGAAGGGGATGTGACGTATGAGAATGCCCAGGCGAGAATGCGCACTTATATCCTGATGGATGCGGCGAATATGAAAAACGGGCTGGTCGTGGGAACCGGGGATCTGTCGGAACTGGCCCTCGGCTGGTGCACATATAACGGAGACCATATGTCGATGTAT
>JAFWSW010000073.1 GCA_017519205.1 Clostridiales bacterium | reverse complement strand
CTTTCGTCGGAGACGGGCTTCCGGAAAGATTGGCAGACGGAGCCGCAATCGGAAGACCGCACTCCTCGATCAGTTTCTGGGCGACCGGATGGATCGGGAAACGGATCCCTACGGTATCGAGTCCGGCACTGACCACTTCCGGAATGAAGTGGGACTTTTTCATGATGATCGTGATCGGTCCCGGCATAAATGCTTCCATAAGGATCTTGGCAACCGGGGTGACCTCGGTAACGAGCGGATCGATCATGTCGAAGTTTGCGACATGGACGATCAGGGGATTATCCGACGGACGTCCCTTGGCTTCGTATATTTTTCTTACTGCCTCCGGATCAAGGGCATTAGCTCCCAGACCATAAACGGTCTCGGTCGGCATGCCGACGACCTCTCCTTCCTGGAGAGCTCTTACCGCAGCAGCAAAATTCAGTTCATCATCGGGTGAAACGCAAATGGTTTCGTAATTCATAACGGTCATCTTCTTTCGATCTTGTATGTCTTGTTGTCTTACTTGTCATGTATCGCCGGTTCCTTCTTAATCGGTTTTCTCTCGGCGATCACTCATCTTCGTCATCTTGTGAGGCGGTGCCTAGTTTATTCGCGCGGTCGGCTAATGTCAACTGCCGGACGATTTCTTCGAGATCTCCGCCCAGGATCTCCTCCAGCCGGTAAAGCGTAAGTCCGATCCGGTGATCGGTCACTCTTCCCTGGTGGTAGTTATACGTTCGTATCTTCTCCGAGCGGTCTCCGGTTCCGACCTGGGATCTTCTCTCCGCTGCGATCGCACCGGTCTGCTTTTGTTCTTCCATCTCCAGAAGCCGGCTCTGAAGGACCGCCATCGCCTTCGCTCTGTTCTTATGCTGGGATCTCTCATCCTGACACGTCACCACAAGTCCCGTCGGAAGATGTGTGATTCGTATGGCCGAGTCGGTTCGGTTGACGTGCTGGCCGCCGGCACCGGATGCTCTATAGGTATCGATCTTTAAGTCGTTAGGATTAATGTTGATTTCAACTTCATCGACCTCCGGAAGTACGGCAACCGTTACCGTCGATGTGTGGACTCGTCCGCCGGACTCGGTCACCGGCACTCTTTGGACACGGTGCACACCGCTCTCATACTTGAAGCAGGAGTATGCCCCTCTTCCCTCAATCGAGAATACCAGTTTCTGATATCCGCCGAGTTCCGTATCGTTACTGTCGATATATTCGATCTTCCATCCTTTGCTGATGGCGAAGTTACTGTACATCTTATAGAGATCCGCAACAAAGAGTGCCGCTTCTTCTCCGCCCGCACCGGAACGGATTTCCATAATGACTGACCGCTCGTCCTTCGGATCTTTTACAGCAAGGAGTTCTTCGAGATCTTCCTCGATGGTAGCAAGTTCCGCTTCCAGTGAAGCAACTTCTTCCGCCGCCATCTCACGCATCTCCTCATCGTCTGCTGCCGTGTGGAGTTCTCTTGCATCAGAAAGTTCCTGGGTGACTCTGTCTTTATCGTGGATACGGGCGACTACCGGCTCAAGGTCCGACAGTTCCTTCGTGAGTTTTAAATAGCGCGCGCCATCGGATACGATCGCCGGATCTGCCATGGATGCAATGATCTCGTCGTAGCGGTGGAGTATCTGTTCAATTCTTTCTCTTTCGTTGTTCACGGGGTCCCCTCACTTGTTCTCTTATTCTACACCAGAATTAATGTGGCGTCGTGGCGGCGGATCCTGTGAAAATGCTGAATTCGTGATGGATCTGCGCCTTTGGAAGTGAGAGTTTCGCTAGATGTATTGTTTGGCCTGCATCGGCATGATCATGGCATAGACCGTAAGCTGGTCGGATGTAAGTGTCTCTCTTACTACCTCGGGGATGATCAGGGAATCATCCGCAAAGCCGATATCCTTGCTTCTTCCATAATTCCAGAAGATGACACTGTGCGTTCCTTCCGGATAGACATCAAAGAAGTAGCCGGCTTTCTGCATATTCGGCAGCTGCTCGGAACCGAGATACACGATCACGTATGCATCGTACTTAAGAAGGTCGAGGAGCTCGACCCAGCTGTCCTTATTTAGTTTGAGTGTGCCGTTCGGGTCGTTGATGATGATCATGTGACCATAGTGCTCGGGATTATTCTCATCGCCCTGAAGACTGTCGTTTTTGAAGTCATAGATATGACGGACACGCAGAGATTCGGGAGCCTTTAAGTCTTCGCCGTAGTACATAATGTCGTACGACTTGCTGTTGATATAGTCGATCGCGTCCGTGACTTTCTGGGACTGCTCGCGCCAGATCTTATTCTTTCTTGCTGCATCCTGGATAAATACATCCACCATCCAGATGACGAACCCTAAAAGGATCGCGGTAAAAACCAGTGTAACAATCAGGCGTTTGGCATTCATGTCGCGGAAGCGGCCTCCCTTTCTTTGTTTATTTCACTTCTGACAATTATACCATTTTCGGGATGAAATATGACTGGGAAACAATTTCTTCTCTCTAGTCATATAGATTTCATTGGACCATATGACTGGAGAACACTTTTTGCTTTCCAGTCATATGAAATCAGGCAAATCGTATGACTAGAATACACTTTTCTTCTTCCAGTCATACGAAACAGTTCCAACCATATGACTACACGACAAAGTTTGTCTCCTGGTCATATATATTCGAATAATTCGTATGACTGGAGAGCAGTTTTACTTCTCTAGTCATACGCGACCAAGAAAACCATATGACCACAGAGAGAAAACCTCACTCCAGTCATACGGATTTATGTCAGAATCACAGAATCTCCCAGAAACGACGTAAAAATCGTGGTGTTATATTGTCATCAAACTCAAAATCCCGAAAACGACGTAAATGAGGACGAAGATTTACGTCGGAAACTGCAGTTTTGGAAATCACGACGTAAAACGGCCTCTAAAAATACGTCGTTTTCATATAAATCTGAAATTTCGACATAAACGGGATCTGCCGACATCCTAGCGGACATCTTTACCGCAGTAATTGCAGAAGGCAGAGTCCGCCGGGATCTGCTTTCCGCAGAAACGGCAGAAACACATCGCCGGAGCAGCAGGGGCAGCCGGCACAGCCGGTTCAACAGATGCCGATGGCGCTACAGGTGCAACAGGAACTGCCGGTGCTACGGGAGCTACCGGTTCAACTGGAGCAGTCGGCACAGGTGATGCCGGCGCAGGAGTCTCCTGAACAGGCGGTACTGGTGTTGCAACAGGTGCCGGAACCGGTGCAACTCCTGCTTCCGCTTCTTTCTGGCGTTTGGCGAGGATCCTTGCTTTCTCATCTGCGAAGATCTTGTTGATGCTGGCGTTATCGATCTCACGCTCAGCAGAAGGTCCTTCGGATGGAGCTTCGACCGGCTGTTCCACAGGACGGGTTGCGGTCGGATCCTGATCGTTTGAAGTCTGAGCAGAAGCTGCGGCATCAAGGCCTTCCCTCACACCCACGATAACATTCTGATTGACATCGACACCGGCCTGCTCGCTTGCAGCATCACGGTCAGCGGCAGTGGACTCATCTGCAAAGGTATCAAACTCGGCCTGCTTGGCTTCGATGATCTCGATCATACGCTCATCCACGGTATCCGGACAGAGGAGTCTGTATACGAGTACGTCTCTGGTCTGTCCCATACGGTGGGCGCGTCCGATCGCCTGGTTCTCGGTGGATGGCTTATACTGCGGTTCACATAAGATAACAACACTTGCGGATTGGATATTCAATCCTGTTCCTCCGGACTGGATCTGCGCCGCAAGGACGGATCCTGCCGGTGCCGCTTCAAATGCATCGACGATGTTCTGTCTCTCTTCTACCGGTACGGCGCCGTTGATGACGCCGACACACTTCTCGCCAAATACGGAGCGCACTTTTTCCAGCGTATCCAGGAAGAAACTGAAAACAAGGACTTTTCTGGAATCCTCGGTAGCATCTTCCACGATCTCACGGAGACGCTGGACCTTCGAAGAGGTATTCAGGTAATCCTCATTTCTCCAGGAAACGCGGCGCACATCCATAAAGGATCCCGTCAGGACATCGTCTTCATAGGCGCGTTCGTCCTCAGGCGTCATGTCGCACCACTCCTTGATGTCCGTCAGATCCGGAAGCTCGGACAGCACGTTCTCACGCTTTCTTCTGTAGTATACGGGAGAGATTTTCTCCTTAAAGTCATTCGCATAGGCGGTCATACTGACCTGGGATGCGAGCTGAGCCACCTCGTGCTGGAGATAATCCATGAGGTGGATCATCTCACCGACATTGTTCTCGAGCGGAGTACCCGTCATAAAGAGGATACGGTCGGTGTGATTGCAGAGATTTAAGACATTCTTCGATCTCTTGGCCTCGGTGTTCTTGATGTAGTGGGCCTCGTCCACGATGATCATGGTGATCTGGAAGTCTTCGTCAATGACAAAATGATTCTCCAGGCTCTCGTAGTTCGTTACCGCGACGCCGCCCTCTTCGGACCACTTTTTGAAATTTGCATCACGGTTCTTGTCGTGAAGATTAAATGCGACAAGGTCGCTCTTCGCCTCGATCTCACGGCACCAGTTCACGATAACACTGGCCGGGCAGATAACAAGGAAACGCTTCGGAAGAGGCGGAAGCTCCGGTTCGGGCTCCTGAAACGGTGAACGCTGCGGAAGGTTCGTGGGAGCAGGCTCCTCCACTGTTTCCGCCACTGCGGGAACCGGTGCAGCCATCGGCGCTGGAACTTCCTGCGCCGCTCCTATTCCTTCTTGTTGTATCTGAACTGCAGCTGCGGCCGGCACTTCGGCAGCAACCGGCGTAAGACCGGAAGTCACATCCGCGACGGGCGCTGTCATCGCGTTATCCGCAGCCGTCTCCGCCTTCTCTAGCTTGATCTCATCGGATCCGTTTCGGAGAGAGACCATGGCGGCAAGTGCCTGGATGGTCTTTCCAAGACCCATCTCATCTCCGAGAAGGACTCTCTTCTGGTGAAGGATATACTTTACTCCCCAGAGCTGGTATCCGCGAAGTGTACAGTTCAAGCCGGTAAGATCCACCGGGGTATTCGCTACGTCTTCTCGGATCTCTTCACTTAAGCCGTAGCCGTCTTCATCACTGTCAAATCGCTCAGGTGCGATCTCTTCTAAGACCTGATAGTATTCGATCGGACGGTGCGTAAAATCATTCCAGGCGGCAGCGATACTGATCGGACCGGTAGCGGTAGATCCCTGAATCTGGGATACAAGTCCGATTCCATCGATTGCGGAAGCACAGGCCGAAAGCCTGTCGTATGCTTCCTGTGCCTCGTCTTTCTTCTTTCCGCCGGCAAACATCCATGAAATACCTGACTTGGCGCACTTCATCTTCTCAAGGTCACCCATGGTGTCCGGCGGAAGCATGGAAAGCAGCTGCTCGCATTTCGGCTGGTTCTCTTTTGCCCGCATATACTCGGCAACAGCAGTCACAAGCCGCGAATACTCTTCGGTCTTATGGTCTGCGCTGATCTTCAGTTTGACGTTATTGTTTACATCGACGGCGATCTTCGCGGCATTCTGCTTGGCACGAAGCGACATCACCTCACCGATACCGTTAATGGCCGCAAGGTTCTGTTCACTGGCTGCATGTACGGAATAGATATCGTTGTATCCGGATTCCTTCAGAAGGTTCGTACGGATACCGTCTTTATTGGCATTGAGTTCATCTACGGGAATCGTCCGAAGGACACGCATCCACTCCGGGCGGATCGCTTCCTGGATCGCGGACTCGATCTCCGCTTTTGAAGATTCCACCTTTCGGATGCCATTGGCACCTGTATCCTGCGCAAGACGGATCCTCGCGCTTAATCCGTTGATCTCGTTTTTTTCGAAGGTCCTGCTCGCCACCGATGTTCCTCTTTTCTGCTGATCCGGCGCTACCTAAAGAAGCGCAAAACAAATGTCGATAACGAATTCAACATAACACAATTCGGGCGTAAGGAGCAAGAGTCATAAACCTTACTTCGCCTCGGACAGCAGTGTGCTGACTCGGTTCTGGATCGTTTTGCTGACGGTAGTAAGGTCCTGGGAGCCGCTGAAGTAGGCACGTGCTTCTTCGAGAACGATCTCCATGATCGCAGGGTTCGTGTGCATAGAGGAACGGATCTTCCCGATGACTTCTTCGTAGTGCTTCGCTGTCTCTTCGTCAACCGGCGAGTAGGATGGATTCTGCTCGGCTTTCTTCTGGTATTCCTCGATACACTTCTTCATGTCCAGCTCTTCGCTCTCTTTGTTCAGAAGGATACTTCTGGGTGAATCACTCACGAGGAGCTGTGTCTCGGAAAGAAGGAGGAAGGAAACAAAATCCCAGGCCTCATCCTTACAGTTCGAGAAGGCCGAGATGCCCACTGAGTAGACCGCTTCTGCCGTAAGTCCGCCCCCTCCTGATGTCGGCCAGCCGAGATAGAGCGGATCGTTATTACAGAGATTTCCGAAATCCGAGAATGACTCGAGATTACTGAACCACATGGTGCTCAGCGCACAGACGCCGTCCTGCATCATGAGGGACTCGGTACGCTGGTTGCTCGTCATGTTATCGTACTCTTCATAAAGCGAAGCGAGTTTGTCGCTGCTGATGCGGCTTCCGTATTTCTTACTGAGTTCGAGGACTTTTCGGAAGTCGTCACTGTCGAATCGGACTTCGCCCTTACTGTAATCGACATAGTGGCTCATGTCGGAATACAGAAAACCGGTCAGAAGACCTTCCTGCTCATGGACATTGGTTTCACTCATGAAGCCGCCGATGGCCGGATAGACACTGTCACCGAGGGCATCGATCTTCGTCTCAAATTCCGAGAGGGTCCACCCGTCAATGTCACCGAGCACTTTTCTGTCACCGTTGAAACCCAGCACCTGCACAGCGATCGGCATCTGATAGAGTTTGCCGTCCGCTTCAAATGCACGGAATATGTTGTCATAGTACTTCGTCCGGTCGATGCCGTTGGCGCCGTCCATGTACGGGTTCAAGTCTACAAGGATCTGCTCGGAATTAAACTGTCCGTAGTCCGCGCAGTTCAGGAGCACATCCGGACCGGTACCGGACTTCATGTCGAGGAGCAATCGGTCCGCCGCGCTTGCTTCCACTTTCTTAAAGTTCACGATATTTCCGGGGTTTTCCGTATAGGCGATCACGAAAGCCTTACTCTCCGGGCGTTTGTTATATGCCGTCACCAGACTCTGGAAATGCGTTAGATCGCTGCATGCACCCACATAGACGATCCTTTTTCCGGCATGGGGATTCTTCTCTTCCTTGTGCAGGCGGATCAGGCTGATCTTTCGGGTCGCAAGTTCCGCCGTTCCTTCAGTAACGGTATTCAGGATATCGATATCTGTGTCCGATGCGACATGTATGTCGCTGCAGGAAAACGTGATCCCCAGGCTTTCCGGGCGAAAAACACTCTCCGACGTTCCGTTCAGGATGTCATATCGGACAAGTCCCTGATCCTCGGCGTAGTACTTACCGCCACTTTCATAAAACCGGTACGGAAGGTTATTGGCGACTTCTTTCGGAGATCCGAGCTCCGCAGTCGCCGTGTTGATCTCGTAAAGATAGTTATGGGTCTCGAACGAATCCTCAGTCACCTTCGTGTCCTGTGTCAGAAGATAGTACTTCCCGTCGATCTCAAAAAGCCCGAGTTCTTCGTACTTATATTCTTTCGAAGAAGTGATCTTGCCATTTTTATCAACGATGAAAACTTTCTTCGGAGTGGACGAAACCAGGATCAGGCTTCCGTCATCCAGTTCCTGCGGACGGATCCCGTACATCTCATCCAGCGGGATCTCGCGTTCCCGGTTTCCTTCTTTATCGACGATGACGATCTTACTGGAACGCCCCTCTGTTTCCGGGTCAAAAGCACCCGTAAAGATCGCGATTCTGCCGCTTTTCAGCACTTCGAAGGACTCCATGCTTTCGAAGAGTTCAGAGGAAGACGTATGCAGGTATTCCCCGTTCATGGAGAAGATCATGACACCGCTCTCGCTCGAACTGTGCTGAAGCTCGTAGTAACGCTTCAGTCCGCTCGGAGTGCCGTAATCACAGGTATCCATCTCCTCCTGTTCCTCGGGAGTCAACTTCAGCTCCGCGTGATATCCGATAACGATCGTATCCTCTCCAAATGCACATCCCGCTGGTTCGATGCTTGCGACCTCGCGGTCCGACTTGACCTTATCCGCCGGAAGCTCGAACTGGATCGTCGTATCCGAATAGTACGGATCAGACTCCTGTACATACTCAGCCCGTACCGAAGCATTGTCGTCAGATGAGCTGTCGTCTTTCTTTTTCTTCTTACAGGAAGTTGCCGCAGGCAGGATCAAGCCCACAGAAAGGATAAGGGCAAGTGCCCGTGAAAAAGAATTCGGCTTCAAACATGCAGGAAAATTCGCGGCGACGCCGCGCTTGACAGGCATTTCAGAAGATAGAGATGTGCGCATAAAAAAATCCTCCCATCTGTCACGACCTAAGAGTTATGTTCATTTCACCTATCTTCTATTCATTCATACCCGAATTCAGTGTACCTCTCTAAGTCTCTGATGTAAAGGCAAAAAGACGGAGAAGACTATTTTCGTCTTCTCCGTCTGATCGTTCGTATTACTGCTCATTCTAATTGCTATAGTACTATTCTATTAGCAATTATTGACCTGTTTCTATTCCTTTTGTGAACTGTACTTAACCCATTTCCGGTCCTTCGCTATCATCATGCTCACTTGTCGCAATGACGTCCTTAGTATCAAAGGCGATGATCTCGATCTCCAGTTCTTTGTAAAGTTCCATTCGTTTTCTTCCTTTCTTAACAAAGGTTCTTCTGAACTCAGTAATTGCTGGCGGCACTATAGAAGTAATAGGTAGCCGCTGCAGCCTGGCGTGCTGCCGTGTTATCCGGATATGCACTGAAGAGCGCATACACATACGAAAGAGCAGAGACCGTAACTGTGCTCGTTCCGGCTGTCGTAGTAAATTCGATCGTATAAGGCGTAGCAAAAGCGGTTGCCGGGATGCCCGGGATCGTTACCAGCTTCTTGCCATTCTTCGCGACCGGTGTGACTGCCGATCCGCCGACCGTTGCCGAGAACTCTCCGGTATAGTCAGACTTCAGCTTGAAGTATACGTAGATCGAAGAATCACTTTCGAAAGCGAGGCTGAATGTGATCTTCTCGATATTTTCATTTCCGTACTTCTCGATCGCATAAGCATCCACTGCGGAAACTGCGCTGCTGATATCAGAAGAGGACATCTCTTTGTAGAAGGTATCCATCTTCGCATACTT
>JAFWSW010000072.1 GCA_017519205.1 Clostridiales bacterium | reverse complement strand
GATGTGGATGATGAAGATCAGAAAGAAAGATCAGGTCCTGACCTGGTATATGAATGCGGTTTCCGGAAAGAGTTCAGACATCTCCTGGGAGCCGGTCGAAAAGAAAGTTGTCGTCAAAGAGGAGACGACGCTGGAATCCATGACGAAAAAACGCATCAAGGCGTTTACGATGGAAGACTTCGGCCCGGAAGATAAACCGGTAAACTACAGAACGTTCATGATCGATACAGTTGCATCTTCGATCGTTTCCGAGATGATGCTCAATGAGATGTCCGCCGATAAGAGCCTCCTCCATCTGGAAAAGCAGATGCGTAAGGAACATCAGGTAGTGACGGTTCCGAAGATCGAGAAGGCCTATCAGGCAGATCTGGAGCAGGAAGTCACCAAGAGCAAACTCCAGCCGATCCCGAGTGAACCGGTACCGCTTCCGACGGAGCACTCTGACCTGTTCCTCATGAGAGAAGAAGCGAATAACCGCTCTCTGGGAAGAAACAGAGGCCGCGGCCAGAAACTTCCGGAGAAACCGCTGGATCGAAGAGTCGGAAATGAAGACCAGTATGATTTTGACGATTCACCGGCAAGCCTTGCAGTCGAAGTCGGACTCTCCGATATGCCGGAGTACGATCCGACCGGCCCGAATCCATTTAAGAAGTCATAAAAAGAGCCTCCATTGGGGGAGGCTCTTTTTGATAAAAGAAAAAGCGATCTTTAGTCCCAGAGACTCTCACCGTTGGTCTCGATAACTTCCTTGTACCAGTAAGCGGAATCCTTGAGGGTCCTTTTCTGGGTCTGGTAGTTGATATAAACGAGACCGAATCTCGGGTCATAGCCGTCTGCCCACTCGAAGTTATCCATGAAGGACCAGTGCGTGTAGCCGACCAGCGGGACGCCGTCTTCGCCGGCCTTGTAGAAGGCACGGATATATCTCTTCAAGAAATCGATACGCTGAGGATCGTGTACCTTGCCGTCGAGGTGGACACTGTCGGTGCAGGCGCATCCGTTCTCTGTGATCATGATCGGGAGCTTATATCTCTCATACATGAACTTCGCAGACCAGTAAAGAACGTCCGGGGTGATAGACCACTTAAGAGCAGTCAGCGGCTCACCGGAAAGAGCCTCGTTTCCTTCAGCTGCGGAGAGCTTGCTGAGGTCACGCATAGCTGCGTAGATGTTCATGCCGTAGAAGTCGATCGGCGTCTTAACGATATCCCACTCTTCTTCCGTGAAATCGGAGAAATCGTTGCCGAAGAATTCTTTTGCACCTTCCGGCCACTTTCCGAGGATCATCGGATCGGACCACCAGGAGTTCGACAGGACATAACCGAAGTTATCGAAAGCAAATGTCTTCTCGCGAGCTTCTTCGATCGCTTCCGGAGAATCGTTGTCCGGGATAAAGGACGGGCCTGTCGGAGCATAGGAGACCTTGCACTCCTGCTTGGTGTATTTTCTGATCGTTCTTACAGCAGTACCATGTGCCAGAAGTACATTCTTCGACATGCGGAAGATCTCGCCGTCTGTGTACTTCATGAACGGAGCGTGTGCTCCCATGTAGCATCCGAGACCGATGAAGATCTGCGGCTCGTTGATCGTGAACCAGTATTTTACACGGTCGGAGAGTGCCTCAACAACGACACGGGTGTAGTTTTCAAACCATCCGATGATCTCCGGATTCAGCCATCCGCCGCGGTCAAAGATGGCCTGCGGAAGATCCCAGTGATAGATCGTAACGAGCGGCTCGATACCGTTGGCCAGAAGCTCATCTACGAGATCGGAATAGAACTTGATCCCCTTCGGGTTTACTTCTCCGATGCCGTCCGGAATGATTCTCGTCCAGGCGATAGAGAAACGGTATGCTTTTACACCCATTTCCTTAAGAAGAGCAACGTCCTCTTTGTAGCGGTGATAGTGGTCGCAGGCGACATCTCCGGTCTCGTGATTATGTACCGGTGAATTACGCCAGTGTGTATATGTGTCCCAGATGGAAGGGCCTTTGCCGTCTTCATTCCAGGCACCTTCGACCTGGTAGGAAGCGCCGGCGACGCCCCAGATAAAATCCTTAGGTAAAGACATTGTTGATCCCTCCTTGATGTAGGTAGTGTCCGGCGGGAGTATCCGAGGTTCCGGACCGTATTCGTCATGCTTTGAGTATATCGGCGAATGTGATTCGAGTATATCAAAATAGTGATGGATTTGTCATTCTCAAAAAGATGGTTATGGTATAATCATGTTGGAGACAAGGAGCAGGTATGAACATCGCAATCATTACGGATACATATTTTCCGGATATTAACGGAGTAACATCGTCTATCCACACGCTGGCGATCGCACTTAGGAAAAGAGGCCACCGTGTGTATGTTTTTGTGACCTCGGAGAATATTTCTCCGATCGTCCGCCGTGTCGGCAAGAATCCGCCGGTATTCCGTATTCCGAGTATCCCGATGCTTCTGGTGCGTCCTTATCGTACGACTATGCCGTACTCTTTCCGTCTGGTGCAGATCCTGAAAAGACTCAAGATAGATATCATTCACACCCAGACTGAATTCTCGATGGGACTTGTCGGACTTTCATCCTCGATGACATTACACCTTCCGATCGTGCATACCTATCACACGATGCTGGAGGACTATACCCACTATATTCTCGGTGGTAAGGTCAAGAAGATCATCACTCCGGAGGTGGCAAGAAAATACAGTAAGAGCTTCTGTAATGTTCCGACCGGACTTATCGTTCCTACAGAGAAAGTTAAGAATGCACTCCGCGATTACGGCGTGAAAAAACCGATCTATGTCATCCCGACCGGAATCGATGTTTCACCGTTTAACCGCAGCAACTTCAAAGAAGAAGAGATACAGGAACTGAAAGATAAATTCGGCATCCGCCCGAATGAGAAGATCCTTCTTTCCCTCGGACGTGTTGCGAAAGAAAAGAGTATCGATAAGGTCATCGAACAGGTACCGGCGATCAGAAATAAGATGCCGAATGTCCGCCTCCTCATCGTAGGTGACGGTCCGGCACTTGAAGATCTGAAGAAACAGGCGGCCAACCTCGGCGTAAGCGATAAGATCATTTTCGCAGGAGCCGCTCCGTATGCGGAGATCGGTAAATACTATCAGCTCGGAGATGCGTTTATCTCCTGCTCCACATCGGAGACACAGGGCCTTACCTATTACGAAGCTATGGCGGCCGGACTTCCGGTCATCGCCAGAAACGACGATGCCGTCAATGAGCTTTTCAAGGACGGAGAGAATGCGAGACTGTTCAAGCATGAAAATGAGATCGCGGATATCGTTGCCGATATCTTTAAGGATCCGGTGACGGCCGAGCGCTATTCCTCCAATGCCGAGAAGACGGTAGCTTCATATTCCGCAGAGACATTTGCAAGCCGTGTCGAGGAAGCATACATGAATGCGATCTCCCGTCATGTGCGTGAGAAGGCGATGCGCAGATCGAATGTCGGTAAACTCCATTCATCGAAGAAGTACAGTCAGACGAAGCTCGTTCCGCCGGAGGAAGATAAGCACTTCCTGAAGAAAGAAGAGGAGGTTGCGAAGAAGACCGGAAGCGGTAAGAATCCTCTCATCGCCAATGCCCGAAAAGCTTACCACACAGCGAACCGCTATGCCCAGCTGATCCGTGTGGGAAGGAAGGTCAAGGCAAGGAAAGCGGAAGAAGCCGCGAACAAACAAAGCGAGAAAAAAGAGCAGTGATCACTGCTCTTTTTGTTTGTCTGAATTTTTTCGGGATATTAATCCTGTTTCTCGTTCTCCTCGTCGTGCTTGACGAGCGTGATGCTGGGAGCGCTCGGCTTTTTTGACTCGCTCTTTTCATCTTCGCCGGTGCTTTCGGAAGAGGATTTTTCGGGAAGTCTATCCGGATCCGCGTGTCCCTCGGAATTAAGAAGCATCGGAACAGAGAAGAAATAACCCTGCATGAAGTCGACCCCGGCCTGTTCGCAGAAGGTCGCCTGAGACTCGGTCTCGATACCCTCGGCAATGGTCTTCAGGTTGTTTGCTTTTGCATACTGGACGATGGAACGTATCAGTTCTTTGCTTCTCTTCTGATCGAGATGGCTTGTGATGCAGCGGTTGATCTTGATGAAATCGATCGGTGTATCAGAAATGAGAATGAAGCAGGAAGAAACGGCACTGAGATAGTCGATCGCGATGCCGATACCGTGCTTGTGGAGGAAGGTCAGATTATCTTTGACGAGATAATTATCTTCGGCAAAAGCACCCGTGATCTCGATCATGACGCGTGACGTCTCGATACCGGAATTCTCCACGGCACGGACAAACTCCATAACACTTCGCTCGGACAGTTCCGCGGCGGAGAAGTTGATGCTGAACTTCTTTCCTTCATTAACAGGAAGCTTGGCATAGCGGATCGTTTCCTCGGTCATGAACATCGTCAGTTTCGAAAGACAGGAAGTCTTTTCAAGGATCGGAACAAACTCCTCGGCGGTCATCTTCGTGCCGTCGTCACGGATCCACTTGGCAAGGATCTCGACTGCGACCGGAGTATGTGTGCCGGCCTCGTGGATCGTCTGATAAGATGCCTGGACCATGCCCTTCGTGATGGCGGAGGAGAACTCACTGGCGATGCTTACCGTACCCTTATAGTAGTCACGCATCGCATCCGTATAGCGGCTGATCTGCTGATCCTCCAGGAAGGAATAACGAAGCGCGATGTTCGCCTGACGGAGTCCCTCGGGGATACTTGCTCCCGGACGGATCACGGTAAAGCCGATACGGTAGGAAACATATACCGGAGTACCTTCTACGGAGATCGTTACGCCGTTTACATTATTGAGTGCCGCGAGGATACTCTCGAGGCTCTCTTCATTGGAGAAATGTTCCACGATGATGCCGTAGTTGAGATTGTTTCTCTTGCAGAGTGTAGCATTCGGATAAGAGGAGAGAAGATCCTTCAGCTCGGAGGAGATCTTCTTTACGATCGAAGAATAAAAGTCGGACCCGAAGAGACCCTGGATATCACTGTCCTCGTTGAAGGAAAGGATCAGGATCGACATCGCACCGGAAGACGGGATCTTCGAGGATGTGATAATGTTGAAGTTCGGAAGACCGGTTAACGAATCGTGAGTCGCCAGATGCTCGAAATGACGCTCACGCTGACGCGATCTTGAGGAGATCACGGAGATAACGATACTTACAGCGACATAGATCAGCGCACGGATAAGCCAGGTCCAGCCCTTGACCTCTCCATCGGAGATCATGCTGATTAAAGGTCCCATGGCAAGGCCGGCGAGGGCCGCAAAGAACGCACTGTACCATACCGGTGAAAACAGCGCGGTCAGGACGACCGGAATCAGGATCAGATTGGCATAGATACTCGGCGTACCGCCGGTCTTATAGACCAGATACGTAACGAGTGCGGCGGATATAAAAGCCGCCGGTATAAGAAACGGCAGAACAGACTTCTGTCGGTTGGATTCGATCGAGTTCATACACAGCTCCTTATCAGGGAAAGTGCTTTTTTACGAAGAATAACAAATATTCCTGTGATTTACATCTCCCATTTTATACCACAAGTAGCAAAAAGCCTACTTTCATTTGACTTAATTTTTATATTGTTGATAATAAATATAGGTAAGTGGAGGAAAAACATGCGTAAACAATGGTTCCAGTCTCTTTTGATGCGCCGGGCAGTCATCATATTGATACTGCTTGTGGAAATTTCGTCCTTTATTTTCCTGATCGTTGCCGGAACCACGATCTCGGAGATCGCCTCCATCGTATTCCGTGTCATCTCCGTTATTGTCGCCCTTTATGTTATCAGCAAAAACGATAAAGGCGGATACCGTCTGATATGGGTCTTCCTGATCCTCATGTTCCCGGTCTTCGGCGGTGTGCTCTATGTGTTCATCAACTCGCAGATGTTAAGTAACCGCTACGCGAAAAACCTTTCCGAAGTCATCGAGAATACCAAGGATCAGTTCGTGGTCAACCCGCAGATCAAAGAAGAACTCGCCGAGAAGTATCCCTCCTATGTCAGGAGCGTCGAGTATCTCGAGAAGATGGAGAACTTCCCGGTGTATAAGAACACGAATACACAGTATCTCTCACCGGGTGAAGCCTTCTGGCCGGTATTCCTCGAGAAACTGAAAACAGCCGAAAAGTATATCTTCCTCGAGTACTTCACGATCGGTGAAGGAAAGTTCTGGGATTCTGTTTTAGAGATCCTGAAAGAAAAAGCGGCCAACGGTGTCCTCGTACGTATCATGTATGACGACATGGGATGTTTCTTAAGTCTTCCGTCCGAGTATCCGGAGTATCTTAAATCCCTGGGGATCGAGTGCAAGGTCTTTAATCCGTTTCGCCCGTTCTTCACGACCATCCAGAACAACCGCGACCACAGAAAGATCACCTCGATCGACGGAAAGATCGCCTTCTGCGGCGGACTCAATCTCTCTGACGAATATGTCAATGAGAAAGAGAGATTCGGCTACTGGAAGGACTCTGCCGTGATGGTCGAGGGTGAAGCCGCATGGAGCCTGACCTGCTTCTTCCTTCAGATCTGGCAGATCAACCAGGTGACATCAGAAGATTTTTCGAACTTTAATCCGTGGCTCGAGACACCCTGTCCGATCAAAAATGACGGATTTGTCCAGCCGTATAACGACATCCCGATCGACCGTGAAAGAGTCGGTGAGAGTGTGTACATGCACATGATCTCCGCTGCGGAAAAATACCTTTACATCAGCACCCCGTATCTGATCCTCGATGAGGACATGATCTCTGCCTTGAGCCTCGCGGCCAAGAGCGGCGTCGATGTGCGTATCGTGACCCCGAGTATATACGATAAGTGGATGATCCATCAGGCGACACGATGCTATTACCGTGACCTGGTCAATGCCGGCGTGCGTATCTATGAGTACACTCCCGGCTTCATGCACAGCAAGACCGTCGTTATTGATGACAAAGCCGCGATCGTCGGCTCCGTTAACTGGGATTACAGAAGCTTATATCTCCACTTCGAAAGCGCAGTCTGGATGTGCAATACTCCGACCGTCGTCGATGTAAAGAACGATTTTCTAAAGTCTTTCGAACAGTCCGATGAAGTCCTGAAGGAAGAGCTGAACTACAAGCGAGGCTGGAGTCTGTTCCGTCTGATCCTCCGCTTGATCGCACCGATTTTCTAAGTGCGTTAAAGAGTTTCTTACGCCGTTCATCCGTGGTAAAATATAGATACATTTTCTATTCGCTTGGCATATGCATCCGCACCGTTTGAAGGGAGGATCCTGACTATGTTGAAGAACGCGTATCTCAATGAGAAACCTGAGAAGGAAATACTGAAATCCCGTCTGAAAGAACAGGAAGATCTTCTGTTTGTAAACCAGAATAAGATCAAGGACAATAAGCTCCCGGTCGTCGTTTTGATCGAGGGCTGGGGAACTGCCGGAAAGGGCACCCTGATCGGCAATGTCATTAACAACATCGACCCGAGATTCTATAAGGTCGCGACCTTCGATATGCCGACCGATCTCGAGAAAAGAAAGCCGTTCCTGTTCCGCTATTTCGAGGCGCTTCCGGAGGCGGGTAAATTCCGTTTCTATAACACCGGATGGATGAACGAGATCGTCATGAACCGCATCTCCGGCGACATGTCCGACTCTCTTTATGAGAAGCGTATCGCGAGCATAAGAAGGTTCGAGCGACAGCTCACCGATAACGGATATCTGGTCCTGAAATTCTTCATGCACATCACGGAAGAAGAGCAGAAAAAGAGGATCGAAAATCTCAAGGATCACATCGATACGAAGTGGCGTGTCAGCGAAGGCGATGTCTGGCAGAACAAGCACTACAAAGCCTGCGAGAAGATCTTCGAGAAGTATCTGGAGGATACAGATACTTCCTCTGCACCTTGGTATATCATCGATGCAAAATCGGAAAAGTGGGCGGAACTTCAGGTCCTGGAAAGAATGAATGAGGGCATCGATATCGCGCTTCAGAATCACTCTCTGGCAGTACCGCTTCTGCAGAATACTTTCCCGCTCGTAAAGATGCCGAAGCTTGCTGATATTCCTCTCGATGGAAAAGAACTTTCCGACGAAGAATATAAGGAGAAACTCGACAAACTGCAGGAACGTCTTTCCGAACTTCATAACCGTCTGTACAGAAAGAGAGTCCCGCTCATCATCGCCTACGAAGGATGGGATGCCGCAGGAAAAGGCGGCAACATCAAGCGTATCGCCGAGGCGCTGGATCCTAGAGGATACGAAGTGCATCCGATCGCAAGTCCGGAACCGCACGAGAAAGCGAGACATTATCTGTGGCGTTTCTGGACACGTCTCCCGAAGGACGGTCATGTCGCGATCTTCGACCGCACCTGGTACGGCCGCGTGATGGTCGAAAGAATAGAGGGATTCTGTTCTGAAAATGACTGGAAGCGTGCCTATAACGAGATCAATGAGTTTGAAAAAGAACTCGACGACTGGGGCGCTGTCATCATCAAGTTCTGGGTACAGATCGATAAAGACACTCAGCTCGAGAGATTTACCGACCGTCAGAACACTCCGGAGAAGCAGTGGAAGATCACGGACGAAGACTGGCGCAACAGAGAGACGTGGGACGTCTATGAAGATGCCATCAACGAGATGATCCAGAAGACCTCGACGAAGTTCGCGCCGTGGCATGTCCTCGAATCCGTCGATAAGAAATACGCACGAATCAAAGCGCTCGAGATCGTCATCAAAGAACTCGAGAAAAAACTGAAGTAACCGTGTCTATCTAAAAGAAGAAATGACAGAACAGCAGAAGAAAAAACAACATGAGATCCTTATTCCCCTGATCGTATTTGCAGTATGGATCATATGCGCGGCTGTTTGCTGTATCTTCATCTGGAAGAGCACCCAAACGGAGGAGACAAAGGTGGTCATCTCTTCCCGTTCGAGTGTGGATCCCGTTCATCTGACCAAGGTGCCGGGAGACCTGTTTATCCTTAACAAAGACGGATCAGTACGCGAAGCAGAAGTGGGCGATGCGATCGGCACCGGCGTGCCTTTTCATCATGAAGATTCGGTGCAGTTGTTTAACCAGTTTGGTATCGATCTTGATGAGGTGATTCTCTACCATTGTGAAGCAGACGGAACGAAGAAAAAGCTCTCCCGCGAGGAGATCATTTCCGTATTCAGGATTGTCAGCGAAGCCGGCACCTGGGGTGAGAAAACGACAGTTACCGAGAAGGAATCCTCCTTTGAAGCAGGCGATGCTTTTCTTGGACAGAAATTCGTATTAGGCGGAGAATACGAAGGAGAGATCATGTCTGCACAGCATGCGCTCCGCGTCCCCAATGAATATACGGATATCGATAAGATCACAGAAAAGGGGACGAGAACTGTTCGAAAAGCATCCGCCAAGTATGTGGTCATCATCCTCATTATCGCTGCTGTTTTCACGATCCCGATGATCATCCTTACGATAAAAAAGAGCCACGTGATCCTTATTGCATACTCGGCAAATGCATTGCTGGCATTGATCCTTCTTTCAGGTTTTATTGTGAAGGTCGTTGCCTGATTCAAACGAAATATTTGCGCGTGAAAAATAAATTGACATGTGTATTCTACGGCTCCTAATCTAAAACAGACATAAAGAAGCCTCGGCGCCATAACGTGGTGCTGAGGCTTCTTAGTGTGTTGTTTAGTTTGGGTAAGCTCGCCGGGGATCAGCTGCGTCCGGCCTTGTGTGCTTTCTTGATCTCGTACATCTTGGCGTCGGCGATCTTTAAGTATTCCTCGGAAAAAGCACGTATCGCTTCTTCATCGGCTTTCTTATCGTAGTCGGGAGCGCTCTCGTCCGGTCCCTCCGGAGGGAGCTTGATGCATGTTCCGATACTGACGGAGAAGGTGTAGTTCTTTTTATCCATTTCGATGCGGCTGTTGATGTAATCGTTCAGAGCGTTGGTGTAGAGGAGTGCTTTTTCCTCGGAATAATCCTTCACCAGAACAACGAATTCATCACCGCCGGTACGAAGACAGATCTCTCCGTTCAGTGCGGCGAGACGCATGCCGTTTGCGATCGTGCAGAGGCTGTAGTCACCCTCGGCGTGACCATAGTTATCGTTGACGAGTTTTAAGTCGTCCATATCGATCATCATGACGCCGATCGGGACGCGGTTCTTCCTGCATTCCTTGAAGATCTGGAGGAAGAACATATCGTAGCCGTGACGGTTATAGAGGTTCGTCAGCATGTCGCGGTTGTAGAGGTTTTCCATCCTCTGTACGGCGAGGTTCAGCTTATGACGGATCCTCCAGTTCTCGATCATGGAGCCGAGGTTAACGATCCAGGACTTCATGAACAGGGATTCGTGCGCTTCGTTCTGCGGAGACACGATGAGATATCCCATATAATACTGCAGGTGATGGATCGCGAAGATATAGTAAGGTTTCGGATCGGCGAGAAGATCCGGCGGAAGAAGGTCTTTCTTCCTGAATTTCTCGTGCTTGACCGGATCCGGGCCGATAAATCCGGCAACTACAGACATCTCTTCATCGAGTTCCGAGAAGTTCTCCGGGAGAATACGGTGTTCTTCCCAGTTCGGAGCCAGGCAGAGGAGCATGGCCGTGAAGCCCGAGTCGATGGCCGAATACTTCGTGATCTCCGAGAAACACTCATCCATCGTGCGTGCGCTGGAGACGCTGAGGATCAAGCTGGTCGTGGACTGGGCCAGATCGGATACACGGTCCAGACGGCGGATGTAAAGGCTTCGGATGTCTTCGATGTTATAGGTGCTCATGGACTTACATCCGCAGGACTGGTTGCAGACCAGTTCGCCCGGGATCAGGCGGTTCTCTCCGACACCCTCACCGTTCCACATGTCCTTCAGTGCATAGATGCCCTGATATCCGGACTGAAAGAAAGGCTGCGCGCCGGTCGTCAGGGAAGGATAACCCTGATAGGCTTCTTCGAGTCCGTCGTATCCGGTCACGCGAAAATCACCCGGCACCTCGATGCCTCTTCTATGGCAGGCATCGATCAGGCCGACAGCGGAATAGTCGTTCGCGCAGACGATGGTGTCCGGATATTTCTTCCCGTTCTTTTCGCAGTCGGCGAGGATATAGTCAAGTGCGGCATCGCCGCAGTCATGCCAGAGTGTACCATAATAGACCTTGTTCTCATCAAAGGGGATATCGTTGTCTTCGAGTGCTTTTCGATAGGCATCGATACGGGTCTGGGTAAAATTCCTTTCCTTCAATCCAGCCAGGTGATAAATGTCTCTGCAGTTATGCACATCGATCAGATGGTCGACAATGTTGTAGAAAGAATCGATCTCGTCACTGACGACATTGAAGTAGCGCTCATCGTAACCGCCGACGTTGATGATCGGGATGCTGACTTCGCTGAGGCGCTCGTCGAGATGTTTCTGCGCATACGGACCATAGGCCAGATCGATACGGATGATTCCGTCGAAATCATTCAGATCCGGAAGCTCGAATGCGGCGATATCACCTTCGTCGTAGTTTTTATACTGCTCGTACATGCGGTTGCTGAAATCGTCGCTGAAGGCCACGAAGAAGATGACCTTGATGCCGAGCTCGAGCGCCGCCTTGCTGATACCTTCCTGGATCGCATGCGTCATCGGCTCATAGATATTCGGTGAGAAAACAGCTACTTTCTTTCTTTGTTCCATAGTCGCCTCGTAAATGTCTTGTCGTCAGGTTTAGCGTTCTGCCGACGGAAAGAAATACATCGACAAGGTAATGATACATGGAAGATGTTGCGAGTTTATGAACATATCTGAAAAACCAGAGATGCGTGGGCAGGGGATCGCTTGAAGTTTCTTCGGATTTCCATATAATATATGTGTTTAGAAATACTAGGAGGATGATTTATGATTTCATTACTTGATTCCGGTGCATATCTGATCCGTGGTTCGGAGATCATTCCGGATAATTCGGAAGCAGCTGCTGCAATTGCCAGCAAGACCGGTAAGACCATCACCAAAGAAGAGGCGAAGAAGGCGACCATCGCGTATGGTATTTTGAAGGATCATAATACCTCCGATAACATGGAGAAGCTGAAGATCAAGTTCGATAAGCTGACTTCTCACGATATCACTTTCGTAGGTATTATCCAGACCGCACGTGCTTCGGGACTTACGAAGTTCCCGGTACCGTACGTTCTGACGAACTGCCACAACTCCCTGTGTGCTGTCGGCGGTACGATCAACGAGGATGACCACATGTTCGGTCTTTCCTGTGCCAAGAAATACGGCGGTGTATATGTGCCGCCGCATCAGGCTGTTATCCACCAGTTCGCAAGAGAGATGCTTGCCGGCGGCGGAAGAATGATCCTCGGTTCTGACTCCCACACACGTTACGGTGCACTCGGTACCATGGCTATGGGTGAGGGCGGACCGGAGCTGGTTAAGCAGCTCCTCAACCAGACATATGACATCAACATGCCGGGTGTAGTTGCGATCTACCTCAAGGGCGCTCCGGTCAAGGGCGTTGGTCCGCAGGACGTTGCCCTCGCTATCATCGGTGCCGTATTTGCAAACGGCTACGTAAAGAACAAGGTCATGGAGTTCGTAGGTCCGGGTGTTGCATCCCTGTCCACTGACTTCCGTATCGGTGTCGATGTTATGACCACCGAGACCACATGCCTCTCTTCTATCTGGCAGACAGATGATGAGGTCAAGTCTTTCTACGATATCCACGGCCGTTCCGAAGACTATAAGGAACTCAATCCGGGTGAAGTTGCTTACTACGATGGCGTTGTAGAGATCGATCTTTCTGCCATCAAGCCGATGATCGCGATGCCGTTCCACCCGAGTAACACCTACACGATCGAAGAACTGAAGGCGAACCTCGACGATATCCTCGACGATGTTGAGAAGCGTGCGAAGGTCTCCCTCGGCGATAAGGTAGATTTCTCTCTGAGAAGCAAGGTAAGAAACGGCAAGTTCATGGTCGATCAGGGAATCATTGCAGGATGCGCCGGCGGCGGATTCGAGAACATCTGCGCAGCTGCCGATATCCTGAAGGGCAAGTACATCGGTAGTAACGAGTTCACACTCTCCGTATATCCGGCATCCATGCCTGTTTACATGGAGCTGGTTCGTAACGGCTGTGCCGCGACCATCATGGAGACCGGTGCCATCATGAAGACCGCTTTCTGCGGACCGTGCTTCGGTGCAGGTGATACTCCGGCAAACAATGCCTTCAGTATCCGTCACTCCACGAGAAACTTCCCGAACCGTGAAGGATCTAAGCTCCAGAACGGTCAGATCTCTTCCGTTGCTCTCATGGACGCTCGTTCCATCGCTGCAACAGCTGCGAACCAGGGCGAGCTGACAGCAGCTACCGAGTTCGACGGTGAGTTCGGTAAGTACAAGTACTTCTTCGATTCGAAGATCTACGCGAACCGCGTATTCGATTCTAAGGGCGTTGCAGATCCGGATTATCCGATCCACTTCGGTCCGAACATCAAGGACTGGCCGGCCATGGTCGCTCTTACCGATAACCTCGTTCTGCGCTGCGTATCCGAGATCCACGATCCGGTTACCACAACAGACGAACTGATCCCGTCCGGTGAGACATCTTCCTACAGATCCAATCCTCTCGGACTGGCGGAGTTTACTCTGAGCCGTAAGGATCCGGAGTATGTAGGCCGTGCCAAGGAGATCCAGAAGGTAGAGAAGGCAAGAGAAGAAGATAAGAAGCTCTGCGATCTGTTCCCGGAGATCCACAAGGTCATGCAGACGATCAAGAAGGACTTCCCGGAGGTTCACCGCGACAATACAGGATTCGGTTCCACGATCTTTGCCGTAAAGCCGGGTGACGGTTCTGCCCGTGAGCAGGCGGCTTCCTGCCAGAAGGTACTTGGCGGCTGGGCAAACATCGCGAACGAGTATGCTACCAAGCGTTACAGATCGAACCTCATCAACTGGGGTATGCTGCCGTTCCTGATCGAAGAGGGCGAGCTTCCGTTTAAGAACCTCGACTACATCTTCATCCCGGGCATCAAGGCTGCAGTTGAGAACAAGACAGAAGTCATCAAGGCATACACTGTCGGTGAGAACGGCCTGAAGGAATTCGACCTGCGCCTCGGCGATCTGACTGACGAAGAGAGAAGAATCATTCTGAAGGGCTGCCTGATCAACTACAACAGAGTATAAGATTTAAAGAACGCACTGCGTTCTGCTCGAAAAGCACCTGCCCCCTGGGCGGGTGCTTTTTGCATAGAAAGAGCATAAAGAAAGACCGGCTTCTCCGTTACGGAGGGACCGGTCTTTTGGTTTGTTTAAGCTGTTTATCAGCCGGCGTAGTTCAGTCCGGTGAATGCATCGGAAAGCGGGATGCCGCCGATCGTGTAAGAGTCGGCGTCCTTAGCCACGTCGACGGAGACGCAGTAGTTTTCGGTGCTGTCTTCAAAACAGATCGAAAGCAGGAACTGGTTGTCGTCCGGTGTGTACGCCAGGATCTGCACGATGCTTCCTTTAGGGATGGTAGTCTCGGCGATCACTTCGTAGTTGTCATTTAGCTGGTGGCAGGGGACATCCGTTGTGGCGCAGATGAAATTATCTTCGGTGAAATAGATCGGGTTGATCAGCGTCGGAAGACCGTGGTTCTTAGTAAGATCGTATTCGGAATACATGAAGTTGGTTCCGAAGATACCGATATAACGGCTCATCTTTACATCGTGCGGATCGTACGGATGTGCGTAGAAGTACTCGCCGTCATCGAAACGGTTCACATATGTCCATGTGCCGTTTGCGTACTCATAGGCAACATACTCGGTACCCTCGTCGACACCGACGGTCAGATAGAGGTAGAGGGCGTCCTCGGTCTTCATGAGATACATCTCACCATACTCCGGATTAAACTCGCCCCAGATGCCTTCCTTGACCTCCTGGACATCGTTATTCAAGTGGATGGCGATGGAACTTACGGAATACGGATCGTTCGGATCCTCGTGTTTCGCTTCGAGAAGGAGCGAGTCTTCGTTACCGTCGCGGTCGAAGTCATACTGCAGCGTCGCGTCGGCGTTGATAGTCAGGAAATATTCTTCCGGTTCATGACCGAAGTACTTCTCATTATATGCGCCCTTCAGTTCGCTCAGCGGAACCTTCAGCTGGAAATAATCGAAGAAGATGTAGAGGCCGTCGTAGGTCAGCGCGAAGTCACAGGTACCGTCACGGAGGGAATCCTGGAAGGTCTGATCCTGGAGTGACTCGTCCGGGATCTTCGCCTGCATGCCGCACTTAACAACGGCTGCGATGAAAAGATAGTTGTTCGTGATGACATCGTTGAGCTTAATTTCTTCACCGCTCTCGGTCCAGTAGTTGAAGGTGTCATATCCGTCGAAGTCTTCTTTTACAGACGGATGCTTCACCGCATAAGAGAAGATGTAGGAGTCATCGCGCATGATGTATGTCGTTGCCTCTACGTAGATATTTTCCTTGCTGTCTTTCTTATAATCGGCAAGCTTCGTGTCGTAGATCGCAAGAAGTTCCGACTCCAGCATCTCGTAGTAAGAAACCACTGCCCGCTGCATATCCAGATACTTGCTGTCGGAGAACTCGATATACTCCATCCCGTACAGCACCTTGGTCGTATATTTATAACCGTCGCTATCCTGGAGCTTTCCATAACCGAATGTATCGGTGTAAAGCTCGGAGTGAAGTGCTGTGGAGGAAGCTGCAACCGGAGCGGGCGTCGTGTCCGTCGGTTCATCCGACTCGGTCGTAGACGGCTCGATCATCGAGATGTACGGATCTTCCGTAGTCTCGGTGGTGTCGGTGATCTCCGTTTCCTTCTTCGTTTTCTTCGACTTTTTCGTCTTCTTTGTTTCTTCGCTCTTGCCGCATCCGGCCATCGTTAAAACGATCGCCAGCGACATCAGAACAGCTGCAGCTTTTTTCATGTTGGGTCCCCCTTGTTCCCTTGCTTACTATGTTCTATTTATTTGCGGACGGCGCGGGCGCGCCGCCGTGATGGTGTTTACTCTTTTTCGGAAGTGCTTTCCGATCCGAAATTGTCGTATAGATAAGATGCGAATCTCTGGTAGACGGCCTCGCGTCCGATCTCGTTATGCGGCTCGTGGCGCATGCCGTGACGGATGTCGATCGTGACCTTGACCTGACCGGACTCGATCAGTTTGTCGTAGATCTCCTGCGGTCCCTCGCCGTAGTCGCCGACCGGATCCTCGTCGCCGGAGATCAGAAGGATCGGCTTGTCCTTCGGGATCGAGCCGTACCACGACTCGGCATTGCAGTCGCGCAGAAGCTTGAAAAGATCGATATAACCGGAGTGGGTGAAGGTAAATGTACAGAGCTTGTCTGCCATATATTTCTTCACGACCTCCTCGTCGTAGGAGATCCAGTCTGCCGGAGTCTTGGGCTTACTGATCTTCTTTAAATACTGCTTATTAATGGTTCTCGCGAGCATGTGCGCCGGACGCTTGTCGCCGAGGAAAAGACGCTGGAATTTCGCCAGAAATGAGAGGGGAGCAACAAGCTTATTCGACTTCGCGGTGCCGGAGAGGATCAATCCCGCACAGTCGCTGCCGTACTGTGCATACCAGTTTCTTGCGATAAAAGAACCCATCGAGTGTCCGAGGACGATGTAGGGAATATCCTTATATGTTTCTTTCATGATGCGGTGAAGTTTCTCGACGTCCTCGACGAGATGTTCTGCTCCGTCCTCGCGTCCGAAGTATCCGTAGATGCCGCCTTCGCCGACCGTTTTTCCGTGACCCATGTGGTCCTCGCCGCAGATGACGTACCCCTTGTCGCAGAGGTATTCGGCGAGCTCGGTATAGCGCTCCATGTATTCGCACATACCGTGCACGATCTGCACGACGCCGCGGGCCGTTCCTTCCGGGATCATCTTGAAATAGGTGATCAGGGTCTCGCCATCGGACCCCATGAAATTATCCTGCTGAAAAGGCATACTCTCCACTCCTCCTTGCAGACCGGCGAAACCTGCCTGCCTGTCATATACTCCTATTATACATTTCGCGTTCCGAAAAGTAACGTGAAGAAATATTTTGAATGCCAAATCAAGTGACGCTGGTAAAAGTTCGTATGAAAGTTCTTGACAGTCACGTGACCGTGTGATAAGATAACGACAATCCGATAGAGAAAGGAGGCATCTGAAATGAGTGAATACCTGCCGGGTACATTGATTTCTGTAACGAAGGATCACCTGAAGAATATCGACGGGATCCTGGATCCGATGTTCCTGATGGAGGGCATGCAGCTCCGCCAGGTGACCGGGCTTCTCGGGATCGAGGCGCATACGGTGCAGAACTGGGTCAAGCGGGGATTCGTCGAGTCGCCGGTGAAGAAACTGTATAACCGCGATAAGTTTATCAGGCTTGCGATCCTCAACTACTTCAAGGATGTCTTCTCGCTCGAGGGGATCCTGGAACTGCTGAAGATGGCCAATCAGGACAGCACAGTATACAGTGCATTCTGTGAACTCATCGCGATGGCTCCGATCGACCCGATCCGGTCAGAAACAAAGCTTAACGATTACATCGATAAGGCGATGTCGGAGAAGAAGTTCGACTACTCGAAGACGAGCCGGGAACAGGTAAAAAGATTACTTACGATACTTTACACCGCGCATCTTTCCATCCTTCTTAAGAAGGAAGCGGAGAGACTGCTGAATGAGATTTAGAAAGGAGAAGGACAATGGATTTTCTTGTAAACTGGTTTGAAGCAATGAATCTGCCGCAGCAGATCTTCGCCTGCATTGCCATCGTCTTCACCGTACTTCTGATCTTCCAGTTTATTCTTCTGCTGATCGGAGCTGCGTCCCACGCAGGCGATCTGGATGGACACGATGTAGGAGGCCACGGCCACGACTTCGGTCACGGACATGACATGGATATGAGCCACGATGTCGGACATGACATCGGACATGATTTCGGTCATGGAGGTCATGACTTCGGAGGACACGACGTAGGCGGTCACGGCGATATCGGCCACGACTTCGGGCACGGAGACTTCGGCGGCGTGCACGGTGACGCAGTACATGACGGAACGGGTGCTTTTGGCGCGGAAGGACATGACGGAGCGGATCTGACACACGACGGATCCTACGATTACGATCACGATATGGAAGCAGGATCCGGACACGTTGCCGCGATCGCACACGAGTTCGCGGATGTCCAGGGCGGAGTGGTCGTCGATGTACATACCGGCGACGTTTACCTGGCCGATGCGGCACCGCATGATCTCATGGTCCACGGACCGGACGTAGGTATCCCGGATCAGGATCTGCCGGACGGAAGAACTTATGTCGATAAGGCGGACAAAGCACATGGCTCGGGATTCAGACTTATCACGATGCAGGGCATCATCGCCTTCTTCAGCATCTTCGGCTGGACCGGACTTCTGTTCATGAAGGGCGGACTTCCGGTATGGGCGGCATCGATCCTCGCATTCATCTGCGGATTCCTCGGGATGTTCCTCATGGGAATTGCTCTTTGGGGTATGCAGAAGATACAGTCGGATGGTACACTGAATATTAAGTTCGCACTCGGAAAAACGGGTGAAGTATACATTCCGATCCCGGGAAAGCGTGAAGGCTCCGGCAAAGTGATGGTAGAGGTCCAGGATCAGCTTCAGGAATTTGAGGCGGTCTCGGACGAAGAAGAGAAGATTCCCACCGGAACACATGTGACGGTGATCGGAATTACAAAGGGTACAACACTGATTGTGACCAAACATAACTAACAGGAAGTAGGAGGAAACGAAAATGCCAATGAAATTAATGAGAGTATTGTTGGCTACTATGCCATTTGAGCTGATCTGCTTGCTCGTTGTCATTGCTCTTCTGGTGTTCACACTGTTCTTGATTTTTCTTTCAAGATACAGAAAATGCCCGTCTGACCGTATTATGGTCATCTATGGTAAGGTTGGTAAGAATGCGGACGGCACCGCACGCTCATCGAAATGTATTCACGGTGGTGCTGCGTTTGTTTGGCCGATCATTCAGTCATACCAGTATCTGGACTTGACGCCGATCTCGATCTCGGTCGACCTTCGTTCGGCGCTGTCCCGCCAGAACATCCGTATCGACGTACCGTCTATCTTTACAGTCGGTATCTCCACGGAACCCGGCGTTATGCAGAACGCTGCTGAGCGTCTCCTGGGCCTGAAACTCACGGAGATCCAGGAACTCGCGAAGGACATCATCTTCGGTCAGCTCCGTCTCGTTATCGCGACGATGGACATCGAGGAGATCAACACCGACCGTGATAAGTTCCTCGAGGCGGTTTCCAGAAACGTGGAAACAGAGCTCAAGAAGATCGGTCTTAGACTGATCAACGTAAACGTAACGGATATTTCCGATGAGTCCGGCTACATCAGCGCTCTTGGTAAAGAGGCAGCTGCTAAGGCTATCAACGACGCGAAGAAGAACGTTGCTGAGAAGGAAAGAGACGGTTCCATCGGTGAGGCTCTTGCTCAGAAGGATCAGAGAATCCAGGTTGCATCTGCAAACTCCATGGCGATCCAGGGTGAGAACTCCGCGAAGATCGAAGTTGCTAATTCCGAGGCTGTACGCCGTGAGAAAGCCGCTGAGGCGATGAGACTGGCGATCGCAGCTGAGAAGGTTCAGGCCGCTAAGGCACTCGAAGAAGCATACGCTGCTGAGAAAGAAGCTGAGCTTTCCCGTTCCGCCCGTGAAAAGGCAACCCTCGAAGCCGACGTTATCGTTAAGGCTGAGATCAATAAGAGAGAAGTCGAGCTCGCTGCTGAGGCAGAAGCTGAGAAGATCAGAAGACGTGCAGCCGGTGAAGCTGACGCTATCTATGCAAAGATGGAAGCTCAGGCTCGTGGTATGCAGGAGATCCTCCAGAAGCAGGCCGCAGGTTTCGAGAAGATCGTAGCTGCTGCTGGCGGAGATGCCAAGAACGCAATGATGCTCATGCTCGCAGACAAGATGGAAGACCTCATGAAGATCCAGGTAGAAGCGATCCGCGACCTGAAGATCGACAAGGTAACCGTTTGGGACAGTGGCGCAGGCAGTGGATCCGGCGATGGAAAAAGCTCTACCGCAAACTTCATCTCGGGTCTTATGAAGAGCGTCCCGCCGATGAACGAGATCTTCGAGATGGCCGGCATGAATCTGCCGGAGTTCCTCGGCAAGAAGATGGATGGTACTGCAT
>JAFWSW010000071.1 GCA_017519205.1 Clostridiales bacterium | reverse complement strand
CTGCGAGAAGCACCAGCGCAAGATTCTCCTCAAAGCGGCAGAACTTCCCATATAGTTTTTTCATAATTCTCTCTTCCTTCTTTGAAAATGGAGCGCATAAGTCAAAACTTCTGCGCTCCATGATGGTTCATTTCCAGGCAGACTGCCCGCTTACTGAAGTCCGGCTTCCTTGTAGATGTTCTCTCTCAGTTCCGTCCAGCCAAGCTGCTCGTATGCCTTCTTCGCAGCCTCCTTGAAGGGTTCCTTGTCGACCTCGACGATCGTCATACCGTTATCGGTCAGAGTCTTAACAAGGTCTTTCTGTGCTGCGATAACTTCCTGCGCGTTCTGATATGCGCACTCCTGGAAATCCTTCTCTACGATCTCCTGGTACTCAGCCGGCAGTTCATCTTCACATACAGCATAGAGTTTACTGAGCGGCTGACGGATCTTGAGGTTTGCCGTCTGACGGCAGGACAGTGCCAGAGTAACGATCTGCTGGACATCATCCATGTTTCTCTCGAGATTTTCGTCGATCCAGGACTCTTCAGCTACCGGATAGTCGCACATGTGGATGGACATCGGAGCATCAGCATTTACGGAACGGACGAGGTTCTGGTAGATCGCTTCCGTCATGAACGGGATAAACGGAGCTGCCAGACGTGTAAACTGCTCAAGAACAGTGTACAGAGTCATGAAAGCGTTGATCTTATCCTGAGTCATTTCCTTGCCCCAGTATCTGTCACGGCCGCGACGAACATACCAGTTGGAAAGATCATCTACAAAGTTCTCCATGAGACGGGATGCACCCGTGATGTCATAACCCTGCATCTTGCTGTCTACAGTCTTCTCAAGAGAAGCAAGTCTCGACAGGATCCACTTATCCATAACGGAAAGCTTATCGTACTCGAGGCTGTACTTGGTCGGATCGAACTGATCGATCTCCGCATACAGGATATAGAACGCATATGTGTTCCAAAGAGTACCCATGAACTTACCGAGGATCTTATCTACATTGCTGTGATCGAAACGGGACGGCAGCCACGGTGCATTTGCACTGTAGAAATACCATCTTGCCGCATCGGCACCCTGACGGTTCAGGATATCCCACGGGTCAACAACGTTGCCCTTATGCTTACTCATCTTGATGCCGTCCTTATCCTGAACGAGACCCATAACGATAACGTTCTCGAACGGAGATCTCTGGAACAGCTGTGTGCTGATCGCCAGAAGCGAATAGAACCATCCGCGTGTCTGGTCAAGTGCCTCAGAGATGAACTGGCACGGAAAATGGGACTCGAAGAACTCTTTGTTCTCGAAAGGATAGTGGAACTGTGCAAACGGCATTGCACCACTGTCGAACCAGCAGTCGATTACCTCGGAAACACGAGTCATCGGCTTTCCGCACTTCTCGCAGGTAACATGAACATTATCTACGTAAGGCTTATGCAGCTCGATATCCTCCGGGCAGTCTGTGGACTTTGCCTTCAGCTCTTCGATAGAACCGATGCACTGACGGTGTCCGCACTCGCACTCCCATACCGGAAGCGGTGTACCCCAGTAACGCTCACGGGAGATACCCCAGTCAACTACGTTCTCGAGGAAGTTACCCATACGGCCGTCACGGATCGTCTCCGGATACCAGTTTGCCATACGGTTGCTCTTTACGAGCTGATCCTTTACCTTGGTCATTGCGATGAACCAGGAAGATCTTGCGTAGTAGATGAGCGGAGTATCACATCTCCAGCAGAAAGGATAGTCATGCTCATAAGGCATCTTCTTCAGAAGTTTGCCTTCCATGTTGAGTTTCTTGATGATGAGCGGGTCAGCATCCTTAACGAACAGACCTGCAAACTCCTCGCAGTCCTCCGGAAGTGTACCGTCTTCCTTAACAAGCTGTACGAACGGAAGGTCATTATCACGGCCGACTCTTGCGTCGTCTTCACCGAATGCCGGTGCGATATGAACGATACCGGTACCGTCGCTCATGGTTACGTAGCTGTCTGCGCAGACCTTGAAAGCTTCTTTTCTGCTCTTGGCAACTGCATCTGCAGAGTACGGGAACAGAGACTCATATTTCTTTCCTACGAGCTCGGTGCCCTGATATCTCTCGAGGATCTCATACTCATCGAAGAGCTGCGGAACGAGGCAGCCTGCCATGTAGTACATGACCTTCTTTTCTGTGCCATCGAGGTCCTTAGGAACAGCGATCTTTACATACTCATCTGTCGGGCTTACGCAGAGAGCGACGTTAGAAGGAAGTGTCCACGGAGTAGTTGTCCATGCAGCAAAGTAGGTATCCTCTTCGCCGACGACCTTAAAGCGTACGAATACGGAGTTCTCTTTTACCGCCTTATAGCCCTGAGCAACCTCATGGCTGGACAGTGCCGTACCGCAGCGCGGGCAGTATGGTACGATCTTATGGCCCTTATAGAGCATTCCCTTATCCCACAGAGTCTTCAGCGCCCACCACTCGGACTCGATGTAAGTGTTGTCGTATGTAACATACGGGTGCTCCATGTCTGCCCAGAAACCTACGCGGTCAGACATCTGCTCCCACTCTTCCTTATATTTCCAGACGGATTCCTTACACTTCTTGATGAAAGGCTCGACACCGTACTCCTCGATCTGTGGCTTACCGTTGATGCCCAGCATCTTCTCGACTTCCAGTTCAACCGGAAGACCGTGGGTATCCCAGCCCGCCTTAAACTGTACGTGCTCACCCTTCATGGTATGGTATCTCGGAACTACGTCCTTAATGACACGGGTCTTAATATGTCCGATGTGCGGCTTGCCGTTTGCTGTCGGCGGGCCGTCATACAGCGTAAAATTAGGAGTTCCGTCCTTTTCCGGGCGGATCGACTTCTTCTGGATATCATTTGCTTTCCAGAAGGCCAGTACTTCCTTCTCGCGATCGATAAACTTCATATCCGGCGATACTTTTTTATACATAGTAAAACCTCTACTTCTCTAAAAGCTCCCGTCATTATAACATACGATGCCTTGTGTGAGTATATTTTTTATATTATAGATAGAATTTCGTCAAAAATGACAAAGAAACGTTCCCGAAGCTTACTGCAACGGGAACGCTCTCATAATACCGGTATCTATCCGGACTTTATACTTCGTACTCTTCCTTTGCCTCGGCAAATGGACCCGCGATCGTCATGACACCACGGTCATTTCCGAAGTAATCGTAATTGAATACGATATCGGATCCATCGGTGTTTTCGAATCTTTGATCCGGCTGGAATGCTTTTCCGAGAATATCCGTGTTGATAATACCGCACGGGAGATCCTTGACCTTACTCATCAGATTGGTAACAAGGACATACTTGCCGTTTTTCTCAACAATATCGGCAGTTGCCTTGAATCTCTTGACGACCAGGTTCTTCTCTTCCTTCTTCCAGGGCTTTGCACCATTGAAGTAAACATTACCGTTGATCCAGACCGGCAGGTGCTGGAAGTGCTTTTCCATGATCTTGAATTCATAGGCCATCGGCTCGTCCAAATGGAAGGAATCGATCCACTCCTGATACGTCGGATACTCATCAAAGATGAAAGTTCCCACTTCCTGCTTGTCGAAGAACTGCTCCGGGACCTCCTCAGGACACTTCTCGATCGGCCACTTCTGGACGAAGATGTTGTTATAGATACGGTCATCGCCGTGAAGGATACTCATGAAACCCATTACTTCCGTTCTGTGATGAAAGTGATACGGAGTATATCTCGGCTGGTTCTTGCCGGAGATCACATCATCTGTTCCTTCGCCGATTGCCTGGAACGTACCGCAGATCAGGTTGTTGACCATTGCTACGCCCTCTGTAGCCAGTCGCAGAGACGCCTTACTCAGCATGATGTTATTGTCGATCAGCGTTGGCCCATGTCCGACCTCGATAAAAATATCCTGACTCATGATCGTGCCCGGAATACGTTTTGCGAAATCCGGAGTATGGTTGTCATGCAGCAGGTTCTGCGACAGGATCGTTCCCTGTGCCTGCCAGTCACACCAAAGGCCCATGGTGCAGTGATGCACATGGTTTCTTCTCATGATGACGTCGATCGCCGCATGGAGCTTAATTCCGGCGATTTCAGCACCGCCGACCTCCATCATGTTATTGATGTTATGGATGTGGTTATCCTCGATGATCGAGAATACGCAGCCCATTCTTCCGACGATACCGGTCTGCTCACAGTGATGGATATGACAGCGGCGTACGATATGGGAGCCGACATTCTCCTTCAGCCATCCGTGATACTGGCCGCGGCAGACGGCATCGCGCTCCATCTGTGTCGGACTCTTTACACGGAACTTGGTGAAATAGTGATCGTTCTCCGGATCGAGATATTTTCCAAGTGAAATACCGCAGCAGCGGCTGTGGGAAACTTCGCAGTCCTCGATGATCCAGCCGCGGCTCCAGTGCGGGCCGATCATGCCGTCCTGGAAGGCGGCCGGCGGCGCCCAGGTGGTTGCAGCCTTATTGACCGTGAATCCGGAAAGCGTGATATAGCCGACACCCGTTTTACTCGGGAAGAAGCAGTTTCTTCTAACGTTGATCTCGACCTTCTGCTTATTCGGATCTTTCCCCTGGAAGTTCGCGTAGATGACCGTCTTTCCATCCTTCTGCTCACAGTACCACTTGCGAGTGGAATTTTCCGGTTCCCAGGAAGAGATATCCTTTTCTCCCTTCAGGCAGTCCTCAAGAGTATCTGCCTCATAGAGTGCGACATCATTGATGTAAACGCATCCTGTATGCGGATGACGGTGCCAGAAATACCAGTCGCCGCCGATCCTTGTATCGTAGGGGTTATAGGAGCCGAAGATCCCGTTGTCGATCTCGACCTTCCATGTCTTTCCCTTATACTTTTCCCAGCCCTTTACGATCTCGGCACCGGTGATAACCGCCTTTAAAGGTTCAACGGAACGATATGTGATGCGGGCATCCTCTGTACCTGCATTCTGCGGATCGACGTACTCACGGTATACGCCCGGCAGAACGAGGACTTCGTCACCCGGCTTGGCTACCTTAGCTGCGGCGCTGATCGTAAGGAACGGATGCTCCTTCGTACCGGAGCCCTGGGATCTTGTATTCTGGTCAACGTAATAGATCATTGTTTTTCCTCCAAAATGTATGCAGACTCGATGTCAGATGTAAAAATGGCCACTACGGACGGATAGATCTTTGCCGTCTCGGAGAACGGATCCGGGTATGTATTCTTATCCGGTCCCATATGAAGGCGGATCATCGCATATTCCTCTGCTTTGAGGCGGATAAAGTTCTGGATATACCAGCAGGATTTCTCTCCGTGGCCGACCGGGAAAGAATCCTTAATGCCCCATACTTCTTTTTCCACCCAGTTGGCCACTTCCTTGCCGTACTGGTTGATTTTCGTACCCTCTTTTACGTTTTTGACCTCTTTGACATAGAAGTTGACCTTACAAAGATCATGCAGCAAGGAAGTAATGATCACCGTATCCGGCTCGATCTTCACCAGTCCCTGTGCAACTTTCTCGGAGAGGCGCTGGTACACATGAAGGCTGTGAAGTGCTAATCCTCCCTCACAGTTCAGGTGATATTTCGTAGATGCCGGGGCCGTAAAAAAATCCGTTTTGGTAACGATCCATTCGACCAGACGCTCCATTCCGGGTCTTTTCGTTGACAGAAGAAGGTCTGTGATCTTCTTCTGGTTCTCGTCTCTTTGTTCTTTCGTAATTACAAATTCTTCCGCCATTACCTCACTCCTTTGCAAATTGATTCCATGGTTCTTCTTCTGATAGCGGGATCTCAAATACCATCCTCTCATGACTTACGGGATGATCCAGTTCCAGATGATAGGACTGGAGAAGAATATCTCCCGAGAAGCGGTTCGGTCCCTTCCCATATTTCCGATCCCCGACGATCGGATGACCGATCGAGGAGAGCTGGGCACGGATCTGATGCGACCGGCCCGTGTGAAGATCGATAGAAAGAAGCGATACCGGAACTCCGGCGATCCTTCCCTGACCGATCACTTCATAATCCAGAGAGCATTCCTTAGCATCTTTCGGTGCTTTCGCATTCTCATGAAAGACCTCGACCAGATTGGTCTTACTGTTTTTCAGAAGAAATGAGCGGATCTCCCCTTTTTCTTCGTCAAAAGTACCGTATACGATGGCACGGTATTTCTTTTTTACTGTCCGATTTCGGATCTGTTCACTGATCCTTCCGGCACATTTGCTTGTCTTAGCAAAAACCATTACTCCGCATACCGGACGGTCCAGTCTGTGAAGAAGGCCTAAATACGCTTCTCCCGGCTTCTTATACTTTTCAACCAGATATGCTTTCAGAAGTGTAAGCATATCCGGAGCGCCCGTCATATCACTCTGTGAGAGGACGCCGGCCGGCTTTACGGCTACCAGAAGATGGTTGTCCTCAAAGAGGATCTGCGGTGTGTCCGGCATGTTAGATCTCCTCTTTCGTCCATCTTCCCGTACTACCGCACGGAAGAACTGCATCCATTTTCGTACACGGAAGACCGAGTTCTTCAGATACGACTTTACCGCCATGCTTCGATTTCACAGCAAGACGGAGAATATCCTCGATGACCATCGAAGACAGACCGGTCGTATATGAATTGATTAGGAAAAACAACGGATCGTCCGAGATGAGCTGCTCACACTTTTCAACCAGCGGGAACAGCGCGTCCTCAAGTTTCCACATCTCTCCGGAAGGACCTCTTCCATATGCCGGAGGATCCATGATAATACCGTCATATTTTCTTCCTCTGCGGATCTCTCGTTCAACAAAACGGCCGCAGTCCTCGACAATAAAACGGATATAGCAGTCATCCAGACCGCTGGCAACCATGTTTTCCTTGGCCCGCTGAACCATGCCCTTACTCGCATCGACATGAACGACCTCGCCGGCGCCTGCCGCTGCAAAAGCCATCGTCGCTCCGCCGGTATATGCGAACAGATTGAGGATCCTTGGTTTTCTTCCCTGCTTCACGGCCTTCTGGATCAGTTTGCCGCAAAAATCCCAGTTTGCCGCCTGTTCCGGGAAAAGGCCCGTATGTTTAAAACTCGTGGGTTCGATAATAAATGTCAGAGGACGGCCTACCGCATCGTAATGGATCTTCCACTTCTGGGGCATCGGTTTCTCTTTGCTCCAGTGACCGCCTCCGCTTTCACTTCTGTGATAGACAGCATGTGCCTTGGGCCACTGTTTTTCCTTCATGGAGGGGAAACCGGTCTTGGGCCAGATGGCCTGCGGATCAGGGCGCTGAAGGTATATATCTCCCCAGCGTTCGTACTTCTCACCTTCACCACAGTAGAGCAATTCAAAGTCCTGCCATCTATCCGCTAAAAACATATCTTTTTTCCGTTCTTTTCCTTCGAAGATTGTGCCTTTACCGGACTGGCCGACACTTGGTATCAGTATAGCATTTTCTTGTATTTGAAAAAAGTTTGTTTGTAAACCGATTTTTAGATTATAATAGATGTAATGTTGTAAAAAGAGGTAAATGGATAATGGCTACTGCTCCTCATATTTTGATTTGTGATGACGACCCGGTCGTACATGAGTCTCTGGGTCTGTATCTTGAAAATGAACACT
>JAFWSW010000070.1 GCA_017519205.1 Clostridiales bacterium | reverse complement strand
GGCTCCGTATAGTGATCCGGTGCCAGAGTATTGTCAAAATCCAGAAGCGCAAAACGATATCCCTTATTGTACAGGTCAGTAAAATCAATATCGCTGACTTTGTTGGCACACATGGCCGGACGGAATATGTTCTTCATGCAAAAACCTCACTATTTGACGTATGTAGGATACCAATCATGGTGAAAATGTGCAACTATGCGTCTTTTGCTTGAGAAATGCTTATATATAAATATATAATGTTTCAAGATATTAATAGGAGGATCAGGACATCTCCTGAATATACATATGAAAGTAACTAAATTCGGCGGTTCCTCTCTTGCGGATGCCGCTCAGATCAAGAAAGTATGTGAGATTCTTTTAAGTGATTCGGACAGACGCGTGATCGTCGTATCCGCACCGGGCAAGCGCTTTTCTTCCGACATCAAGGTTACCGATCTTTTGATCGCGCTGGCGGACGCAAAGATTTCAGGACAGACCGGTGAAAAAGAACTCCAGGCAGTTCTCGACCGCTTTGCTTCTATCTGCGACGAACTCGAGATCCCCGAGTGCATGGATTCCATCAAAGAGAGCATCACCGAGACCATCAACGTACCGATCAAAGATTCCGGCCGTTTTATGGATGCTACAAAAGCACTTGGCGAAGACAGCTGTGCCCGCCTGGTTGCAACTTACCTGAATAAAACCGGACACAAAGCAACATACTGCAATCCGAAAGTTGCCGGACTTCTTCTCGAGACAGAAGTCGGCGGACACGTAAAGATCCTTCCTGAATCTTACGATAATCTGGCGGATCTGGCACACCTTCGCGAGATCTGTGTTTTCCCGGGATTCTTCGGTTATTCCAAAGACGGCGAGATCATCACTTTCTCCCGTGGCGGATCGGATATCACTGGTGCTATTCTTGCTGCTGCAGTCCATGCTTCAGTGTATGAGAACTGGACCGATGTTGACAACGTATATGCTGTAAATCCGAATCTGGTCAAGGATCCGTTCCCGGTTACCGAGATCACATATGATGAAATGAGAGAGCTTGCTTACGCCGGTTTCTCCGTTCTTCATGAGGAAGCCCTCTACCCTGCATTTGTACGCGGCATTCCGGTAAACATCAGAAATACAAACCATCCGGATGCTAAGGGTACCATGATCGTAGCTAAGCGTACCCACTATGATTCTCTGGTAACAGGCATTGCCGGTGAAAAAGGTTTCTGCGCACTGAATATGAGCAAGTATCTCATGAACCGCGAAGTCGGCTTTCTCGTTAAAGTCCTGTCGATCATTGCAGATGAAGGCATCTCCATCGAGCACATGCCTTCCGGTATCGATTCCGTATCTATCATTCTGAGAGCTTCGGACTTCACTCCTGAAAAAGAGCGCCGTATCGTTCAGCGTATCAGCCTTGAACTGAATGTTGATAACATCTCCGTTAACCGTGATCTGGCTATTGTTATGATCGTCGGTGAAGCAATGGCTAATACAGTTGGTACAACAGCTAGAGCTGCAACAGCTCTCTCAAAAGCAGGTATCAACCTCGAACTCATCAACCAGGGCGCTTCCGAGATCTCCGTCATGTTCGGTGTTCGTGAAGAATACTGCTCTTATGCGGTCAGAACGCTCTACAAGGAGTTCTTCAGCTGACCTTTCAGGAACTTCAATGAAAAGCAAATCTCTCCGGAAGCTAAGCTTCCGGAGAGATTTTTCTTTTTTATTGAACTTACTGAGAATTCATTTTCCCATCAAAGCTGAATCGGAGGTGTAAGCTGCGCGAGCGCGCTTCTGAAAGCCGATCTGGCCGCCTCCGCATTCGTATCGCCTTTTACGCCGAACCAGTATTTCTTGGTTCCCGTAGAGGACCTCACAGTCAGATAAACATTATCTGCAAGTCCTGCAATGGGCAGGAATGTCTTGATGGTCACCTTCATTGTACCATCGTTGTAAAACTGGTCATTATTGATGTAAAAACCGGTCGGATACATCACTATGCGGGATACTGCCCGGCCTGTATTGATGAACAGAAAGTAAGCATATCCGATCGCCGTGATGATCGCGCAGATCCCGAAATACCTTGAAAAAGAATTAAGGTAGTCAGAGGAACCGGATGAACTGCTCAAGTCTACAAAACTGATAAGGATCAGCAAAACGCCACAACCAACGACAAATGCAAGAAGCTGCAATGATTTCTTTTTCATGGATCTCACATCAACATCAAGCACCTGCGGATATGGTTGATCCGTAACTGCATGAAATGAAGCCGAATTCTCGTTGTATAGTGCTTTTCCCATAGTCAGAATATCAGATCAGATCCGCGATATCCGGGTTAACACCTGTCAGACCAACATAAGCGCCGCTCTTTGCTTCGGATGATTCCTCGTGAGCCAGGAGCCACTTATTGCAGGCTGTCATCCACTTATCTTCTTCGTTATAAGCTGTAAGAGCCGGAACAGCGCCGTTTGTGCCCTTTGGAAGAGCGATAACGACCTTAAAGCCTTCACCCTTCTTTGCAGAGCAAGGAGCATAGTGCAGGGATGTTTCGTAAACTTCAACTACCTGTCCTTTTTCCGCCTTAAAAGCCATGACCTTGGAAGTGTCGAGCTTGCCGTCTACGATATCGTCAGCCTTTGCAAGCAGAAGGATAAAATCAGTAGAACCGATGTTCAGCTCGCTGTCACGGTGATACTCGAGGCAGTTGAGCTTCGTGTTGTGACCATTGCAGTAACCGAGCTGGATCGGCATTCCGCCGTATGCATTATTCTGAAGTACGCCAAAAGCATCTGTGTACTCAAGATCAGCACAGCTCATCACATATTCAACGCCATCCGGAAGCGGTGTCTTCTCGTCAAGAGCCTTAATAAGGCCGGATACGTCATATCCTGTCAAAACCTTGCCATATGGAGCAAATTCTTTGTCCAGTACGCTGTAAATCTTCATATACAATTCCTCCTGTGGAAAATATTTACGCTCCTTCTATTGTACATAAAAGGAGCGTAAAATGAAATGCTTTTTCGAAATCGATTTCGATATTTCTCTTGCAGTAAAATCAGACGTTTGCAAGAGCCTGTTCGATATCTGCGATGATGTCTTCCTTATTCTCAATACCTGTAGAGAAACGGATAAGATCCGGACTTACGCCTGCAGCCTTGAGTTCCTCATCATTCATCTGACGGTGTGTATGGGAAGCCGGGTGCAGAACGCAGGTTCTGCAGTCGGCAACATGTGTGCAGATCGCAGCAAGTTTCAGAGAATCCATGAACTTAACGCATGCTTCTCTTCCGCCCTTTACACCGAAGGACAGAACGCCGCATGTGCCGTTCGGGCAATACTTCTTTGCCTTCTCGTATTCCTTATCGCCCGGAAGACCAGGATAAGATACCCATGCGATCTTCGGATGGTTCTGCAGATACTCGGCAACTGCAAGAGCATTTTCACAGTGACGCGGCATACGAAGGTGGAGTGTCTCCAAACCGATATTCAGAAGGAATGCATTCATCGGACCGGGGATCGAGCCGAGGTCACGCATCAGCTGAGCAACCGCCTTCATAATGAAAGCAGACTTACCGAAGCGTCCGGTATAAGAAACACCGTGATAGGTCTCATCCGGTTCAACGAGTCCGGCAAATCTCTCCGGATACTTTGTCCAGTCAAAAGTACCGGCATCTACGATACAACCGCCAACGGATGTAGCGTGACCATCCATGTACTTTGTGGTGGAGTGGATAACGATATCCGCGCCCCACTCGATCGGACGGCAGTTGATCGGTGTAGCGAATGTATTATCGATCATGAACGGAAGGCCGTTCTTATGAGCTGTATTAGCGAATGTTTCAATATCAAGGACATTCAGTGCCGGGTTAGCGATCGTTTCACCGAAAACAAGCTTAGTGTTCGGCTGGATAGCTGCTTCGATCTCAGCTTCGGTTGCATCCGGAGAAACGAATGTAGCATCGATACCCATCTTCTTAATGGTATGTGCGAAAAGATTATATGTACCACCGTAAAGTGCGGAAGAACATACGATATGATCACCTGCAGAGCAGAGATTGAAGATCGAATAGAAGTTAGCTGCCTGACCGGAAGAAGTAAGCATTGCAGCCACACCGCCTTCAAGCATACAGATCTTTGCAGCAACAAGGTCGCTGGTCGGGTTTGCCAGTCGTGTATAGAAATAACCGCTTTCCTCAAGGTCGAAAAGACGGCCCATCTGCTCGGTTGAAGAATATTTCCATGTTGTACTCTGAACGATCGGCATCACTCTGGATTCACCGTTCTTCGGCTGATAAGCGCCCTGTACACAATTGGTTTCAATACTGAATTTGTTATCCATGCTTACATCCTCCTTGTTTTACGGCATAACACGCCGTATCAAATGTAAATTATAGCACAATACCGCACCCCTAGAACATCTTATTTTCATACTGTAAACAACGAATCAGACGCTACGGGAGAAAAAGAAAAAAGACCATCTTTTCAGATGGTCTTTTCTGGTGCACCTTCAGGGACTCGAACCCTGGGCCCACTGATTAAGAGTCAGTTGCTCTACCAACTGAGCTAAAGGTACATCTTCCGTTTGAGAATGTTTCTCTCGCGAACGTTGATTATTATATCGATGAATAGCTCTACTGTCAACACATTTTTTTATTTCGTATATTATTATTCTCCAAGAATATCTGAGGTCCTTGTTTCCAGGAATTCTTCCAGTGCTTTTTTCTTGATGGTCTTATCCTCTGTCAGGAGTTCTCCCACTCGTTTAATCAGGTCCAATTTCGCTACGGGAGTAATATAAACCAGTTTCGGCATGTAGTTATCCTGAGCACACATCTTTACAAAATCCGGGGTACGCGTACAGAGCCATGCATGTCCGCCATTATCATGGAACCGGAAGAAACCGGCCATCGGAATCTTATCCGTAAACTCTTCTTCTACGATCCTTCGGAGAGCCTCAATAAGAATACTGTTCCGCATCGTCTCATAAGCAGTAAGAGTCTCCGTAGAGTCATAATCGGCCACGGCACTCTTCACCCACTCTTGCGCTACATCATTCATAAACGCTTCATCTGCCAGAACAGTCTCAACACAGGCGTCAATATCCGGAACACTGCACGAAACATTCAGATCATAGTCGCAATGATCCGTAGTGAGGATCGATCCGTAGGAATAACTGAGATTATAGAAAAGCACTCTGAAAACCAGTTCATAAGACTCATACAGAGGATACATGATGTCGCGGAAACTGATATTGAACTGTTGCATAACAGCGCTCAGATCGCCGGAGCTTAAAACAGTCATATATTCTTCTGCCAGGGCATGGAACTCCTGTTCTAAAGAACCGTCCTCCTCCCCGGTTTCCGTATCAGATCCGGAAGTATTCTCCGTCCTGTTGGTTGTTTCAGAATCGCTCGGCACAGATGTATCAGACGATTTTGTCCTGGAAGGCATACTCCCCAAAGAGCAAGAAGACGCCATCAGCGCAATTGTGATCCATAAAGATACAATTACAAAAGATGAACGTCTTCTAAATACTTTACAAAACATATCAGCCGTAGATATACTCTTCGCCGTTTGCGCGGATCACTACCTGATTCTCCGATCCTTCCGGAAGAGCCTCGACATGACCTACGACACGAGCATCAATGTTGTACTTACCTGCGATATCGATAATACCCTGGGCAACAGCCTCATCACAGTAGAACTCGATTCTGTGACCGCAGTTAAATACCTGATACATCTCTTTCATCGGGATCTCTCCGGATTCATAGATCGCCTGGAAGATCGGCGGGAGATCAAAGAGATTATCTTTGATGATACGGATATTCTTACCGAAATCACGGCACTTCGCCTGGCCGCCGCCCGTGCAGTGGATGATACCGGAGATGGAAGATCTGTATGCATCGAGAACATCGCGAATGACCGGAAGGAATGTTCTTGTCGGAGAAAGGATCGCCTCTGCTACAGTCTGCTCACTGTTCGGAAGCTTATCTGTCAGGCGGAACTTACCGCAGTATACCTTATCCTCAGGGATCGTCTCGGAAACGGATTCCGGATACTCCTTGAGATAATCCTTGCAAAGGAGCATATGACGGGCAGCAGTAAGACCATTGCTGGAGATGCCGGAATTATAGGAATCCTCGTAAGTCGCCTGACCGAAGGAAGCAATACCGACGATCACATGACCGGGCTTAATATTGGCGGCATTTACGACATTCTTTTTAGCAACACGGGTAACGAGTGTAGAGTCAACGATCAATGTTCTGACGAGGTCACCAACATCAGCTGTCTCACCACCGCACATGGAAATATCGAATCCCATATTCTGAAGTTTAGATACGATATCGTTAT
>JAFWSW010000069.1 GCA_017519205.1 Clostridiales bacterium | reverse complement strand
TCGGCAGAAGAAGCGCATTGGAAAGACGCCAGAACACTTCGTTCTCGACGTTCAGTTTGTTAAAGAGTACGATGTTCAGATCTTCCTGTGAGGTAGGAACGGCAACGGATACAGATACGCTTCTGGAATTCGCGAAGATACCATTCGTGACATCAGAGGTCTGTGCTTTCCCCTTATTCAGGAAAAGATCCAGTGCCCGCTCGTTCGTCAGGAAGACATAGTTATCCGCCTTCAGCAGATCTCCGCGAACGAAGTCCGGAACCGAGGTGGAGTACTCGATGCGTCCGTCGGAACGGACAAACCATACCGAGCACTCTTCTGTTCTTGCAAAGGAATTGATAAAGGCCTGGATCGCCGTATCCGATACGGAAGGATCCGCGACCAGTGAATCGTATGCGAGTGCCAGAGAATTCGCCTGGCTCTCGATCTTCGTTTTATTTTCAGAGATAAGGGAGACCGTTGTCTGGCGGTAAAAAACCAGGACCAGCACACCGAACACGAGTATCGTACCGATCGCCAGTGACAGCGTCGTACGGAATAATACTGACTGTGATTTTTTACCCGTGTCTTTCATTACCCTACCCGCAAAAATGAATTACTTCTCAGTTGTCTCAAACTTATAGCCGACGCCCCAGACGGTCTTGATCATCCAGTTCGTCTTCACATTCGGCTTCTCCAGTTTCTCACGGATACGCTTTACGTGAACATCGACCGTACGGGACTCTCCGTAGAAATCATATCCCCATACGTTTTCCAGAAGCTGTTCTCTGGTAAATACGCGGTTCGGATGAGATGCCAGGAAGAACAGAAGTTCCAGTTCCTTCGGCGGAATATCGATTTCTTTTCCGTCAACAGTAACAACGTAACGGGCCATATCCACAGTGAAACCTTCATAGGAGATCACTTCATTATTCTCTTTTGCTTCGGATGTCTCACCGTTTGCCGCGTCGCGCTTCTCGGTGCGGCGGAGAACGGCCTTAACACGAGCCAGGAGTTCCTTCGGCTCAAACGGCTTCTGAACATAGTCATCTGCGCCGAGCTCGAGACCGACGACCTTATCCAAGGTATCCGAACGTGCCGTCAGCATGATGATCGGTACATCCGATGTCTTTCTGATCTCACGGCAGATATCGTAACCGTCTTTTCCCGGGAGCATCAGGTCCAGCACGACAAGATCCGGCTGTGAAGACTGAAAAGTCTCAATAGCACGGTCTCCCGACAGGCAGGACGTGACTGCAAAGCCGTCTTTATCGAAATAGAGCCGGAGCACTTCTACGATATTCGGATCGTCATCTACAACTAAAACCTTTTTCATCTTCTAACCCTCACTCCCTTATTCTTTTACTTCTTATTTTTTCAGCATATCCTTCAGTTCATCCATAAAGGAGTTCACATCCTTAAACTGGCGGTAAACCGAAGCAAAACGCACATATGCAACTTCATCGATCTCCTTGAGCTGCTGCATGACCATCTCACCGATCTCGTTTGTGGAGATCTCACGCTTCGTGGTGTTCTGGATCTGATTCTCCACGTACGTTACGATCTGGGTCAGCTGCTCGGAGGAAACCGGGCGCTTCTCACAGGCTTTCATCAGGCCTCCGAGAAGTTTCTCCTGACTATATACCTCGCGGGTACCGTCCTTCTTAATGACGAGAAGCGGGAGAAGTTCCACTTTCTCATAGGTAGTAAAACGCGAGGAACAGGATAAACATTCACGCCTGCGGCGGATGGCAGAACCATCCTCCGCAGGCCGCGAATCAATTACTTTATCTTCCATATGTCCACAAAAAGGGCACTTCATAGATCAATCACTCATCAAGATTATCGTTATCACTCATGAACCAGGGCAGCAGTCTCTTCTTTTCCTTGGACGGAGCCGGAGCTTCCACTGTCTTCGGAGCAGATACCGGAGCCTGTGCTCTCGGAGCAGGTGTCGGAACTACGTTCGGCTGAGGTCTTCCACCCTGCTGTACCGGATGGGAAACAGGAGCCTGCGGAGCCGGAGCAGGTGCTGTGTATGTAGCCTGCGGACGGGCAACCGGAGCTACCGGAGCAACCGGTGCGGATTTGCTCGGAGAATATACCTTTGCATCATCGTTTCTATCACCTGCCGGTTCCGGATCACCGAAGAGGAATTCCGGAACTTCCGGCTTGGAAACAGGCTTTACGGGAGCCGGTGCCGGAGCAGCCGGTTTCTCATAAGAAGAGATCGGAGATACCGGACGTGTGGTGGAAGCAGAAGGTGTTCCCTGTCCGATGATCGTCGGGTTCTGCTTGGAGATGATCGAGGTTGCCGGACGGAAAGCCGCGGAAGCGTTCTCTGTGTTATCAAAACCGGAAGCAATAACCGTGATCATGATCTCATCCTCGAGTGTCGGGTCTGTAACCGCACCAACGATGATATCTGCATCGCCTGCAACTGCATCACGTACAACGGAAGCAGCAACATCGATCTCGTGGAGCTTCATGTTTCTGGAACCTGTGAAGTTGATGATTACGCCGCGGGCACCCTCGATGGTCGTGTCGAGGAGCGGGCTGTTGATGGCCTGCTTAACAGCGGCGGACGCTCTGCCCTCACCGGAAGCACGGCCGATACCCATATGGCAGATACCTGCGTTTGTCATGATACGGCGAACGTCAGCAAGGTCGAGGTTGATGAGACCCGGAATAGCAACGAGGTCGGAAATACCGGCAACACCGAACTTGAGGACCTGGTCAGCCATGTTGAATGCATCATCAATGGATGTATCTTCATCAGTAATGTCGAGGAGCTTGTCATTGGCAACTACGATGAGAGAGTCAACGTATTTCTCGATCTCACGGATACCGCGCTCAGCGTTCATCGCACGACGCGGACCTTCGAAACGGAACGGACGGGTAACAACTGCAACTGTCAGGATGCCGAGCTCACGAGCGATCTGGGCAACTACCGGAGCAGCACCTGTACCGGTACCACCACCCATACCGGCGGTGATAAACAGCATGTCTGTTCCTCTGATCGCCTGAGCGATCTCATCTTTGCTTTCTTCAGCAGCCTTCTCACCTACCGTCGGATCAGCACCGCATCCGAGACCTCTGGTGATCTTCTCACCGATCTGGATCGTGAGCTGCGCCTTCGAACGGGCGAGCGCCTGATGGTCTGTATTAATGGAAATAAAATCGATGCCCTGGACCGAACTCTCGATCATACGATCGACCGCATTACATCCGCCGCCACCGACAC
>JAFWSW010000068.1 GCA_017519205.1 Clostridiales bacterium | reverse complement strand
GCTTGCCGTCATGATCTTCGGAGTCCTCATCATAATGTTTGCGTTTGCGGGCGGATACAATTATTTCAGTAAACCGGCCACGATCGAGAAGTATATGGCTGACAACGGGATCGATGAGATGTATAAGGAACTTCCGGTCAGTGAACATACGACGATGAAGATGCGCACTGAAAAGAATACAATAAAGATCTGGATTCTTGCGGACGAGGATGCTACAGAAGAAGAACTTGCTCAGTACCAGGGCGAAGAAGGCATAGAGACGCTCAAGAATATGGGATCGTATTTCCTGACATCAACGAAACCGGAGACACGTGCTCTCAGCGGAACTGTCAAAGTAAAAGCTAAAAAGGGTGACGAGTCGATCAACTACGTAGAGATGTCCTACAGCGAGGTAAAGAAGTTCGTAAAGGATGCACAGAAAAAGGCGGAAGAAGAAGCAGAGAAAGCAGAGACTGAATCTGACACCGATGCTGATGCTGATGCCGATGCAGCTGAGACTGAAACTGAAACCGAAGGCGAATAAGCAAAAACCAGAAAAGGGGCTGTCGCACTAAAATATGAACTGCTACCCGTCAAGAGGACAGTGAAAAATTAAAAGATTTTTGCAACCAGTAACAGCAATGTTGCTGGTTGTTTTTTAGTTGCTTCCCTCGCCGGGTAGGCGGGTCAGCAGCGTGTTCCCGCTGCTGACGCAGAAGAGGGTATTCCGTGTCAGTACGTCAAGTGCTGCCCGGCCTTCGGCCAGCGTACTGTCACTTGACTCCGTTCCCGCTCCCTGCGTTTGTTGAAGTGTATCGTAGATTCGAGAGGTATCATGCTGCGAAAAGATATGACTCATGCTTTTCCATTGGAGTAAGTACTCCAAATCGACGCTGGTATCTCTCGTTATTGTAGTAGTAAATGTAGTTTTCAATCATTGCCATGAGTTCTTCACGGCTGTTGAAGCGCTTACCGTAATACCGTTCTCTCTTCAGGATTCCCCAGAAGCCTTCCATCGGACCATTGTCGATGCACTTGGCAACTCGGGACATGCTTTGTGTCATTCCGACAGCTTCAAGCTTACTGTGAAATGTCCTGCTAGTATATTGGTAGCCTCTGTCACTGTGACAAAGAGGAGTGGCTCCCGGATTTGCAGCTATAGCCTGATCGAACGTATCGAAGACGAGAAGATTGTCATTGTTGTTACCAATCGAGTAAGAGACTATCCGTCTGTCGTATAGATCAAGGATCGCACTAAGATAGATCTTATGCTTCTCCTTGTCTTCGTCATACCACTTGAATTCAGTAACATCGGTGAGCCATTTCTCGTTTGGTTTATCTGCTGTGAACTCTCTGTTCAAGATGTTTTCTGCGATGAACTGCGGATTATCTGCCTGGCGTGTGCATCCGAGGTTTCTGTACTTGATCGTAGATTTAATATCTTTGGCTCTGCATATCCGCAGTGCTCGCTTGTCGTTTATCTTGATGCCATGTTTACGGAGCAGGTCATCATTGATCCGCCGATAGCCCTTGGATGGATCCTTCAGATGGATCTCCTCCATTTTTTCGGCGATGAGCGTGTTCTGTCTGACTCTTTCGCCAACATCACCTCGTAACCACTTGTAGTATGCTGACCTTGAAACATGCAGAATAACACAACACGACTCTATCGGATATCCTTTGGTTTCATTACAGTATTTGATCGAGCTGTAGAGATGGGACTGCCTTACTTGCGAAAGAGTTCTTCTCTCTCCAGCTCGTTCAATTTTTTTAACAGATCACGCTCCATTTCTGTCATATACAGCTGGTGCTTCAGTTTTTCGATCTCGATCTGGAGCTTTTCAACTTCACTGCGAGGTTCCTGATCCACCTTGCGTTTACCACGGCGATCTTCAAGACCAGATTCACCAAGCTCCTTGTAACGCTGGACCCAACCATACACCTGTTGGTAGCTGACGTTATGCTTGATGGCCATCTCTCCATAGTTGCAGCCATTGGCGATACAGTCCTTTACAATCTGGATGCGTTCTTCTTTTGTGGTGCTTCTTGAGGTTTTCATACGGCTTCCTCCTGACATCTTGTGTGAGAAGTCCTCGCCGTTATTATACATCTTTATCCACTCTTCCAAACGGGAACACGATCGAATCCCATATTTTGCAGCTACAACGATCGGTGAGCTGTGCTCATTTATACATTCAAGCACTGCCCTTAATCTAAAGTCTTCAGAATACACACGGTTCTTTTCTACTGGAAAAAAGCCATATTCTCCTTGAAACCTATATATGGTAACCCATTTGTGAATAGTTGCAGAGCTTGTACCAACTTCTTTTGCTGCAGATCGCAGACTTAATGATCCTTCTATGCATCGTCGTGCGACACTTATTTTAAATTCAGGACTATATTTCGTTTTGTGTGACATAAAAGCTCCCTTCATGATTAACAGTGATTTTCTTTTTCACTGTCTCTCATAAAGGGAGCGTATCACAAATGCGACAGCCCCTTTTTTATTGATCTGATATTAACGAACCGTGAAGCGGTATCCCAGTCCGCGGACCGTGATAAGGTAACGCGGATTGGACGGATCGTCCTCGATTTTCTGCCTGAGCCTGTTGACGTAAACCATTATGGCGTTCTCATCTATGATGGTTTCGCCCCAGATGACGCTGTAGATCATGTCTTTTGAGAAAATGTGGTCTACGTTATCGATAAAGAGCTTGATCATGGAGTTTTCCTTGGCGGACAGAGGGATCTCCACATCGTTCTTATAGAATCTTAGTGTTGAAGTGTTGTATGTGAACGGCCCTGCCTCGATTATATTTGAAGTGCTTTGCGGCGAGTGT
>JAFWSW010000067.1 GCA_017519205.1 Clostridiales bacterium | reverse complement strand
CCGGATAAACCACAGCGGTACCATCGTGCCGTGATCGAGTTCCTTTTCATCCTCACCCAGCGTGCCGCAGGGGAAGCTTTCAGAATAGGCGATCGAACTGATCCGGTCGACCAGATCCTCGTCGTATTCTTCGGAGAATTTCACTCCCGGTGCTCTGAAATTGGAAAAAGAACCCTTCGCACTTTTGCCGGGAGAGATGTGGAAATAATCCGCGTAGATCGTCGCATGCGGACTCGTGATAACGATCGTTTCCGGAGAAAGTGCAGCGATCTCTTCCGCCACTTTCTCATACGACCGGATCGTCTTTTCGACCTGTTTCTCCCCGCCGCGCCCGACATCGGGAACGATCAGGGGCGGATGCGGAACCATAAACGACGCTAAAACCGGCATGCGATCACCTTCCTGTCACACAAGTGCTTCTTAAGTTCATGTATTCATTTTACAACAATTTCACCTTGTAAACTTACTGATGAATTTCCATGCCTCTTCGCAGCTGTGGTGGCGGCACTCGTGGATCTGGTTTCCGACACTGGCCAGAGCGGTCCTGCACACACCGTCTTCACTGTCGAAGTAATGCACGGTCAAGGTGTCGTCACGCGTCTCATCGTAGAACTCCTCGACACGGTCGCCCTTGAGGCCCCAGATCGGATCCTCCCAGGAATCCTTCTCTTCAAACTTCACCGAAGCAAAATCCTTCTTCAGTTTATTGACCTCCGCGAGATACTGCACGCGCTCGAGCGACGAATCCGCCTGGAACGGGAGTTCCGGAAGATGCGATTTTGCTCCGCCGGAATAGAATACCGGTACCGGCACAGTCTTATTGATGTTTTCTTTGCAGGGCTTTCCGAAGAATGTCGTATATACCGGGAAAAGCGCACTGCACGGCATCACGCCTGCAAACACTTCCGGATACTCCTGGAACAGATCCCAGGTCTTTCCGGAACCCATGGAGAAGCCTGTTCCGTAGATACGTTTTTCATCGATGTTATAGCGTTTCTTAAGTCCCTCGATCACTGCGATCGCTTCGGTCGCCGTGACGAACTGATGGTTCTCGATGGACACGAAGAGGAAGCCGTACTTATGCGCGATCTCCCACCACTCGGCGACAAACGTCAGGTACATGGAGGAGTCTCCGCCGCCATGGCAGCCGAAGACCAGCGGTACGGGACCGTTGTCGAAGATGTTGTTGTTATAGTAGGCGAAATAGCCGACCTTATGCTCCGCCGGTTTTCCGGGGATAAACTCGTTATCGTCCGATGTCTTAACGAGGACGGAACCGACGTCCTCGGTCATTCCAAGAGCCGGGAAATCCGGTTCGAGCTGGATCTTGCCGCACCACATCTTAAACTTCCATACGAAGGAATCGAAGTCCTTTACATATTCTGCTGTATCCTTGATAAGCAGGTTTTCGCATCCTTCAAAAGCACTGTTCACTTCCGAGGAATTTCCGACGCTCAGGATCGCGATGTCCTTTCTGTCTACGACCGGAACCACGCTGAGATTTTCCATCGAGCACATGGCCGGCGTGATCTCACCCGGGCCCCAGAGATACTGTCCGGAAAGGGTGGTCAGAAGATTCTTCGCGACATAGTCCGCGGACTTTCCGAAGCTGTAGATATCCGTTCTGAAGATCGCGCCTCTGGCGAAGATACCTTCAAATGTCTGCGTGAAGAAATTGAAGTTTTCGACGATACCGTCTTTATAAACGGGGATCATCTTGATCTCTGCGATAACGGATGCATAAAGACTTGCATCTGCACCTTCCCATCCGCCTTCTGCCTTCGGATAGACGAAGATCACACTGCTGTCCACCCGCGAAGCAATCTTTGCAAGTCCGGATTCTTTGGCAAAAGCAACCTCCGCCTCTCTGTCCATCTTCTCTTCTTCAAAGACCAGAAGGAGCGGTGCTCTAAATGTATAGTTATTGGTCTGACCATCGATATCCGTATCCGGTACGAAGACCTTCATGTAAAAATCGGAAAACTCATTCTCCCAGTACTTGCCGCCGTTGACATCAATAACGGCCGGACGCTCCATCATCGGCATAATCGTAACCCTCCATCTAACCTTGTTTCATATTCTCACTATATCATTTCAGAGGCATCACAAGGTAGGTCAGAACTCTACCGAAATCCCCGACAACTTACAGAAAAAGAACGGGAGCCAGATGACTTCCGTTCCTCTTTTTCTTATTTCACTTTAGGAATTACTTTTCGAAAAGCACCTGTGCGTCGAACCATCCATTCTCGCATGAGAGCTTCAGTTTGTATCCCAGGATCGACAGGTTATTGTCCGCGATCGCCAGTCCCAGTCCGGTGCCGTTCTCACCGCGCGCCCCGTCTCCTTTGACAAAAGGCTGTTTCATGGATTCCACATCCTTGATCTCCTGTGTAGTCTGGTTGCGGAATGTGATCTTCTTCTCTTCGATCCGAACTTCCGCTTCCGATCCCGAGGCTGAGTATTTCGCGCAGTTGCTGACCAGATTTTCGATCGCCTGCCGGAGCATCGGTTCATCCGTGTTGACGATGCACAAACCGTCCGTATGTACGGATGTCAGTACACAGTTCTTATCAAAAAGCCCCTTGCTTTTTTCGAGTGATTCGCGCACTATTTTCTCCACATCCACATCTGTTTTTTCAGAAACCTGCCCGCCCGTTTCGCTTCTTGAGAAGTTGAGGATATTTTCCACCATACGGTTCATCTCAGTGACATTCTCGCGGATCTTCCCGGCATACATATTCTGCTGCTCCGGTGATGCATCTTCCATGCTCTCCGCGTAGGCGGAGATCGTCGCAAGAGGCGTCTTCAGATCATGAGCCATCGCTTCTGTGGTGCTTTTCCTGTAATCGAAGATTGCCCAT
>JAFWSW010000066.1 GCA_017519205.1 Clostridiales bacterium | reverse complement strand
GTGCGCAGCGCTTTTTTGCGGCCCTGCACTTTTTCCACAGGATCCAGCTTGCCGCCCTTGCCCATGCAGATGATAGGCTTGATATCCAGCACCGAGCCGAACAGCGCGCTGGTGGAAGAAATCCGCCCCCCACGGGCCAGGTATTTCAGGTCCCCTTCATCTTTACGAGATCTTTCCCGTCGAAAAGCACTTGTCCCGAGGTAGCCTTATCCATTCCCGACAGTGCGTAAAGCAGTGTGGACTTACCGGAACCCGATGCGCCCATAACTACTGTAAAATCTTTTTCTCTTATCTCCAGATCGACATGTTGCAGTACATGCACCTGCCCGCCGTTATGTGCGAAGCTCTTGCAGAGATCATGTGCGGTAAGAATGTTCTGACTCATGTGTTTTTGTCTCCTTTTTCCTTCTCAAATGTTTTCCATGTGTATCGTTGTACTTAGAGTATCCGTGAAAACATATTAAGAAGTCCTTAACCTTTCTCCATGATCAATCTTTTTTCTCAAGTGGAAGCATCAGCTTCGCCAGAAGTCCGTCAGATGTATTCTGAAGCACGATATCCCCATCCATCTGTGTCATAAGATACTTAACGATATAAAGTCCGAGTCCGGATCCCTGCTGCGATCCTTTGTTATGTCCTCTATAAAACTTATCGAAGATGAACGGCATATCCTCATCCGGGATACCTTTTCCGCTGTCTTTTATACATATAGACATATATGGATCTTTTCTCAGAAGGCTTACGGAGATCGGTCCAGGCGCGTATTTTCTGGCATTTGTGACAAGGTTTTCGATGCACTGCAGAAGCCTTCCCGGGTCCGCGCTGACAAGTCCTTCGATGCCACAGGAATCGTAGGTGATCTCTTTTCCGTCCGGATCCAGATCCTTGACCGCGTTCCCGACAAAGCCGCTGATCTCCAGTTCCTTCTTCTCTACTTTCAGCCGGTTCATATCCGAAAGCGAGTGCAGAAGAAGATCGTCGGTGACTTTACTTACCTCATCGCTCTTTTTCATGATGACCTGAAGATACTGCGCACGCTTCTCCGGCGTACTGTCCATGTTCGCTTCAAGTCCTTCCGCATAAGCACGGATCGAGGTGATCGGTGTCTTGATGTCATGAGACAAAGTCGCGATGACCGTCTTATTATTCTCGATCGCTTCCTTTTCCGAAGCACGTGCTTTATTCAGTTCTTTTCTCATGCTGTCGAACGCCCATGAGAACTCTCCGACCTCCGAGCCCCGATCATAGGTCAGCGGGATATCGGTGTTGCCTTTGGCGATCTCGGTTGTGTACTTCGAAATCTTCTTAAGTGGGCGTAACACTGTTACAAACACGAAGATTCCGGCACTTAAGAGGAATACAAAGGCAGCCCCTCCGACGATCAGTATCCGGGTATCTCTTCCCGTTCCGCTATTGCTTTTCCGGATATCATCGGATAATTCGGAGATCTTTTCGGAAGCTGTTTCCGTGTTCCCCTCCTGAACAAGCTTATCGATCTCGTTGATGCTGACGAGGTTTTCGCTTGCCGATTCATCTCCTCTTTTCCCCGAATCAAGATAGAGCATCACGGAAAGAAGGATCATCAGAACCATCAAAACGGCAAAGATGCCGAGCACACGTTTACGCATTCTCCGGCACCTCCAGCATATAGCCTACTTTATAGACAGTCTTGATGAACTTCGGATCCGCAGGGTCCTCTTCGAGTTTTTCACGTAGCCAGCGGATATGGACGGTCAGTGTCGATGCTTCCGATGTCATAAAAGCACCCCACACAGACGTTAAGATCTTATCCTTCGGCATGGCCTCGTTCTTATGCTCACACAGAAATGCCAGAAGGTCGAATTCCCGAAGCGATAGCGCTACCGGCTCTCCCTTTTTCGTAACTGATCTCGCCGTGATATTTACGGAGATATCTCCGAAAGTCACGATCTTCTCTTCTGTTGAAAAACCATATGTCCTTCTAAGCAGTGCCTGTACATGCACGAGGAGTTCCTTCATGGAATAAGGCTTCGGAAGATAGTCATCCCCGCCGGTCTCATAGCCCGAGATGCGGTCACTCTCCGAAGTTCTTGCACTGGCAAAGATCACCGGGACGGTCGATACTTCACGAAGCTGCTTACAGATCTCAAACCCGTCGCTGTCCGGAAGATTAATGTCGAGAAGCAGGAGATGGTAGGAATTGGAAGACAGAAGGCCGAACGCCTCTTCCGCGGATTCCGCGGTCGTAACTTCATAACCATAGCCCGAGAGCATATCCGAGATGATCACAAGGATATCCCTGTCATCGTCAATGATGAGAATCTTATATGCCATAGTCCCCTCTCCAAAGAATCCTTTGCTAAATTTCAGCAACGATTGCTTCTTCTAGTTTAACGCATTTTAGGGCTTATTGCTTCTCAAAATAATATGCGTGCCAGTCGCCCTTCTGTTTTTCTTCAATAAGCTTAAGGCCGGCGGCTTCGCATGCAGAGAGCGCGATCTCTTTTTTGTGGTCGATGATACCGCTGGTAATGAAGTGTCCTCCCGGAAGAAGCTTCTCCGGAACCATCGGTGCGATCCCTGCGATGATCTCGGCAACGATATTGGCGATGATGAGGCTGTAGCCCTCTTTCTTCGCATCCTTCAGTTCGCCGGTATAGCAGTCCACTTCCACTCCGTTCTCTTCGCAGTTTTCAATGGCGACATCCACAGCCAGTCTGTCGATGTCACATGCCTCGACGGATTTGGCTCCAAGCTTACTTGCGATGATCGACAGTATGCCTGAACCGCAGCCCACATCGAGGACCGAATCTTCCGAAGATAGATATTCATCGATGAATTCAGCACACATAGATGTCGTTTCATGTGTTCCTGTTCCGAAGGCGGAACCCGGGTCCAGATAGACGACTTTCATCTCCGGTGTTTCACTTACGGATTCTTTTTCCCAGGATGGGGCGATCGTCACACGAGGAGAAACAGAAAATGCATGGTAATCCTTCTTCCATTCATTTTCCCAGTCCTCGTCTTTGACATACTTATATGTGACCTTTCCGTCTCCGACCGGGAGGAATTCCCCGATTGCGGAAAGTCTTTCTTCCAGAAGGGCGATCGTATCTTCCAGTGTTTTAGAGCCTGTAGCGATATTCCCGTAGATCGTTCCGACACCCTCGGGATTATCGTATTCTTCCTCTTTCGCGCCGAGACGGATCCCGTCATCGAACTCGGCGAAATAAGCATGGATCTTCACATCCGATCCGAGTGAATCGACAAATCCGTCGTCAGCATACGCCAGCGAGTCCGGATCATCGATGATCCTTTTGATCTCCAGCGGATCACAAACGGCGATTCCATCCGCTCCCAGCTGAGAAAGCATCTCGCAGATGGCCTCAGAAGCTTCTTCGGTCGTAATGATTTCGATCTCTACCCATTTCATAAAACATTCACGCTCACAAATCTTTTTTTGCATTTATTTTACAACTCGAAAAATACTGTTGCAAATATTAAAACTTATTTATAGAATTTTAGATAGAAGATATTAAAGGGGGCAAAAGTATCTTGAAAAACAGGCATTCTCGATCCAGAGGAAACGGACTCCTCAAAGTAATTGCAGTAATGTTCGTAGTACTGGCTTTCCCGACTCTTCTCATCCTTCATTCCAAGTGGAACATGCAGAAAATGACACAGGCTCCGGCCCATTCTGAGACCCAGGCTGCCGCAGCCTCTGATTACGACGCCTACAGTTCTTTCGAGCAGACAGTCATTACTGAAGCCGCGGCCCCGATCGAAACCCTCGTTCCGCAGGAAATCTCCCAGGAACACGAGATGGAACTTCCTGCCGCACAGAGCCCTGTTCCGGTATATGACCGCTATGAGCTCGTCGGTCTCGGACTGGATCTTGATACTCTCGAGTCTGATTTCTGGGACAGACAGCTGGATGTTGCTGCAAGAAGACAGCATGTTCTCGCATCTTTCACCTATGAGCCGAAATACGCCGCTCTCTGCAAGGATTACGGCATTACCGGCGAGACCGAATACGTCGATCTTATTGCTGTCGGTGATAACCTCTATCACCTGAGTATCACCAATGCCGGCAAGCAGGAAGACGGCAGCTATAACTACGATAACATCTACGCAAATATAAGAGATTACATCAAGGATATGGACATCAAGATCATCAACCAGGAAGTCGTTATTACTTCTGATCAGTCCCAGTGGACCAACTTCCCGGTATTCGGTGCTCCGATCGAGTGCGGCGAAGCTGTTGTAAACGCAGGCTTTAATGTCGTTACCCATGCAACGAATCACAGCTGGGATAAGGGCCGCGATATTGCACAGGAAGATATCGATTTCTGGCAGAGTCAGAACGATCTTCTTCTCACCGGTATGTATGATTCCCAGGAAGATTATGATGATATCGTCGTGGGCGAGTATAAAGGCGTAAAGGTTGCTTATCTCAACTACACACAGAACCTGAACGGATTTACTCTTCCGGCTGATTCAAAATACATGGTCAAGCTTCTGAACATGGATGTTGTTAAGTCTGACATCGAGAAAGCAAAACAGGTCGCAGATATCGTTATCGTATTCCCTCACTGGGGTGAAGAGTATAAGACAACTCCTTCCTGGTACCAGAAGGATCTTGCCCAGAAGATGGCAGATGCAGGCGCTGACCTGATCATCGGTACTCACCCACATGTCATCCAGCCGCTCGAGATCATCACTTCCGAAGACGGAAGAGAAGTTCCCTGCTTCTACTCTCTCGGTAACTTCGTTTCGAATATGCCTTGGAATGAAACATACGTCGAAGCCATGGCAAAGGTCCGCATCAAGAAGGAAGGCAAGAAGGTTTCGATCGAATATGCAGAAGCCGTACCGATGGTTAACTTCCGTAGCTGCAACTTGACTGACTACACTGTCTATATGCTGGAAGACTATACTGCGGAGATCGCAAGAACACAGAGAAAGCCGGAGATCACTCCGACATACGTCGAGAACTTCTTTAACAGTGTATTTACGACACGCCGCTACGACTTTGGTAAAACAACATACGGCGAAGAATAAACCGCATACGTAAATGATGACAAACAAAAACTCCGGGAGATGATCCCGGAGTTTTTTATTTCTCAAATTCTTCCCGTTAAGCGATCACGAGAACATGTTCTTCACACGATCGAAGAAGGAACCGCGCTTGGCATAGTTCTTCTCCGTCAGTGTGGCATCAAATGCACGGATCTTGGCTTTCTGGTCTTCCGTAAGCTTCGTCGGAACTTCAACGGAGAAGCGTACGGTGTGATCACCACGCATGCCGGCTCTGTTCTTATATGGAATACCTTTTCCCTTCAGTGTCAGGGAATCACCCGGCTGTGTACCTTCTTTTACATGTACCGTCTGCTCGCCATCGATCGTTACGACCTGTACGTCCGCACCAAGTGCAGCCTGGGAGAATGTGATCGGTACTTCGCAGTACGTATTGTTTCCCTGTCTTTGCAGGATCGGATGCGGTTTTACACGGAACTGGATATAAAGTGTGCCGTATGGGCCTCCGCGAAGACCCGGCTCACCTTCACCCGAGATCGGGAGCATATCGCCTGTATCGACGCCTGCCGGAATATGGACTTTCAGTTCCTTCTTCACAACAGCACGTCCGCGGCCTCTACAGTTCGGGCACGGATTCTTAATGACCGTTCCTCGTCCGGAACAAGCCGGGCAGTCACGTGTAACCATCGTCATACCAAAGAGCGTCTGCGTCTGCTGCTGGATGCGTCCGCTTCCCTTACAGGTCGGACATGTCTCCGGCTTCGTACCGGATGCAGCACCGCTGCCCTTACAAACGGAGCAGACATCTTCCTTATTAATGGTGATCGTCTTATCCACACCGAAGGCTGCGTCCATGAAGTCCAGCGACATATTGTACTTCAGATCGGCACCTCTTACCGGGCCGTTGTTTCTTCTTCCGCCGCCGCCAACAGCACCGCCGAAGAACGATCCGAAGATATCTCCGAGATCTACTGCCGAACCTGAGAATCCGGAGAATCCCTGTCCGTCGACACCGGCATGACCGAACTGATCGTAGTTTCTTCTCTTTTCTGCGTCAGAAAGGACCGCATACGCTTCGTTACATTCCTTGAACTTCGCTTCTGCTTCCTTATCGCCCGGATGGAGGTCCGGGTGATACTGCTTGGCCATTTTACGGTATGCCTTTTTGAGTTCGTCCTCCGAAACATTCTTGTCTACGCCAAGGATCTCATAATAATCTCGCTTTTGTTCAGCCAAAGCCTTGTTCCTCCTTTATCGGCATAAGGCTGTGCGCGATATATCGTGCACAGCCCTGCCTCTTATCTGTTAGTTCTGTTCGCCGGGAATCAGAAATCTCCGCCGGCACTCTTGAAGCCATCGCCGCCTTCAGCGCCCTGGTCCGGTGCAGCACCTGCACCCGGGTTAAATCCGGTGAAGTCCTGTGGATTCGGCTGGCCCTGTGCGCCCTCCGGCTGTACCTGAGCATAGATCTTCTCAGCGACCTTGGAGAATGCATTGGTGACGTTATCTGTCTCCGTCTTCATATCTTCTGTATTGTTAGCTTCGATAGCCTTCTTCAGTCTGTCGAGAGGCTCCTGGATAGAAGCTTTGTCAGCAGGATCCATCTTATCGTCGAGATCCTTCATGGTCTTCTCTGTCTGGTAAACACAGGACTCTGCCTTATTCTTTACTTCGACTTCTTCCTTACGGGCCTTATCCTCAGCTGCGTGCATCTCAGCTTCCTTGATCGCCTTGTTGATATCTTCCTCACTCATGTTGGAAGAAGCAGTGATCGTAATGTGCTGCTCACGGTTAGTGCCAAGGTCCTTCGCGCTAACGTTAACGATACCGTTGGCATCGATATCGAAGGTTACTTCGATCTTCGGAACACCACGCGGTGCCGGTGCGATACCATCGAGAATGAAGTTACCGAGCTCCTTGTTGTATCTTGCGATCTCACGCTCGCCCTGGAATACGTGTACGTCTACCTGGGACTGATTGTCTGCCGCTGTGGAGTAAACCTGGCTCTTCTTTGTCGGGATAGTTGTGTTTCTCTCGATCATCTTGGTGAATACACCGCCCTCTGTCTCGATACCGAGAGAAAGAGGTGTAACGTCGAGAAGGAGAAGTCCCTTAACATCACCGGTAAGAACTGCAGCCTGGATAGCCGCACCGATGGCTACGCACTCATCCGGGTTGATGCCCTTGAACGGCTCTTTGCCGAAGTGATTCTTAACAGCATCCTGTACAGCCGGGATACGTGTGGAACCGCCGACGAGCAGGATCTTCTGGATATCGCTCGGTGTCATGTTTGCATCGGACATCGCACGGCGTACCGGCTCCATTGTTGCTTCAACGAGGTCGGATGTCAGTTCATCGAACTTCGCACGCGTCAGTGTGATATCGAGGTGCTTCGGGCCTGTAGCATCTGCTGTGATGTACGGCAGGTTGATGTTGGAAGTAGTTACACCGGAAAGCTCGATCTTCGCCTT
>JAFWSW010000006.1 GCA_017519205.1 Clostridiales bacterium | reverse complement strand
TTTATAGTACATAAGAAAGATTATGAGGACGTTATGGCGACACTTCGCCGCATGTCCTTCACGGCACCGTCGGATCCGACCAAGCACCCGCCGGAGGTCCGTATCAACAGATTGAAAAACCGTATCAAGGAAGCCTCGGCCAATATCGAGGAATCCCGTGAAAAGTTAAAAGACTACGCCGATAAACTGGATGATCTGTATTTCCTTTCCGACTACATGATCATGCGTCAGGATAAGTACGAAATGCTGGGAAGACTTCTGTTCTCCGGCAAGACATTCATCCTCGACGGATTCGTCGCGGAAGAAGACTGTGCCCATGTCGAGGAAGTGCTGACTTCCAATTTCGAGCTGGTCTTCGAGAGCCGTGACCCGCTCCCGGACGAGGAAGTTCCGGCGAAGTTTAAAAACGGCGCATTCGTATCTCCGGTCGAAGATATCGTAGAATCTTACAGCGCACCGACCAGGGGCGATATCGACCCGAACCCGGTAATGGCATTCTTCTACTATTTCTTCTTCGGTATGATGCTCTCCGATGCCGGCTACGGTATCCTGCTGATGCTCGGTACACTCTTCGTATTAAAGAAGAGAAAGCCGGAGGGCAACAACAAAAAGAACATGATGAAATTCTTCTACTGCGGCATGGCCACCACTTTCTGGGGCTTCATGTACGGCAGTTTCTTCGGCGATGTTGTCGGATCGGTCTCCAAGGGCTTCTTCTCCGGAAAAGTTTCTCTCGACCCGATCTGGTTCGATCCGAGTAAAGATCCGATGAAGCTTCTCATCTTAAGCTTCTGCCTCGGCTTTATCCACATTTGCCTCGGCCTGGGCGCCAAGTTCTACAGAATGTGCAAGAACGGCGAGACGGCGGGTGCTTTTGCAGAGGTAGCGCCATGGTTCGTAGCCTTTGCCGGTATCGTCATGATCATCCTCCCGATGATCCTCGGTGAGTTTACTCCCTACACGATCTCCGACAGCGTCCCACTCGCAGAGATCGGCAAGTGGACCGCGATCGCCGGCGGTGTATGCATCTTCCTCGGCGGCGGCTACGGAAAGAAAGGTATCATCGGCAAGTTCATCGGAGGTTTCGGTGCCGTATATGGTGTCACCGGTTACTTCAGTGATCTTCTGTCTTATTCCCGTCTCATGGCTCTCGGCCTCGTTACGGGTATCGTCGGATCGGTGGCCAACTCCATCGGTACACTCTTCTTCTCGGGAATTGGAAAGCTCTGCGTATTCATTCCGGTTTTCCTCTTCTTCCATGCGATTAATCTGGGCATAAGTGCTCTCGGCGCCTATGTTCATGTTAATAGATTACAGTACGTAGAATTCCTGTCGAAGTTCTACGACGGCGGCGGAACGATGTTCACGCCGTTCACGGGTAACACCAAACACTTCAAAATTAAGGAGGACAATTAAATGAACTGGGGTATGTTACTTGCATTATTTGGAGCAGGACTGGCCGTTACAATGAACTGTTTCGGATCGTCCAAAGGCGTAGGTATGGTGGCGGAGGCAGCTTCTCCGGTCATCGCGGAAGACTCGAGCAAATTCGGTAAGCTTCTCGTTCTGATGCTTCTTCCGGGTTCCCAGGGTCTCTACGGACTCGTTATCACCATCCTTTCCCTTACACAGATCGGCGTTCTCGGTGGAGAAGTTATCCCGAATACAGCAGCAGGCGTTGCTCGTGGCGGCCTCTTCCTGATCGCTTGTCTCCCGATGGCTCTCGGCGGATTAGCTTCTGCGCTTCTTCAGGCTCGAGTAGCTCTCACCGGTGTACACCTCATCTCCAAGCGTCCGCAGGATTCCGGTAAAGCCGTAACTTCTGCTTCTCTTGTTGAGCTGTACGCACTTCTTTCCTTCGTTAGCTCACTCCTCATGGTCATGAGCATCAACGGTATTAAGTGGTAAGAAACACAACATCTGTTGTGAGTATTTAAGGAGCAGATATGGCTGGAATAGATTCCATCATCGATCGGATCTTAAAAGACGCCCGTGAGAGCGCCGATGGCCGTGTGGCCAGAGCCGAGCAGGATGCGGAAAAACTGATCGCAAAGAAGAAAGATCAGGCCAAAGAGGAAGAAGCGAAGATGCTCGCCGATGCCCAGAAGGTCATCGATGCACAGGCGAAGCAGAATCAGGCGACGCAGAACACCAAGTCGCAGCGCCGTCTTCTGTCTGAGCGTGTCGCGCTTATCGACGAGATCGTCGAAGAAGCGAAAAAGAGGATCAGAAATCTTCCTTCCGAAGACCGTCTTTCCATGATCCGTGATTTCGTCATCGGGTCAAGCGAAGGCGACGACGGTGTCCTGATCGTAAGTAGTCAGGATAGAGCCGGCATCACCGATGCTTTTCTCAAGGAACTGTCTTCTAAGACCAATTCGACGATCACGCTGTCGGATAAGTCCGGTGACTTTGACGTCGGATGCATCCTGATCTGCGGGGACTGCGAATATAACGGCACACTGGAAGCACGTGCGGACGATCTCGAAAGTGACATCCGCGACGCCGTCAACCGGGTGCTTTTTGCGAAGAAATAAGAACTACGAAAGGATCACCAGTAAATGGGAGCCAGTATTACAAAATATGCCTACGCCGTTTCCGGTGCACACGTTTACGAGAAGAACTACTTCCGTAAGAGTGACATGGATAAGCTTCTGGCCGCACCTTCTTATGAGGCGGTAGTGGCTATCCTGCAGGAGCGCGGCTGGACGATGCCCGACGATACGAGAGACAGTGGAAAGATCCTAGATCTCGAACTGGCACGTGCATGGGCGTGGGTGCAGAAATCCGCTCCGGATCCGACGATCTTCCGTGTACTTATCCTTCGTAATGACTTCCACAATCTCAAGGCCGGCATCAAGTGCCTGCTCTCGGATTTCGATGTGGATGCACAGTTCTGTAAACCTTCTTCGATCGATCCTTCTCTCATGAAGGAATCCATCGAGAATCACGCTTTTGATCAGCTGCCGGCACCCTTTGCCGAGCTCGGACAGGAAGTCTATGACCTTCTCGTTCGTACCGGTGACGGCCAGATGGCAGATGTCCTGATCGACAGAAAGTGTCTCGATGAGATCACGAAAGAGGCAGAAGCCTCCGGCGTGGACCTTCTCAAAGAAGAGATGGAAATCTATACGGCAACATGCAATATAAAGACGGCATTCCGTGCCATCAAGACCGGCAAAGACGGCGCTTTCCTTGAAAAAGCACTGTCGTCTGGCAATAAGACGATCAGCAAAGAGAAACTCATCGCCTGTGCCGGTGCGGAAAAGAAAATGGACGAGCTTCTTTCCTACCTCGGAACGACTTCCTACAGTTCGGGGACGAAATATTTGTCCTCCTCCCCGGCGGAATTCGAAAAGTGGGTGGACGATCAGATGCTCTCCCTTCTTCTTCCTACGAAATATTCCCCTCTCGGACCGGAGCCGCTCATCGGCTTCTATCTCGGCAAAGAGGCGGAGATCAGAAATATCAGGATCATCCTGGCGGCCAAGCAGAATAACCTTCCGCTCGAGGTCGTCTCGGGAAGACTAAGGAGGCTGTATGAATAAGATCGCTGCCATGGGTGACAGAGACAGTATCTACGGCTTCGCTTCCATCGGTCTGGACATTTTTCCTCTCGACCGTATGGACAACCCGGCCACGACCCTTCACAACCTGGCCGAGGGCGACTATGCCGTGATCCTCATCACTGAGTCACTGGCAAAACAGCTGGAAACGGAAATCGATAAATACAGTGACCGTCCGCTTCCTGTCATCCTTCCGATCCCGGGTGTTACCGGAAACGAAGGCATGGGCATGAAGGCCATCTCCAAATCCGTGGAGAAGGCAGTCGGTTCGGACATCTTAAAAGAACAGTAATTAGAAGTAAAAGGAGTAAGCAAAATGAGCAAAGGTTCGATCGTGAAGGTCTCCGGACCACTGGTAATTGCAGAAGGAATGCGTGATGCCAACCTTTTCGACGTTGTTCGTGTAAGTAATGAGCGATTGATCGGAGAGATCATCGAGATGCATGGCGACCGTGCTTCCATCCAGGTATACGAGGAAACAGCGGGACTTAAGGCCGGCGAGCCTGTCGAGTCCACCGGTGCTCCTCTCTCCGTAGAACTCGGGCCCGGACTTATCGGCGGTATCTTCGATGGTATCCAGAGACCTCTGGAATCCATCATGGAGAAGATCGGCAATAACCTCTCCCGCGGTATTGAGGTTCCTTCCCTCTCCCGTGAGGCAGTCTGGAAATTCGAAGCGGAAAAGAAAGCCGGCGATACAGTAGTCGGCGGTGACGCTATCGGCTTTGTTCAGGAAAGCGAAACAGTAAAACATAAGATCCTTGTTCCGCCGACAGTTACCAGCGGTACGATCGTATCTATCAACAGCGGCGAATATAAACTCGAGCAGCCTGTCGGAAAACTGAAGACCGACAAGGGCGAAGAGATCGACCTGATGCTCTATCAGCGCTGGCCGGTAAGAAGAAGCCGCCCGTACGTAAAGAAGCACGCACCGACCATGCCGCTCGTTACCGGTCAGCGTGTTATCGACTGCATGTTCCCGATCGCCAAGGGTGGTGTTGCTGCGATCCCGGGTCCTTTCGGTTCCGGCAAGACAGTTACCCAGCACCAGCTGGCAAAATGGGCACAGGCAGACATCGTCGTGTACATCGGCTGCGGTGAGCGTGGTAACGAGATGACCGACGTACTTAACGAGTTCCCGGAACTCATCGACCCGTACACCGGCGAGAGCTTGATGAAGCGTACCGTACTCATCGCGAACACCTCGGATATGCCGGTTGCTGCTCGTGAGGCTTCCATCTATACAGGTATCACCATTGCCGAATACTTCCGTGACATGGGCTACTCCGTCGCTCTCATGGCGGACTCCACTTCCCGTTGGGCAGAGGCTCTCCGTGAGATGTCCGGACGTCTCGAAGAGATGCCCGGTGAAGAAGGTTACCCGGCTTACCTCGGTTCCCGTCTGGCGCAGTTCTATGAGCGTGCCGGCCGTGTAACGGTCCTCGGATCCGAAGGCCTTGAAGGTTCCCTCTCCGCAATCGGCGCCGTATCTCCTCCGGGTGGTGATATTTCCGAGCCGGTATCCCAGGCGACCCTCCGTATCGTTAAGGTATTCTGGGGACTGGATGCAGGTCTTGCTTATAAGCGTCACTTCCCTGCCATCAACTGGCTGACAAGTTATTCTCTCTATACGGATTCCCTGGCTTCCTGGTTCGAAGAGAACGTCTCTCCGGAGTGGAACAGCAACCGTGCGAGAATGATGCTCATCCTTCAGGAAGAAGCCGAGCTCGAAGAAATCGTTAAGCTCGTCGGTATGGATGCTCTCTCCTCTACAGACCGTCTGAAGATGGAAGTGGCAAGATCCATCCGTGAGGACTTCCTGCATCAGCTGGCATTCCACGAAGTAGATACTCATACTTCGCTGAAGAAACAGGACTTCATGATGAAGCTGATCCTGGACTACTACGACAAATCCGCCGGTGCTCTCGAGATGGGCGCCGACATCGAAGCGCTGGTCGCTCTCCCTGTTCGTGAGAAGATCGGACGTTTCAAATACATCACCGAGGACGATGCGGAGAACGAATACGTATCCATCGGTGCGCAGCTGGCATTCGAACTGTCCGAGCTGCTGAACAAGGAGGATTAAGATATGGCTAAAGAGTACCGTACCATAAGTGAAGTCGCCGGTCCTTTGATGATGGTCCGTGGTGTCACGGACGTCAGCTATAACGAGCTTGGCGAAATCGAACTGGCAAATGGCGAGAAGCGCCGCTGCCGTGTTCTCGAGATCGACGGCACGAACGCCCTCGTACAGCTCTTCGAGAGCGGCGCCGGCATCAACCTCGCAGACAGTAAAGTAAGATTCTCCGGCAAGCAGATGGAGCTTCCGGTAAGTAAGGACATGCTCGGCCGTGTATTTGACGGTCTCGGCCGTCCGATCGATGACGGTCCGGAGATCATCCCGGAAAAGAGACTTGACGTTAACGGTCTCCCGATGAACCCGGCTGCCAGAAACTTCCCGAACGAGTTTATCCAGACCGGCGTATCCGCCATCGATGGTCTGAACACTCTGGTTCGTGGACAGAAACTCCCGATCTTCTCCGCATCCGGTCTCCCGCATGCGAACCTCGCTGCCCAGATCGCCCGTCAGGCGAAGGTAAGAGGAACCGATGAGAAGTTCGCCGTAGTATTCGCCGCTATCGGTATCACCTTCGAGGAAGCAAACTTCTTCATGGACAGCTTCAAGGAAACAGGTGCTATCGACCGTACAGTACTTTTCATTAACCTTGCGAACGACCCGGCCGTCGAGCGTATCGCGACTCCGCGTATGGCGCTGACCGCTGCCGAGTATCTGGCCTTTGACCTCGACATGCACGTACTCGTTATCCTCACCGATATCACGAACTACGCCGATGCTCTCCGTGAGGTTTCCGCCGCACGTAAAGAGGTTCCGGGCCGCCGTGGTTATCCGGGTTACATGTATACCGACCTTGCGTCCCTGTACGAAAGAGCCGGCCGCCAGAAGGGCAAGAACGGATCCATCACCATGATCCCGATCCTGACCATGCCTGAGGACGATAAGACCCACCCGATCCCTGACCTTACCGGTTATATCACTGAGGGACAGATCATCCTCTCCCGTGAGCTCTACAGAAAAGGCATCATGCCGCCGGTTGACGTTCTCCCGTCCCTGTCCCGTCTGAAGGATAAGGGTATCGGTGAAGGCAAGACCCGTGAGGACCACTCTAACACCATGAACCAGCTCTTTTCTGCTTACGCTCGTGGTAAAGAGGCAAAAGAACTCATGGTCATCCTGGGTGAAGCCGCTCTGACCGACATGGATAAGCTCTATGCGAAGTTTGCGGATGCTTTTGAAAAAGAATACGTATCCCAGGGCTTCAATCAGGACCGTTCCGTAGAAGAGACACTGGACCTCGGCTGGAAGCTTCTCCGTATCCTCCCGAGATCGGAGCACAAGCGTATCAGCGATAAGCTCCTCGATAAGTATTACGACGAGAAATAAGGACGACATAGAATGGCAACGACAAATGTTAATCCAACCAGAATGGAACTCACACGCTTGAAGAAGCGTCTTGTTACCGCACGCCGTGGTCACAAGCTTCTTAAAGACAAGCGTGATGAGCTCATGCGTCAGTTCCTCGAAGCCGTACGCGAGAACAAGCGTATCCGAAGAGAGGTCGAGGCGAAGCTGGAAGTTGCGAATCAGCATATGTCCGTCGCAAGATCCCTGATGTCCAATCAGGCGATCGCCGTTGCCATGATGTACCATAAGCAGAGCATGTCTCTGGAAGTATCCGAGAAGAACGTCATGAGCGTCAAGGTGCCTGTCTTTAAAGCACAGTACAAGACCGCGGACGAAGGAGATATCTATTCTTATGGTTACTCCTTCACTCCGATCGATCTCGATGATGCGATCCTCGCACTGTCGGACATCATGCCGGATCTGATCGCTCTTGCCGAGATCGAGAAAAAGTGTCAGCTCATGGCTTCCGAAATCGAGAAAACACGCCGTCGTGTAAATGCTCTCGAGCACGTCATGATCCCGGACTATGAGGAAAAGATCCGTTACATCACCATGAAGCTCGATGAGAGTGAAAGATCTGCGACTACCCGTCTCATGAAGGTCAAGGACATGATGATCGAAAAGACCATCCGTGAAAGACGGGCCAGAGCGCAGGAGCTCGAAGCGCAGATGGCTGAGGAAGCCTAATACTTTTCAATTCTTTCTTTGAATCAGTGATTCCCGAGAAGCGGCGCGGAAACGCGCGGCAGGATACCCTGCATCTTCGCAAGGATAACTCCGTAATTCGTGATCGGCACGCCTGCATTCTGACAGATGCGGATGCGGTGCATCATTTCACGCGGATTCAGCATGCAGCCGCCGCAGTGGATCACCAGATCAAATGTCGACAGATCATCCGGGAAGGAATCACCGGAGCTCCACTCGAAGTGGAAGTCTTTGCCTGTCGTCTTCTCGATCATCTTCGGAAGTTTCACCGTGCCGATATCATTGCACTGACGGTGGTGTGTGCATCCTTCTGAAATCAGGATCTTCGCACCGTCTTCGAGTTTTTCAAGATAATTGGCGGACAGTATCGCCTCACCCAGATCTCCCTTATACCGCGCAAAAAGCATCGAGAAAGATGTCAGCGGGATCGATTCGGGGACGAGTGCATTGACTTCTTTAAACGCCTGACTGTCGGTGACGACGAGGCGCGGCGGTTTTGAAAGAGAAGCAAGCACATCCGGGATCTGCGGGACCTGTGTCACGATACCGATCGCATCCGTATCCAGGATATCGCGGAGCGTCTGCTGCTGTGGAAGGATCAAGCGTCCCTTCGGAGCCGCCTCATCGATCGGAGTGACCAGTACGACGATATCGCCGGGCTCGATCAGATCCGCGATAATCTTTCTTCCGTTACTCGGATCGACGACCAGATGTGCGACCATTTCTTTTAGGTCAGTGATATTGATCTTATCGGACGCGGACACCCAGATGCTGTCCTGAGCGACCTCTTTCGTTCTTCCCTTCCCGATACGCTGCTGCACCAGGTCGAGCTTGTTATATACCGTGATATACGGGAGATTTCTCTCTTCGAACATCTTCTTCAGCATGCGGTCGCCGTCATTCATACCGAGGGTGCCATCGACGACGAGGATCGCGATATCGACCTTCGCCATGACTTCCTTACACTTCTCGATACGAAGCATGCCCAGATCGCCTTCATCGTCCATACCGGGCGTATCCACGATCATGACAGGTCCGAGCGGAAGAAGTTCCATTGCCTTATAGACGGGATCGGTAGTCGTTCCTTTCACATCGGAAACGATAGCGATGTTCTGATTGGTAAATGCATTGACCACGCTGGATTTACCGGCATTTCTCATGCCGAAGAACCCGATATAGATGCGCTCGCCGCGCGGTGTGGATGACAGTTCCATAGACTTTCTCCCCCCCGTCCGTCTTTATCTTTTTCATTTTACCATAAGCCGTTATGCAAAAAGGGTAGGAAATAGACCATTTATCAGAATAAACTGTTTGCACGAAAAGAGTCCACCCTATATAATAGACACACAAACTTATTACACGGGAAAACAGATCACATGAAAAAACACACATCAACATCCGGAAAAACATCTCTTGCATTCACCATCGCTGTTCTGATGACTGTATTCGTTTTCGCACTTTCTTCCTGTGCTAAGAAGGAAAAAGAAAGCGATGTGACCACACCTGCTTCCGACACATCTGCTTCGGAAACGGAGACCACCGAACCCACTTCGGAATCGGCAACGGAGGATACCACTTCCGAAACGGCAACCGAGCCGTCCGAGAGTGCTTCGGAGTCGGAGACCGAAGAGCCCGGCACATCCGTAGGATCTGCCGATTTCATACAGCCGGAGACGACTCCTGCTGAAACGACCGCAAGCGGAAAAGAAACCACCAAGGCTACAAAGAAGCCTACTTCCGCTACGACAAAAGCAACCGCCAAGGAAACAAAAGCGACAGAAACCACTTCTGCTCCCAAGGAGACCGAAGCTCCGAAGCCGAAGGGAGAAGCTTCCAGTTCCGGTGCGGAGACCCTGATGAACCTGATCAACGAGAAGCGTGCAGAGGCCGGCGTTCCGGCTCTCTCTGTAGACAGCAACATGAACAAGGGTGCCCGCATCCGTGCGCAGGAGATGTCGCAGAACTACGATGAATACAAGCATACCCGTCCGAACGGAGATCCAGGTATGCGTGTTCTCATTGAAGTGGGATGCAGCTACTCCGCAGCAGCAGAAAATGCCGGCCGCGGCCAGAGCTCGGTATCCGAGATCTTTAATTCCTGGATGTCCTCTAATGGTCACAAGAAAAACATGCTGAATGAGAAGTATTCCAAGATGGGACTGGGATACTACACAGTATCCGGCACGACCTACTGGTGTCTCCTTCTCATGAATTAAGGATCAGATCTCTTTATTCTTACGAGCTTCTTCAAACCTGGCCTGCATGGTCGGGTTTCCTTTTGTCAGCTTCTTAACATCGACTTCTTCAACCTTCCTGTTCGCGATACGGAGATTGTTGTCGGAACCCTGCAGTTCTTTCTTGACCTTTTCGAGATGCTGGATCGTCTTGTCGATCTCCTCGATTGCCTTCTCGAAGTGCGTATGCGCCAGATTATAGTTTCTTCCGAAGTCGTCCTTGAACTTCATGAGGTTTTCTTCGAAGTGGGAAATATCGATGTCCTGATTCTTCACGACCGCCAGTTCCTGCTTATACTTCAGCGCGTTCTTCGCGGCATTACGAAGCAGCGTAATGATCGGGATAAAGCACTGCGGACGTACGACATACATCTTCTCGTAGCGGTAGGATACATCGACGATACCCGCGTTATAGAGCTCACTGTCGGCTTCGAGAAGTGATACGAGAACGGCATACTCGCAGTTCTTTTCCTTACGGTCCTTATCAAGTTCCTTGAAGAAGTCCTCATTCTTATGCTTGGTCGCCGTCTCATCCATCTCGTTCTTCATCTCGAACATGATGGAGACAAGCTCCACTCCATTCTCATCCGTCTCGCGGTAGATATAGTCGCCTTTGCTTCCGGTCCTGGCGTCGTTATCTTTTTCAAAATACGCATTCTGGAAGGCCGTCGCGCGTAGCTGGTTGAACTGGATCTCGCAGTGCTGCTCGAGCGTCTCACCGACCATCTTCGTCGACATTCTCGTCTTCAGATCTTTATAGTATGCGATCTGCTCGTCCTTCTGGTCGAGCAGGAGTTTTCTCGTATCCTTTTCCTGGACCAGTGCTTTTTCCAGATCGTGCTTCTCATTGGTCAGCTTCGTCTCGAGGTCCCGTTTCTCATTCGTGAGTTTCGTCTCAAGATCTCTCTTCTCTGTCTCGATCTTATTCACTGCTTCCATCACGGCGATGGTCTTCTTATCTTCAAAAGAATTCAGCTCGCTCTGAAGTGACGCGGCTTTCTCTTCTGCCTTTCTGACCTGCGCCTGAAGTTTCTGGATCTCCTTGTCATGCTCTTCCTGCACGCTCAGGCGGATTCTACTCTCACGCGCCTCGATCTCCGCCTCATGGACCTCGGAAAGGTGCTTCTCCATCTCTTTGACTCTGGTGGAAACCGTCTTATCAAATTCCTGATCACGGATCTGCGAAACGATCGAGTTGACCGCGGTATCATCTACTTCAAATGTTTTCCCGCAATGAGGGCACTTCAGTTCTGCCATAGAAGCCTCCTGTTCGTCGATATTCTTCTAAAACATCGTATATAGGTTATTATACATCACCGATGATTGAAGCTGTTTGACACTTTGAGCGAATATAGTCCCGGAATGTCCAATGGAAATATCCCGTTGGTCATTTTCCAATACAAACACACCCACATGACCAATAGAACTGCTCCAAAAGCACTTTTCCTCCGCAATTGGTCGTTTCGTTTGACAATTTGCGAGATGTGTCAAACGATATGACCAATATAGTGCTTTTCGGGCGGAATCTAGGGCCTCATTAGTCATTTAACTTTCCACCTAATGAAAAATGACCAAAAGCACTGATGTATTGGTCACTTCTGATTGAAAAGCACTCTCAATGGCAAACAAGGAGCTATCCCATTGTTGAGATAGCTCCCCTGCTTCAGTTCCTTTCCGAAAAGAAGCCGCAATCAGGCCGTCGGGTCATTCACCACACCGACGAAAAGAGGTGCGCCGGTATCCGAGAATACCTCGAAGATGAAAGGACGGTCGAATACAAAGGTGTATTTGTCTGACGGAGCGCATTGTGCAACGGCCATTGCTATCGTGATAGCGGCACCTTTTACACCTTCTTCATCGATCATGACACGAACATCCTGTTCCACCTGCTTAACATAGATCTTATCATTCGGTCCCTGATCCGTGATCGATCCGAAGTTTCCCCTATTTTCGTCAAATGCATCTTTGATCCCGAGTTTCCGGAGTTCATCGATCATGTCGTTTTTATACGATACATCAAACTTCGGAAGCGACAGGTCGACCATGGCTTCATAGAATGGATCATTGTGGGGGTGATTGTCATTCAGAAAACCGATAAAGTCTCCTTCTTTCATGAGTTCCTGAACAGATGTCCCCTGATCCGGGAGGATCAGCCGCATCTTACCATTGCCGGAGACCGGAAGTTCGATCGCTGTATAGCCATCACCGGTGCAACAGTAGAATTTTTCATATTCCATATTCATGAAGTCGCAGGTGACATCCCCGGTCGGAGCATGGAATGTTCCGGGCTTCGTCTCATCCTCATGAAATCTCATTTCCCACTTGCCACTGTAGTTGATCGTTGAGGCGACCATCAGAAGCAGATTCGGATCCATACCAAGATCATCCACATAGTCGGTAAGAAGACCGTCTGTCTGGCGGTTGAGCCAGTTTCTGAATTCTTCCACATACTTTTCATCTTCCGGATCTCCGCTGAAAACTGAGGCGAGATATTCCGTCGCGATCCTCTCTACCGTGTCATTCTTATATTCGAAATGATCACTCATCCAGATGGAATTGGCGAGCAGGCATTTTCCTGCGCCGTCATCCACATAGTTTGCCAGGAACAGTGCTTTTGAAGCAGTACGGAGCGTCTCGATATCCGACACACCAAGAAGATCGAGGATCTCCTGCCTCGTATTACCGTCGGCCGCCTCGGCAACCATACACATGCACAGATACAGGCTCAGCGGGGAATATACGAAGTTTTTATCTTCTGCCTCCTCGGCAAAAGTACCCGTACTCTTCTCCAGGAATTTCTTAAATCCGTCCGCGTATCCTTCCGGCTGATTCCTGAATTCTTCGCGGGATGCCCACCACTTTTCATATTGTTCGCGATAAGCATCAGGATCATAATCATCACCTCGCAAAACGGGAGAAACCGCTTCCGGACATTTGGCCATCTCGGGATATACCGCTTCCGCTTTGACGGCTCTATTCTTCTTTTTATACAGCACCTTCGGAAGTGCGATAGCGACCACAAGGATCACAGCTGCCGCTGCAATACCGATCTCGATCCAGAATGCTTTTCTGCTCTTACCGGTCTTTTTATGCTTAACCGGCGCTGCACTTTCTTTCGCCTTCGGCATCTCAGGGATAAGTTCTTCATCGATCATACCGATCGCATCGAGTAATTTATCTTCGTTTTTCATTTCTCTGACCCTTCTTTCTTAAGGTATTCCTCCAGTTTCTTGCGGGTCCTCATAAGGAGCATCTTCACTGCGTCGGATGTCATCTCGTAGTGATCCGCAATATCGGAGACCGGCATCATGTACCAGTACCGGAAAAGGAAGATGTGCCGGTTCTTTTCCGGGAGAGAAAGAAGAAATTTGGAAAGCAGGTCCTTAAGCGCGACAGTATCCTCGATCGGAGTGCTTTCACCGATACACTCGGAAAGCTCATCCAGACAGATCGCGATCTGTCCGCCACCGTGCTTCATGGACCGTTCTTTTCTATAGCGGTCGATCGCCAGATTTCTGGTGATCCTTCCGAAATAGACAGAAAGACGGTTCGGCTTATCCGGCGGCATGCTGTTCCAGGAACGGAGCCATGTGTCATTGACACACTCTTCGGTGTCTTCTTTGGAGTGAAGGATATTATGGGCAATCGCCCGGCAATAGGAGCCGTACTTATTCTGGCTCTCCTTTATTGCCTTCTCATCACGCTGAAAGTATAGTTCTATGATACTTTTGTCTTCCATGCACACGCTCCTGACTTCCCCTCTCAATTATATAGACGGAAAAGAGTAATGGGAAGTAACGCGCTTACCGGAAAAAGAAATAAAAAAGCCTCCCGCATCATCTTCCGATGAAACAGGAGGCCGAAGTCTCTGTTTTAATCTCTTATGACGGCGTATATTCGAACTGATAATCCGGATTTCCCAATACCGTACCGTCGAGTTTGAATGTCAGTTCATTTAATTCTGCATCTCCGGCAACACGGAAATATAAAGAGATCTGCGTAGCCTTATACTTGGTTGCCTTCTCCGGCCAGTAGCCGCAGATATTATCCGCCTTGACATCGCCCCTGTACAAACAGCAGCCGCCTGCGACCCATGTGAATACTATCTGGCGGAGCTCCTTACCCTCGATCTCATCCGTCGGGAACTTCTCGATCGAATAGGCATCGAGTTTGACCTCGACGATCTTATACCCTTCGTACTTCGCAGTAACACCATTGATCTTAACCGTATCTACAAACTGCATACTGGTGATCTCGCATTTTGCTTCCTTCGGTTTGGAATCACATCCGCAAAGTCCCATCAGGATCGCGGCTATCCACAATAATCCTTTAGTTTACTCCTAATTGTTGAATAGTTCACTGCTAACATAAAAATCTCCCCCTT
>JAFWSW010000005.1 GCA_017519205.1 Clostridiales bacterium | reverse complement strand
AGCATAAGCAGCATGACCATAAATCTTACGAAGAACTGCCAGAAGCTGTAATCGTTATGTATGCCGTCCCATGCACCCAGAACGACTGCACCACCCATTAGAACCAGCGATAGCGCTGCCATAACATAACCCACTACGTGCTGTCCTTTAAACCGTTCCGGGACATAGTCAGGTGTCACCTCAATGGCTTCTTTGGGAGCGGAAGAGAAAAATTTCTTGTCCTGGATAAACCCGACGCCGCTCCAAAGCATCAGGAAAAGTCCCGCCATCATCATTAGTGAAAGTAAAATCGTAATCAGCATAACTATATCTCCTTATTTCTTTTTTGTGCAGCCGCCATCATCTGAAGGCCGCCTGTATGATAGACCGAAAGCAGCCTTACAAACTGTTTGGTCTTATTTCTGTCAAAACCTCTCTGTACCGCTTCGATGATATTTTTGAAATAGGAAGCCGTGATAATCGACAGAAACTCAGAATCAAAATCGTTGCTCAGGATTCCGGCTTCTTTCCACTTGCGCTGGTATGCTTCCGCCTCAGCCACACCTTCCCGAAACAGGTCTTCCTGCCAGTTCCGAAGTGATGTCTTATCCGCGGACTGCAAAAGCAGGGAAACCTCATCCAAATGATCATATACAAAGTCAATGACATGATCCGCCGGAAGAAGCATCATCGGCTCCTTCTTAAGCTGCTCATTGTCAATCACCTGATACTTCTGCTGGATCTTAGACAGTTCACTCTTCAGGCCATCAAGAACCGGTTTCACCAGATCCACAAACAGAGCATCCTTATCTTTGTAATGCCCGTAAATCGCTCCGGTAGTCACCCCCGCTTCTCTGGCTATATCCCGAAGATAGGCATCTTCGTATCCCTTTTCAATAAACGTCTTCTTTCCTACATCCAGAATCCGCAGTCGTGTTGCTTCTTTGTCTCTCATACAAAACCTCTGTGCACAAATATAACCCAGTTATATAACCGGGTTATATAGTAAGCCTATGCTAACTGTTTGTCAATATGATTTTTTCAGATTCATCGCTTTATAAAAGAATAATCGCACATGCTGCCGCCGGTGCCGATCTGCTCGGTATAAGTAAACTTCGCTCTTGGAAGCTCGCTGTACAAAATGTCATCCACCCTGCAGAAAACAGCCGTCATCTCCGGCATTCCATACTTAGTAAAGATCTGATGGTATATACACTTGTGCGTAGTCATAGAAAAGGTATCCGACGGACACTTCGGGAACTCCACATCCCAGCCATGCCCGAGTGTATGTTTGAATTTTACCGGCATAGTCAATTTCAAAAATCTCACAAACCAGCCATGACTGGCCAGTTTCTTCATCGAACCGATCTGTGGTTGAATAAACTCATACATGGCATTTGCCACCATCTTAAATAGATGAACTGAATTCATCACTACGATACTTCGTAAACACAGCTATAGTATACCTGTTTCTAAATCGAATAATCTTTGCCTTTGTTTTAAGTATTCTTTAATTCATTGATTCTCCAGTTTCCAGCCTGATTCTGTTCATTCCACATCTTCGCATAGATTCCTTTTTTCTCCAGAAGCGATTCGTGATTTCCTTTTTCTACGATCCGCCCCTCATCCAGCACAACGATCTGATCAGCATTGCTGATAGACTGAAGACGGTGCGCAATAACGATAACCGTTTTATTTTCAACCAGTGCCGATATGGCATGCTGGATCATCACTTCATTTTCAGGATCGAGCGAAGACGTAGCTTCATCCAGAAGGATGACCGGGGCATCTTTAAGCAGTGCCCGAGCAATAGAAATACGCTGTTTCTCGCCTCCGGACAATGTAGATCCGCCCTCTCCGACCATGGTGTCATAGCCATCCGGCAGTGCCATGATGAATTCATGACAAGCTGCTTTTTTTGCTGCTTCTATTACTTCCTCGCGTGTCGCCGAGCTTCTCCCCATGCGTATGTTGGCTTCTATGGTATCCCGGAAAAGATACACATCCTGAAAGACCATACTGATATTTCCCAGAAGTTCTTCTGTCGTGATGTCTGTCACCGGAACTCCGCCTATCGTTACAGTTCCGGAATCTGTATCCCAGAATCTCGCGATCAGCTTCGTAATCGTAGACTTACCTGATCCGGATGGTCCGACTAATGCCGTTACACTTTTTTCCGGGAATGAAAGATCGACGTGATGCAGGACTTCCTTTTCACCATATCCGAATGACACATCCTTCAGTTCGATTGCCGTTCCTTCCGGTTTCCTGTCCCCTTTCTTTTCAGGCAATGGCAGTTCCTCGAAAAGATCTCTGATCCGTCTTCCGCTTCGAGTCGTACGGGTCAGATCCGCGATAAAAGTAAACAGCGAAAGCACCGGATCATAGATGGTAAGCGTCAGAAGCAGAAAAGCAATATAATAGAAAACTGCCAGTTTTCCCGCCATCAGCAATATCGATCCGACAAACATCACGAGGCCGATTCCACAGTTCAGAACAAAACGCCCGATCATGCTGACCGGCGCTGCCGCCCGAGTTTCGATGGCGATGGCCGCTTTCCGCTGTTCATCAAGCGTATTTTTCAGCCTCACAAAATGATTTCCTGCCATATGAAACGCTTTTAGCGTGCGTATTCCCCCGACATATTCCAGAATGCCGGAAGAAGCCTGCTGTTGGGAAGTCTGTAGAAGCAGGCCTTCTTTTTCCATCTTCTTCATAGAAAGGACCGCAAACGGAAGTGCCAGAGGAATCACAATAAAAACGGCCAGCATCATTCTGACATCGAATGCAGAAAGAACCACAACCGCTATGGAAAAGCGGATCAGAATGGTGGCTACCTGTGGCAGGATCTGCTGCGCAAATGTTTCTATCTCGGTATAATCTCTCAGAAGTACGGTAGACAGATCTCCGGCATCTCTTGAAGAAAAGAACCCCATACTCAGTTTACGAAGATGTTCTCCCATTTCGATCCGGGAGGTCTTCGTTGTGCCTGCAAATCCTATACAGAAATCCAGATAGGACTTTTTCCGGATGAACAAATACCCGACAAACTGTGCGATCAGAATTCCCAGAAGGATCCATACCCGGTCAACAGGAAGCGATGTACCGGGAGAATCCACCGGAATGAGAAACACGTAGACTGCCATCACCATCACCGCATACGGAATGGAAACAACAAAACTGTCAAACAGACACCAGATCAGCAGTTTCATATATTTCTTCGTCTGCCCCAGCGTCATAGTATGGAACCATTTTCGAAAAGCACTCATACTCTTGCCTCCATTCTCTTGATATTCCAGCAGTTTCTCCGTTCGTTGGCATCCACCAGATTTTTATATTCAGTACACGAAAGAAGAAGTTCATCATGCTGTCCCTGCCCGACGAGGCGGCCCTCCTTCATGACCAGGATCCGATCCGCATTTTCGATCGTCTTCAGGCGGTGTGCGATGATCAGCACGGTTTTATTCTCTGCCAGTTTTGCAAAAGCTTTCTGTATCTTTGCCTCGTTCTCCGCATCCGCATAGGCCGTCGCCTCATCCAGAACAACGATGGGCGTATCACGGAGGAATACCCTGGCTATGGCCAGTCTTTGCTGTTCGCCTCCCGAGAGATAAACTCCTTTTTCTCCAAGCACACTCTGATACCCGTTTGGCAGCGCCATTATCACATCATGGATTTCGGCAGCTTTTGCAGCTTCGATCACCTGTTCCATATCTGCTTCTTTATTCCCCATCCGTATATTATTCTCCACCGTATCATGGAAAATAAAACTCTCCTGGAACACATAAGAAATCATCCGGCTCAACACTTCTGCCGGGAACTCCGAAAGAGGCGTATCTCCTATCTTGATAACTCCGCTTTGCGGGTCATAGAATCTGAGAAGAAGCCCTGCCAATGTTGATTTTCCTCCGCCGGACGGCCCGACAAGGCCGGTAACAGTCCCCTGTTTTATCTGACAGGACAGTTCTTTTACAGCCTGTATTCCTTCCTCATATGAGAAAGAAACATGATCAAACGTCAAATCAAAAGTCTTCGGCATATCCGCATTTCCGTATTCCATTTCGGGAGCATAGAGGATCTCATCCATTCTCTTCACGCCTTCCGTTATTCTTCCGGAGAGGATCACCATCTGCATCATATTCTCCATAGGTTCTTTCAACCCGGTTCCAACAAGGAGAAACAGGAGCACGACCGGCAGATAGCCGATATACGAGTCCGCGCGAAGGATCAGATAGGCACTGGCCGGAAGCAAAAAGAGAAGCTGAGCGCCGAAGAAAGCATAGTAAAAAGACATAGGCCAGGCATTGGCGCGTGCGGTGGTATCTACCGCCGTGACAAATCTATCTATATCCGATTCATACTTTCGAAAAGCACTTATCGATCGATTGAAAACTTTAATTACCGGCATCCCGTGAATATACTGTACGATCGTTCCCTGCATTGCTTCCTGACTGTCATGCATTTCCACTTGAAGCGCAGCCTTATCCGGCTTGACCAGACACATGACCAGCAAAAAGATCGAAATGAAGATCGGCAACAGCGTGATCAGAGACAGCCGCCAATCCATAACAAATAAGTAAACCAACGTGAAAACCGGCGTAGCAATGGCAGCAGCAATATCACACAAATGGTGCGCGACAAATATCTCAACCTGTTCCGTATCATCTGAAAGGATCTTCTTTATCCCGCCCTGCGTCTTACCGGTAAAAAATCCGGACGGAATCCTGCCCAGTTTTTCCATCAATTTAATGCGCAATTCAAAAATAATGTCGTAGGCAGCCGTATGTGACAGTGCCGAGGAAGCATACGCACACACTCCATAAAGCAGCGCTGCGCCGAGAGTGATCGCCGACAGCATCGTGATCCTGTTCCCGTCCATTCCACTCACATCATTATAAGATTCCAAAAGCACTTTTATCACACCATACACCGTAAAAAACGGAATCAGTTTCGCCGCAGACGATATAACAGCGAGTGCACATGCCGCAAGCAGTTTTCTTTTCTTTCTTCCGGCAAGTTCAAGCAGCCTGGAAAAACCTGTTTTTTTCTTCTCCATAAAACCTTTCTGTCAGTTAGCTTTTGCTAACTGCGTGTTAAAAAATTATATCGCAGGTGCATGTCACACTTGCGACATTTCGTTACAAACGATATACTTTTCCCTGATCCTTGTCAACGGATTTCCGTAAAACGCTACAAAAAGAAAGATTTGTGACATGGGGTATATAATCGGTGAGATAACAAAACGAGGTAAAGATATGGAAAGCTCTCCCAACAAAGCACAGCAGGCATACATCGATGCGCTTCTTTTTCTGATGAAAAGCAAGCCGTATTCTCAGATAACCGTATCAGAACTTGCCGGGAAGGCCGGATATGACCGACGTACTTATTACCGATACTTCACTTCTAAAGACGATATCTTGTATTCTTACTGCGCCTCGCTGCTATCTGATATGGCAGACGAAATGAATAAAACTGTACTTACCCCGAAATCAGGCTTTCTACAGTTCTTCACGTTCTGGAACCGGAACCGTGAGTTTCTCTCTCTTCTGAATAAGCAGAACCTTTTATTCTTTCTGGGCGAAAAACAGGATCAGCTTCTTTACCAGCACGTAGGACGAAAAGTCCATGACGACCTCCCTCCGGAACTTACAGATGTGTCTGAATTCTCACGGTATGCCTATTACTTCACTCTAGGCGGTCTTTGGCAGATGCTGATCCTATGGATCCGGGATGGCATGCGCCTCACGCCTGAGCAGTTAACCAATCACGCCCTGTCCATCTTCTCGGAAATGCAGAAGTTAAGCTGATCATCAAACCGGGTGTTAGCGATATCTAACTTCAAGTGGTATAATGGCAACGCAGTTTTGTGCAAAGAGCTATTGAAGCCTATGGGGGATGGATTTATGGACAAAAGCGAGGCAATCAATATTCTGGTACAAAGGAATGATGGATCCCCATGCCTGACCGACGTGCATAATTCCGGAGGCAAGCATCAGGCACGGGACAAACTGCAGCATGATCGCCATGATCCCGGCCATGAACGTCAACACATGGTAATGGACACCTAAATAATAGATCCCGAACATAGCGGCATAGATTCCTGAGCAGATAAACAGGCGTTTAAAACATCCCATTGCCGCCATGACAGAACCGCAGAAAAGTACCAAAAACACCTGAAGAAAAGATCAGGCCCCATGAAAGAGGAAGATTTCAAGGGGCCTTTCAATAAGAGGGGTTAGTATGTCCTGTCCGAAATCGGACTCTCGGGCTATTCTCTATTTTTCAGTGCTTCGGTCATATCGATCTTACGCACATGCTTGACATGGATCGCATTGGTGATCAGGCAGGTCGCTGTACCAAGAACGACGATGATCGCCATGACAAGCGGGGTGACACGGAAGTAGAAGAATCCGCTCATCGAGTTGAGCATACCGGGCCAGATCTTTCCGATGAGAAAATACTGGAGCGGCAGGAACAGGATCACAGAAAGGATAATGATCCACTGAGTCTGTGAAAGATACAGTTTATTAACTTCTTTATTCCTGTATCCGAATACTTTCAGAAGCGAGATGTTCAGTGCATTTTTGTCGATGACCATCTTCGTTAACATGAACATGACGATAACATAGCAGATAATGCCAACTGCAGTAAGCATCACGATGAGAGATGCCATGAGTGTCTTCATCTGCTTGGCGCTGTCCGCCACCTTATCTTTTGTCACCACTGTGGAGACAAAGCGTTCATCGATTCCCGAAATCTCGCTGTCGGCAAAAACAGTATTATAGTAGCCTTCTTCTTTTTCAAGATAAGTATTCAGCGTTTCCTGGGATGTAAATACATAAACTCCGAGTTCAAAATCGGCAACTTCCACAATCTTGGCATTCCATTTATGAAGTGTCAGCTTATTATCGAGTTCGATGGTGTCACCTTTATGAACACCGAGTTTCGCCGCCATAATATCAGAGATGATAATCTCATCCTCTCCAAGGGAAGCTACGTTGAAATCCTTCAAATACTTCGTATCACTACTGATACCGAGAACATTTACCGGAAGCATTCTGCCGTTATACTCGGTTTCGTAGGTGCTTATCGTATCCTTTTCCACATCGGAAGGCAGGACCGAAGGAGCCGGAAGCGGTGCTTTCAGAACATACTGATATTCAGATACCGCCGAATCCGGAAGGCTGTCGATATATTTATCGAAGGAGGAACGCATGCCCAGACCGAACATACAAAGAAGGCCTGCAAGGAAAACACCGATGATCAGGGAAATATACTGTCCCTTGCTTCGAACGACCGTACGGACACGGAAACGGTTGAGGAATCCGAGGTTTTTCATCTCATGGGCATTCTTGACGCGCTTTTCTTTTTTCGTGTCTCTGCGAATCAGGCGAAGCGGTGTAAGATTGAGTTTTCTGCCGAATACGATCAGGTTGATCAGAATCACTGCAAGGATCGGGAATCCGATCATGAAAGCAACTCTGACAGGATCGATCGTATAGAGCATTTTCGGACAAACATAATAGTCGTAAACACTCTGTGTCGGAAGCTTATATACGAAAGACAAAGCCAGCGCCATACCGATACCCGTAGAAATCAGTGTAACCAGTACAGGGATCGTCAGATAATGACGAAGGATAGTCTTTTTCTTATAACCTGTAGCAATCAGGACACCGACAAACGAACACTCATCCTCGAATGTATGCACCGACACAAGTGCAAAGAGGAAAGCGACGATCACCATGGCAAGGACCATGAAATATGTGGCCATATTGATGTTCAGTTCCATTTTGGAGATCATGTTATTGACTCGGTTGTTATCTCCGATAGCGCAGAAATTGGAAAGTACACCTTTGTCGCCCAGCTTCTTAATGATATCTCTGTTTTCCTGATTGACCTCTTCCCTGGTAAGCTCGTTTTTAAACTTATAAGCATACTGATAGGTCATCTTCTCTTCATCGAGAGTAGAGAAGAATCCGTCGCTGACGATCGAAACACCGAAGACTTCACGATCTGCCAGAAGATCTCCCAATTCCTTGAAACTGACGATATACTCGGGAAGACCGATAATGCCGGAAACTTCCATATCCTCAGATCCGACCAGGATCTTGTCTCCGAGATCAAGGTCATGGGCTTCGCAATAAAGGCGATCCAGAGCGATCTCATTATCGCTGTCCGGCAGGCTTCCTTCCAGTACAAACGGAATATCAATAGATTCACGCATTTTAAACACGCGCACTTCTGACTCATCCGATGACAAGAGATCAGCATATGGCTGGTATTCAAATTCGAGAGAATCTCCTAAAAGATCAGCAAGTTCTGATTCATTCATCGGAGAAGAAAGAGCGAAGAATCCATCTTCCAAACGGTTGTTTTCTTCCATATCATGGAAAGCCGCCCGAATACCCTGATTACCTACCACGTAAGCGGCAGACAGAGCTATCACAAGAATAATAAACAACGCGATTCCACCATAGATGCCAAGGTTTCTTTTTAAGAATCGGGGAAGTCTTTTCCTTAGTACATTTTTCATAATGACACCTCTTCCCCTGATTACCAGGCCAGATTCTTTGCAGAAATCTTAGACGGATTCATCTCGTTTTTTGTGATCCGACCGTCTTTAAGATGGATGATACGGTCAGACATCCGGCTGATCGCTTCGTTATGCGTTACGATGAGAATGGTAGTGTTATACTCTTTGTTAACATTTTCAATGAGTTCCAATATTTCCTTGGATGTATCATAATCAAGCGCTCCGGTCGGCTCGTCACAAAGAAGGAGTGTCGGCGCTTTGATCAGGGCTCTTCCGATCGAGGTTCTCTGCTGCTGTCCGCCGGATAGCTGTCTCGGGTACTTATTCTGGTGTTCTTTCAAACCCAGATCTTTAAGAAGTTTTTGGATGTCCAGCGACTTTTTTCCCAGGAACCCACATACTTCAATATTCTCTTTAACGGTAAGATCCGGAATAAGGTTATAAAACTGGAACACAAACCCCAGGTGATCTCTTCTGTATTCGAGAAGTCCGTCCTTGTCATCCAGCTCGATCTTCTTCCCGTTAATACGGATCTCACCGGAAGTGAGAGTATCGATGCCGCCGATCAGGTTAAGAAGTGTCGACTTACCTGCGCCGGACGGTCCCAGAACTGTGCAGATCTCGCCTTTTTCGAGCTGGAAGTTCAGTCCCTTCAGCACATGAACGATGTTCTCACCAATGCCATAATCTTTTTTCAAATCCTTTACTTCAACAAACATTTTCGTATATCCTTTCTGCTGTTTTTTTCGCGTACTATACCCGGGAAGGTGTTTTTTCACCTTCACCTTCCCTTGTATAGCGCGTTTTTGAACTGTTTCTTTCTTATTCTGTGATCTTCCAGGAAGCAGCTTCTTTTCGGTCAAGAATGAACTGCTTATAGATGCCTTCTTCCTTCACAAGTTCGTCATGCGTACCATGCTGGGCGATTTTACCGTCGTCGATGACGAAGATCTGATCTGCGTGACGCACGGTCTTCAGACGGTGCGCGATCATAATGATCGTTTTCTCACGAGTCAATTCTTCAATTGCAGCTGTAAGCTCCGCCTCATTCTCCGGATCCACGTTCGCCGTCGCCTCATCGAGAATAATGATCGGGGAATCCTTAAGAATCGCACGTGCGATCGAGATGCGCTGCTTTTCACCACCGGAAAGACTTGCACCGCCTTCACCGATCATTGTGTCATATCCGTCAGGGAGCATCATGACAAAATCGTGGCAGCGTGCTTTTTTCGCAGCGGCGATCACTTCTTCCATACTCGCTTCCGGTTTTCCGAATCGGATGTTATTGGCGATCGTATCCTCAAAGAGATATACGCGTTGGAATACGAAGCTGTAGTTTCTCATCAGAGAGTCAAAACTGTAGTCCTTAACGTTTCTTCCGCCCAGCTTTACTTCACCCTCTTGTACATCCCAGAAGCGAGCCAGAAGATTACAAAGTGTACTCTTTCCGCCTCCGGAAGGTCCGACGAAAGCCGTCGTTGTTTTTTCCGGAATCTTCAGGGAGACATTGTCGATGATCTTCTTTTTCTCATAAGAGAATCCGATGTTCTTCACTTCGATCGTATGATCCTTCGGAGTGATATCTTCACCGTCAATATCCATCGGCGGCATATCCATGATCTCTTTGGCTTTTGTAACGGCGATATTAACATTACGGATCAGTGCCGAGAAGATACCCATGATCTCCAGGCTGTCATAGACCATAAATGCGGAGATCATCATCATGATGCAGTAAAGAAGTGACATGCTTCCGTCGAAGTAGAAATGCAGAGATGCTACACACATCAGCACGCCTGTGAGTTTTGTCGTTAATCCCTGAAAGAAAACACCGGGCATAACTGCAAATTCCAGTTTCGTGTCTGTCTTCACCTTACCTGCGATCGAGTTTTCCAGTTTTCTTGCCGTCTTATCCGTCAGATTGAAATTTTTAACTTCGGCAATACCCTGTACATACTCGATAACGGCGGTAACGATCGCCTCATCGGCAGCATGCTTCTGAGGAGCAACGACTTTTGTGCTCTTCTGCATAACGGTATTCCAAAGAACAAACACGATAATGCCTGCAAGAAGGATCAGACCGATCCTCCAGTCAAATGCAAAGACGAAAGCAGTGATCACAGCGGTAGTCAGGATACCCTGCGATACGACCATGACGATTCTTGTGGCGATATCGGAAAGGCCTTCCATAACATTTGTCGTAACGTTTGTGATTGATCCGAGGCTGTTGTGATTGAAGAAGCCCATCGGCAGATAACGAAGGTGCTCGGCAATCTCCATTCGCTTATGCGCACAGGAGTGATAACCTGCCTCTGTCTGCAGCATCGTGGTCTTCAATCCGATCAGGATCTGTCCGACCACGGATACGATCATGATCCCCAGAGAAAGGAGGATCCTGTTATTGGTCATATCATCTTCGATCACACCCTGTGCAAATACGGCGACTGCAGAGATACGAAGGGCTGCGAAGATCGCCTTGACTACGCTGAGTACGATGGCAAGATACAGTTTCTTACGATCTTCTTCATTACAAAAATCAAAGAATTTCTTCAGTGTAGAAAACACCTTACACCACCTCCTTCGAAAGATTGTGGGCTTCCCACATATTACGGTAAAGCGGACTTTCTGCGAGGAGTTCTTCCTGAGTACCACAGGCTTCCACTCTTCCTTCATTGATCAGAATGATGTTATCGGCTGATGCAATTGTGGAGAGGCGGTGTGCAATAACTATCAGAGTTTTTCCCGCGACCAGTTTTGCTACGCTTCTCTGTACCAGCGCTTCGTTTTCCGGATCAGTATATGCTGTCGCCTCATCCAGTATTACGACAGGCGCGTCTTTCAGCATTGCTCTTGCAATCGAGATTCTCTGGCGTTCACCGCCGGAAAGATGGGATCCGGCGCCGCCGCAAACCGTACGGTAACCGTGTTCAAGTTTCATGATGAAATCATGACAACCGCACTTTTTCGCCGCCTCAACCACCTGCTCATCCGTTGCACTCGGGTTACCCATTCGAATATTCTCCATAACGGTTTCATCAAACAGATAGTTATCTTGAGAAACATAGGCGATGTTGCGGTTATATTCTTCCAGCGGAATCTTTCTGATATCAACTCCGCCGAGAAGGATCGCACCTTCATCGACATCCCAAAAGGACGCAATAAGTTTTGCGATCGTGGACTTTCCTGATCCGGAAGGTCCGACCAGTGCATTGACCGTGCCTTCTTTGATCGTCAGGTTCACCCCATGAAGCACTTCTTCCTGCTTATAAGCGAAATGCACATTTTTCAGTTCAATGTCATTTCCTTTCGGGATCTCTGTGCTCTTTTCAGGACGGACAAGTTCCGGTTTAACGATAATCGATGTCGCTTCACCGATGATGACCTGGCATTTTTTCAGATCATCAAGGTAATTGGCAATGATCAAAAATGGGGAAACTAGACCGAGCGCCAGGATAATCAGCATAAATGCATCACTTCCGGTGACCCATCCTTTGCTGTAAAACCATCCTGCAAACGGCACAAGTGACAGAAGCTGTGCCGGGAGCATGGTCATGGCAATATTCTGGAAGACATTACAGCGGCGCATCCACTCAATAAAACAATCAGCACCCTCTTTTGCTGCCGTTACGAACTTTGCGTAAGAAGTCTTTGCTTTACCGAAAGCCTTAATGACTTCAATACCGTTGATGTATTCAACTGCTGTATCATTCAAAGCTTTGGTCTTATCGATCGTGTTCTGGAAACTCTCGTTTGCTCCGATAAACTCGCAACAGAAGAAGATTGCACCGATCGGGAGCGAGAGCAACGAAAGCAGCGCCAGTTTCCAGTTGATGGAAAGCATATATCCGAATACCAGAATAGGAATCAGAAGATTCGAGGAGACTTCCGGAAGGATATGTGCCATGGTTGTTTCAACGGAATCGACACGTTCGATGATGATATTCTTGTAGGTTCCCGAAGACTGATCCAGAACATCACCCAATGGCATTTTCGACATATGCTTCGTGATTCTTCTTCGGATCTTTCCAAGGACTTCAAATGTCGCTCGGTGCGAAAGTGCCGTAGAAACCGTATGACATATACGGTTCAAGGTCCACGCGATCGCGATCCAGATACACTGGCGGAAGCAGAACGCTTCGCTCGCTGTTCCGCTTAGCAGTTCTTTTACGATCCGCCCGACAAAAATGTACGGAAGAAATCCGAATCCGACACTTAAGATCGCGAGGATCACGCTTATGATATAGTAACTCTTCTTAGATCCGGCAAACTCCACGATCCAGCTGATTGTCGACCTTGGTTTTGCCGCTGATGTGTTTTTTTCCATCACTCACCCCTCCTTGTGTTTTTTGCCGGCAGATGGAACGCCGGACAGATAGTTTAGTAAACACCTCGCAGTTAGCGTACGCTAACTCGCCTATAAAAAGAAAAGCGACCTCGTCGCTCCTTCTTGTTTCAGATCCCCAGAACCGCCCGCCATCCCGGAACAAAGAACTTCTCCAGAGTCTTGGCATAATGCTTCGCCTGTTCCCTGGTAAAGTCATGTTCCACTGCTGCAACGACTGCGTCAATGTTCATGGTTACCAGCAAGTGCAATTCTTCATCCGAAATTTCATTGACTTGAAAACCATTCTTTTTTGCAGTCGCTATATATTCGAGAGTATTCTTTTCTTCCATAAGAGCAATATCATGGACGAAGTTGGCATACCTTGTCCCCTGCGAAGAACAGATGATCAGTTTAAACGCGTCAAGGTGCGAATAGATATAATCCAGCATGATCGATGTTGATGAAGAATCCTCCCACGCGCGCGTTGTTTCGGGAAGGTTCAGCACTTCATTCTCCATTTTTGCCAGATCATTATAAAGAGTCATCATTCCATCAATAGCGGGATCGACCAGTGCGGAGAACATCTCCTCTTTACTCTCAAAATGTTTGTAAAGACCAGATGCACTCATACCGGCAGCAGAAGCGATCCTGCGCATAGAAGCATCCATAAAACCGTGCGCACGAAATTCTTCATACGCCGCTTTCATGATCAGATCGTGATGTCCCTTCTTATCGCGAACCATTATTTTTCCTTTCCAGAGGATCAAAACAAATTTAGCGAACAGTGTTTGCTAACCGTAGTTAGAGTACACCGTTCGCTAATTGTTGTCAACACTTTTTTTCGTTAATCTTTTACTTTTTTCCAAAAAGGAGCTTTGATCCTGAAAGGCCCATCCAGGATGCCTCAGATGGAGACATGAATTTACCTTTTGTTGTGTCGATCAGTTCCACGCTCTCATATCCCATCGAGCGGAGTTTTCTGGCAAAGGCTTCCATATCTCCGTATTTGCTTTGGGACATTATATCGTGGATCGCAAATGTTCCGCCTTTTTTCAGAGTTCGTAAGGTTTCCAGAAGGATGCCCTGCCTATCCTTTAGTGGGATATTATGATATACATAATTGCTTGTAACAACATCAAAAGATTCATTGGAATACTCCAGTTTCACAGCATCTCCCTGCTTGAAAGATACATTCGGTACACCTTCCGCCAGTGCATTTTTCTCACAAAGCTTCTTATTAAATGAAGCATACTCCTTTCCCCATCGGTCTACTCCGACCATAAACGCTCTCGGATTTCTTTTCGCACAGGCAATTGTCAGCGCTCCGCTTCCGCAGCCGACATCAAGACCACATCCGCCATCCGGTATATGCACATATTGTGCAATGCCTTCAATGATCTGCCTCGACATCTGACGCTTTCCGTTATAGGAAAATGCACGATACATCAGAAACATCCATATCGTAACGGAAATGAACAGAATAGAGACAACGGAAAATATTATCGTAAGAACAGTCTTTAAAACACCGGATGAGAGTATTGGAGAAAAGCCGAAAAGAATCAGCAACAATACACTCACGAGTGCTGCTGACGCAAATCCAAGTACCATACCCTTTGGCATCCAGTTTTTATAATCAGGTTTCATATTATCCTCCAAAACATCAGTTAGCTTTTGCTAACCTATTATATCACAACAATCACTCTCTTCTTAAAGAATATTGTTGACGGAAGCTTGTGAACTCGATAAGATTATAGTTAGCAAGTGCTAACTTTCTTGCGCAAATCAAGTATTATTGAATGGAGGTATCACTATGAGTGAAATCTTTGCAGGAATCCCTCAGATCAAGTATGAGGGACCCAACAGCAAAAACCCGATGGCATTTAAGTATTACGATCCGGACAGAGTCGTTCTCGGAAAGAAAATGAGCGAACAGCTCCCGTTTGCTATGGCATGGTGGCACAATCTCTGCGCCAATGGTGTTGACATGTTCGGACGAGGTACAGCAGACAAGCGTTTTGGTGCTGAATCAGAGGGTACAATGGAACATGCCAAGGCAAAAGTGGATGCAGGAATTGAGTTTATGAAGAAGCTCGGCATTAAGTACTACTGCTTCCATGATGTCGATCTCGTTCCTGAAGCGGATGACATCAATGAGACCAACAAAAGACTGGATGAAATTACAGATTACATCCTCGAAAAGACAGCCGGTACTGACATTAAATGTCTCTGGGGAACAGCCAACATGTTCAGCAATCCTCGTTTTATGAACGGTGCCGGAAGCACAAATGACCTCGATGTATATTGCTTTGCCGCAGCTCAAGTAAAAAAAGCCATTGAGCTCACTGTAAAGCTCGGTGGACGCGGATATGTATTCTGGGGCGGCAGAGAAGGCTATGAAACTCTTCTCAATACCAAAGTTAAGTTTGAGCAGGAGAATATCGCCAACCTGATGAAGATGGCAAAAGATTACGGAAGAAAGATCGGCTTTACCGGAACCTTCCTGATCGAACCTAAGCCAAAGGAGCCGATGAAGCATCAGTACGACTTTGATGCAGCTACGGCAATCGGATTCCTTAAGGAATATGGTCTGGACAAAGACTTTATGATGAATATTGAAGCTAACCACGCAACTCTTGCAGGTCACACCTTCCAGCATGAACTCCGAATCAGCCGTATCAACAATATGCTTGGATCGATCGACGCTAACCAGGGCGATATCATGCTCGGCTGGGATACTGACTGCTTCCCGAGCAATGTCTATGACACAACTCTTGCTATGTATGAGATCCTGAAGAATGACGGACTTCCGGTCGGCATCAACTTCGACTCCAAGAACCGTCGTCCGAGTAACACTTATGAGGATATGTTCTACGCATTTATCCTCGGAATGGATTCATTTGCCTATGGTTTGCTGAAAGCTGCTGAAATGATCGAAGATGGAAGACTGGAGAAGAATATCGAAGAGCGTTACTCCTCCTTCTCTTCAGATCTCGGAAAGAAGGTCAGATCAGGCGACTCCACACTCGAAGAACTGGCAGCAAGAGCTTCCGAACTGAAAGCTCCGGCAAATCCTGTATCCGGCAAACAGGAATACCTCGAAGGTGTTCTCAATAATATTATTCTTTCGAATAATTGATTGACAAAAACATTTCTCGATGGTATAAAGAGATAGTTAGCATACGCTAACTCATGTCTTAATTCAAAATTCCCTCCCACAAGTGTCTTTCTGGAATGGGCACAGGGAGGGAATTAACATTTCCAAGAAAAAACAGACAAAGGCCAAAACTGAACTGCCCTGTCCGTGACATAATCACAGGCAGGGCAGTCCTTGCGTTAGATATTTCGAAAGGAAGGTTTTACTTCTTTACGTGGAATGCATCCATCTTCGGGTATACTGCAGACTCTCCGAGCATCTCCTCGATGCGTAGAAGCTGATTATACTTCGCCACACGCTCGGAACGGCTCGGTGCACCGGTCTTGATCTGGCAGGTATTCAGAGCTACGGCCAGATCCGCGATCGTGGTATCCGCAGTCTCACCGGAACGGTGGGAGGAAATTGCGGTATATCCCGCATTATGAGCCATCTTGATTGCTTCGAGAGTTTCGGATACAGATCCGATCTGATTGAGTTTGATGAGGATGGAGTTGCCCGCGCCGAGCTCGATACCCTTTTTCAGTCTCTCAGTATTGGTGACGAACAGGTCGTCGCCAACCAGCTGAACCTTGCCGCCCAGCTGTTTGGTCATCTCGACCCAGCCTTCCCAGTCTTCTTCATCCAGACCATCCTCGATAGAAATGATCGGATACTTATCTACAAGATTCTCCCAGTGTGCGATCAGTTCATCAGAAGTGAACTCTTTACCGGACTTCGGCTGCTTATAGAAGCCTTTGCCCTTCTCGCTCTTCCACTCGGAGGAGGCAGCATCCATGGCGATCATGAAGTCCTTGCCGGGCTCATAACCTGCAGCCTTTACTGCTTCAAGGATCGTCTCGATGGTTTCTTCATCGGAAGAAAGGTTCGGAGCAAAGCCACCCTCATCACCAACAGAGGTAGCAAGACCTTTGCCCTTCAGGATCTTCGCCAGAGCATGGAATACTTCTGCACACCATCTGAGAGCTTCCTTAAATGTTGGAGCGCCAACCGGCATGATCATGAATTCCTGGACATCTACAGTATTAGTCGCATGAGCACCGCCGTTAAGAATGTTCATCATCGGGACCGGAAGACGGTTTCCTGCAGCGCCGCCAAGGAAGCGATACAGCGGAATATCCAGAGACTTGGAAGCGGCTCTTGCTGCAGCGATAGATACAGCCAGAATAGCATTTGCACCGAGATTGGACTTATCTTTTGTTCCGTCCGCCTTGATCATCGCGGCATCCACTGCATATGTGTCAGAAGCATCCAGGCCCTTGATTGCATCATTAATAGTTGTATTGATATTATTTACGGCCTTCTGAACGCCCTTTCCAAGATAACGGCTCTTATCGCCGTCTCTGAGCTCGAGAGCTTCAAATTCACCGGTAGAAGCACCACTTGGAGCTGTACCGCTTGCGACAGTACCGTCTGCGAGATAGATCTCTGCTTCTACTGTCGGATTTCCTCTCGAATCGAGGATCTCCCTGCCGATTACTTTTTCAATTGTTAGTTTTGCCATAAAACAAGGCTCCTTTCATACATACTAATTCCTCTCCCGCGCCGGGAATTGGAAAGCGGCGCATATGGAGAGGAATTATAGACCAAGACAAGTTAGCATATGCTAACCTCTTTATTTATATCATTCAACTTGCGCTATGTCAACCGTTATCGCTGTTTTATTTCAAAGCGCGGAAGTATTCCTGTCTCACCGCCCGGGCTTCCGGAACAAACTCCATCGCCCCCCAGCAGTGCATCATCCCTTCACCGATATGGGTGTTCAGTTTTACTCCGTATTTCTTACACACATCCTGGAAATCTTTCAGATATGCGATCATTACTTCATTGGTCCCATAGAAGATATCCGTTTCCGGGAATCCGGTTAGATCGTAAAGTAACGGACTTAACAGATACTCTTCATCTCCTTTGGCGAGTATGGGCGCTATACTATCAAAGAAACGCGGAGGAATCATGACATCTTTTTTACTCCGCTTTGCCATTTCTTCTTTTTGCGCATCACTCGGGGGAACCTGAAGCCCTGGAGATTGAAGAACAAGTTTTTCAGGAAGCGGAACATCTATATTCTCATGACGTATATATACACAAAGTGACATCGCCTGACCTCCACCGGACGATATACCAAAGAATCGCACACTAGAAGCATCATATTCTTTCAAAATATCACTATAAACAGCAAGCGAACTTTCAAGGGTTTCTACCAGACGATGTTCAGGAGCCATCGGATAAAGCGGGAACCATACTTTGGCATTACAGTTTTCAGCCATTTGCCCGCATAGAATAATATCCCCCGGATCCGGCGGAAGAATATAACCGCCGCCAAACAGATACAGAATCGCTCTATCCGGATCAGCGCCTTTTTTGCTGACTACATAACAAGTCGTACCGGAGACATCCTTCGTAACAATATCGAAGTTCTTCATTTTCTTATAGGGAACTTTTAACGGTTTTTTCTGCTTCTGCTTATATTTTTCAAGCAGTTTATCAAAATCCTCTCCCTGTTTGTCCAGCATTTTATTGACACCAATCGTCTTAAACAGACCGCTGATCATCTTCGACTGTATACTCGGCATATAAAATCCCCCCATGCTTTAGGTTAGCAATTGCTAACCAGCATATTATCACTTATTGATCTGGATTTCTATATGACAGGATCCTTGTCTATCCCCGAATACTTCTGCTCGCTGTAGGATCAAATGGTTTCCCCCAGGAACTCTTGGCCGACTCATCGATATGCGCAAAGATCTTCGGGGAATAATCCCATATTCCGCTATGACCGGTACATACTACCTTCACGTTTGAGTGTTCGATCCTGGTCTTGAGGATTTGAAGAGACTTCTTGTTGAGAGTCGGATTCTGTGTGAAAAATTCAAAGAGACTGTATCCTCCCATGGCATTTACAGCCAGACAGTCTCCGCTGAAAAGGACTGTGTCATCCACCAGATAACAGACATGTCCTGATGTATGCCCAGGAACTTCGATCACCTCGACTCTAATGCCGTGCAAGTCCAATATCTCGTCATTTGTAACAGTGTTATATGCAGATAAACGTACTGGATTCTTAAGTGGGATCCCGACTTTTATCATTCGGCAGAAGGCTCCGTCAAAATATACCTCTTCTCCTTTCCCGAGATAAAGCTGAGCATTAGGGAACAGGTTCTTTTTCGCATTTTTATCTACACCGCCGCAGTGATCTACGTCAGAATGTGTCAGGAGAACATGCTTGATTCTATCCGGATCGATACCGAGTTTCCGGACCGCTTCCGCTGCACCCTTATGGTCCAGATGTCCTGAATCAATGGCAATCGTTACACCGTTTTTCGTGTAGAACCAAATGTTGACATCATCCTGCCGGACAGCACTGATTCCTTCCTTATACTTTCCTGACTCTGCGGGATGCAGCATTCTCTTTCCATACATGGTATATCGTTTGAGTCTGGTATCGAAAAAATACATAAACTTCATATGTACGACCTCACATTTTTTCTTTGAGTATAAGGTGTCATATAAAAACAAACTTCTGAAAATCTGCTTAATTCGGCAGCACTTTTATCTCATTACTTCAAGAGCACTGATACCTGTCAGTTTACGGCATGTATCCGAAAAATGGGATGGGGATGAAAAACCGGCTTCCATCACTGCCTGTGTGATCTGCTCTCCGGAAGAGATCTTCTTCCAGACATATTCGAAACGCCGCAGAAGAAGATAGTTTTTAAGGTTGACTCCTGTTTCTTTCTTAAATAGATGGGCAACATAACTCTCGGAATAGAATAATTCCTGTGCGAGGTCTTTGACATGTTTATCCAGATACTCGAAATTGTCCGCATTCTCAAGGATCGGAAGAACTCGTGAGTCTATCCCTTCTCTTCTGGTATGAAGTACCTCTCCGAAAAGATCTGTAAGACAGTTCTCTATTTTCTCTATGGAGCATTCTTCTCCGGCCTTACAGGCAGACTCGATCAAAAGCGAAACATTCATAGTGGAAAATACCTTTTCGCCCTTCAGATAATCCTTTCTAAGAACCTCCGCCAGACGTGATGTCGGGTCTACAAAAAGGAAGAAGAATATCTCTCCTTCCGGACGCTTATGAATGACATTCTGTTCAAGAATGATCATTCTGCCATAGGTATCATCAAGTTTCAGCGTGTCTTTCCCGAAAAAAACATGAAGCATACTGTGGCTATGCTCCTTCGTCTGCTCATAAGATGGCATGACAGTAATATACGTATCGCTGAAATGAATCTTAGTCATAATCCACCTCTCGTCAAATGTTAGCCTCCGCTAACCAGCAGATTATATCACAGACTCACTGTTTCGACTATAGACCGGTCGAAACCAACTGTCAGATAGATATCCTCTCTCCTCTTCGGATCGTATTCCGAAGGATCATCAGTTCATGATCCATCTTCTCTGCACGGAGAAGCACAGCCTCTTCCTGCTCATCACGAAGCAGAATGCTGGAAATACCACCGTTTCGGATCGTGATACGTTTCGGAGCCATAAGCGAGAGGATCGGGTCATGCGTCGCGATAAGTACGATCTTATCGTTACCAGTCAGAAGATCCATGGCTCGTCTTCTGTCGATGCCGGCGTTTTCGATCTCGTCGATCAGCACGATCGGTGCACGGGAAAGAAAAGCACAGTCTGCGATCATCAGAGCACGTGACTGTCCCCCACTTAAAGCTGTGACCGCTGTATCCATGGAGAAAGTCTCTCCTGCCAGAGAAACGGCAACATCATATACCTTTTGAACTTTCTCCGGGATCTCCTCTTTTCTAAGGAAACACTCAGCATGCATGGTAAGGAATTCCCCGACATTCATGTCGAGAACAAAATTCATATTCTGGGAAAGCTGTGCGATTGCACGTGAGCGTCCGCCTTTCCTTCGATACTCGGTCTTTTTCATCCCGTCGATGAGAACTGTCCTGCCCGTGGGGGTATCCCCCATCGCCTGCCATTCAATATCTTCCAGAAGACGGCTTTTTCCGCTTCCGGTTTCACCGACGATCGCCACCATTTCGCCCTTTCGGATCTCAATCGGATCAAAAATCTCCTTTGTTCCGTCCTTTCCGCGTCCCGGAAGGATCGTCACAGATGTTACACTCTTGATCTCCTGATGAAGCCTCTCCTGTGCTGCTCGAATGTACGTCTCGAATTCTTCTGCGACTTCCTCCCGGCTCATTTTTCTCTGTTCGAAGAAATAATCCGGAAACTTTCGGAGGTTTTCTTCAAAAGAAATCTCTTCATCAAAATCCTCCTCAAAATCATCGAGATAATATGAAATATACGGGCAGGAGATCAGAAGATCCTTAAGATTTGTCTTGATCATGGATAGATGTCCTTTCGGGTTTAACTGTGATTTTCTCAGAGCTTTATATGCTTGACGTTTCCGATCTGGTATTCCTTACCGATCTTTGTTTCACCCAGGCAATAGGAGCAAAGCGCCATCGGCATCGGGAAACGAAGTGTCTCATTGTCGATATTTCTCTCTTGCGCCAGTTCCCGGATCGAGTTTGCCACTTCGGATATACCCTGACCGGTCAATCCGTTTACGTGGAAGATGCGCGCTCTGGGATTGGAGATCTCCACTCTTCTTAAGAAAACTTCGCGCTCCGCCTGAGAGACGATGTCCCCTTTGGTAATCAGAACAATATCCGCCAGTTTCAGAAGCGGTCCGATCTTCCTCGGGGCATGGATCCCGGAGAGCTGATCGATCACACATACGGACAGTACGTTTTTAATATACGGAGAGCAGCGGTTACAAAGCCCGGCACTCTCTGTAAACAGGAAGTCAAATCCTTCCTTTTGCCCCCAGTCATATACCAGCTGAATGTTGGTAATGTAATAATGGTCGGGACAGAGCTCCGCCGACAATCCCTTGATGGAAGGGATGCCGGACGCAGCGTATAGTTTGTCATCTTCTGTCTGAAGGCAATCGAATTTGCATGCTCCGATGCGGTTGCCAAAATTCTCCAGTTCTTTTACGATACGGGTCATGACCGTCGTCTTCCCGGTCGCAGGAGGACCCGCGAAAGTTACAAGTTTCATGTCTTAGTCTCCATTCCTCAACTCACTTGTTCCCGCTGTCCGGGTCATCCCCGGATATCAGTGATTTACAGCGGGCAATGATTTCAGGAAGCTCTTCACGATAGATATAATCCCAGCCGACAAAACGGAGTTTCCCCGGAAGCCGGTTATCTACATCCGTGACATTACTCGGGAAGAATCCGTCATTTCTGAAGATCTCTCCTGCTTTTTTCGAAAAGAGGCCCTTGGTCATTGATTCTGCGCAAGGCGTATTCTTACTGGTAACCACAACAGGAAGGATCGGTGCGCCATCGGAAAACCAGATCAGTTCCATATATGCCTGACGCGCTTTGATCGTCCCGAAAATCCATGGCATCACATAGATAAAGGGCTTTCCTTCCACTCCGCCCGGCTTGATCATCTGCGAGGGATGAACGATCGAGTGGATATTTTCACGAAGTCGCTTTATTCCCTCATCACCGGCCACCTGGTGAACATAGGTCAGAATGATCCCATCGAACATGTGCCCGTCATCCGGAAACACGATCGAATGGGCATATTCCGGAGAAAGAAGATCAGCGAAGCTCTTCGGAAGCTCTCTTCCTGCTGCCGCCATCTTATCGACAACCATGACCAGCGGAATACAGGAATAGATATCGAAGATTCCTTTGGGATCTTTGAAATCCCGGAAGTCCGGATTGTCCAGAAGTTCAGGATGCACTCTGGTGTATCCTCTCTTCTCGATTTCCGGTTCGGAAACGAAACCTTCGATTCCCGCGCCCATCAGCACATCCGGGTCGCAAGTCTCAAACACATTCTTCAGCCAGTCCACCCCAAATTCGGCCAGCGCAATGTTATACTCTTCGCGGCTCTTGAAGATGCTGTCCAGATAATCCTGAAACGGCAGCTGGACTACGCATGGAACACGTCCCAGGAATCCTGCATTTTTATTCTCCGCAGTATAGTGGAGTTCCTCATTCATTTCACAAACACTCATCTTCAGCTCACCTCTTTCCTGATAGTTTGTTTCTTCGATACCCGCTTTCTGCGGGTATCCCGGTACGACTCCTGTTCATCTTCTTCCATAGCTACACGGATCTCGCCATCGCCGCGTTCACGGGTGCTTTTCCTGACGATATCGATTGGAAGTACACACGTGTGCGTATTCTCTGCCACCATGAAGGAACGGATACGCACATCTACGTCAAAAGCCTTGGCCAAACGCTCTTCATTGATGATTTCTTCAGCATTGCCGAAAGCATTCGTGCCGTCCCGATTTAGGATCAATGCCTTATGCGAGATCGCCAGCGCATGTTCCGGATAATGTGTATTTACTATGGAAGATATACCCCGTTCTCTACAAAGATCCCGGATCGTATGAATAACGATCAACTGGTTTTTAAAGTCAAGATTCGATTCCGGCTCATCGAGGATCAGAAGCTCCGGATCTGTCGCCAGTGCTCTGGCAATCAGGACCATCTGCAACTCACCGCCGGAGATCTCATTACAGAGCTTGCCGATCAGACGGCTCATGCCGACCATCTCGAGACACTCCTTCGCATGATCGTAGTCTTTCTTACTTGGCTGGGAAAGAAGTCCCAGATGGGCATTTCTGCCAAGCAGCACCATCTCTTCCGTCGTATAGGAAAACGCAGATCTTTTTGCCTGCGGTACATAGCCGATCCTTTTCCAGATATCCTGATTCTTCCACTCACCCCATGGCTTCCCGTCGATCAGAGTCTGTCCTGATCTCCATGGCAGGAAACCGAGTGTACACTTCAGAAGCGTAGTTTTACCTACACCATTTGAACCTAATATAGAAAGGATCTCACCTTTTCCGATCTGGAAATGAATATCCTTAAGGATATCAGGTTCTTTTCTATAACCAAAAGATGCATGTTCGACTTCGAAATTCATGTTTTCACACCTCCTGTCCGACGCAGGAGCACGATAAATACAGGTGCTCCGAGAATTGCTGTAAGTATGGATATCGGCAGTTCTGCCGCAGTCGCGGATCTTGCGATGGTATCTATGAGGAGCAGATACGTCGCACCCAGTCCGATGCTGGCAGGAATAACATATTTGTTGTTATTTCCGAACATCATACGTGAGATATGCGGAATCAGAATACCGATCCAGCCGACCTTGCCGCACATGGCGATTACCGAAGCGGTAATCATGGTCGAGGACACGATGGTCAGTCCGCGCATAAGCTTGAGATTGATACCCATTGCCTTTGCTTCATCATCATTCAATGAAAGGACATTCAGTTTCCATCTCAGGCAGAAAAGGATCACGATACCGATAAGCATCGGAATCGTTCCGATATAGAGTTTCTTGAAACTGGTGCCTGCCAGGCTTCCCATGAGCCAGTATGTGATCTCGGGAAGAACATCCTGCGGATCGGCGACATACTTGATCAGAGACACCAATGCTTCGAAGAGCGAACTGATCACCATACCGGAAAGGATCAGCATAACCAGAGTGGACTCACCTTTGACCCGGCTGATCATATACACCAGTCCGACTGCGATAAGACCCATGATGAATGCCGTTCCCTGAATTCCCAGAGAAGGAAGATGGAACATAATTCCGAGTGTCGCTCCGAAAGAAGCGCCCGTGACGACGCCCAGTGTATCGGGTGTCGCCAGCGGGTTCGAAAACATGCTCTGAAAGGCCGCACCGGCCACTGCCAGACCTGCTCCCGCAATAATCGCAAGGATCGACCTCGGAAGTCGGATCTTATAGAGTACGGTTTTTACATTCGGATCATCGACCTTCATGCCAAGGAGGACTTTGACACAGTCTTTGACCGGGATCTGGTATCTTCCGATCACCAGCGCCGCTATGAAGGAAGCCACAAGTGCCACAAGAATACCGATCACCCATAAGATTTCTGTTTTCTTCTTCAAATTCCCACCTACGATCTATTAGAGACCTCTGGCCGCATCGCGGGAAGGAATGAACATCATGTCAAGCTGCGCATCCGTAAGATCGTAGCCGCACATTTCCTTATAGTAAGCCTTCGCAACTTCACGGATATCAATATCGGAGAAGAGTTCCGGATAGATTGTCTGTGCCATCCACTGCATGGTAACCGGAGTATCTCCACCCGGTGTGTAACTTCTGTAAAGACCCAGAGGCATCTTATAGACCTTCTTGTTCTTTACCGCATTTACGGTGCTCCAGTCATCATTTCCGATCGCGTTGTTATAAAGATCCTCCGGCTGTGTGCCGCAGAAATTCGTGATGATAATGATATCCGGATTCCACTGGTATACCTGCTCCATGGAGATCTTCAGGATCGATCCGCCGTCTACTTCGCTGGCAACGTTATACGCATTGACAGATTCACACCACCACTGTCCGAAGAAATTCACACCGGAAGCAACCATCGCTGCATCTGAATACTTAAAGAGTACGAGTACGCGTGCCTTATCTTCGTCCTTAATATTCTTCGTCTTCTCGACAATATTTGCATGAATCTCATTTGTCTTGCTCATTGCCGCCTTGGCAAAATCACTGCCGCCAAATACCTGATCGAGAAGATCGATCCAGTGCTCATAGGTAACGATGATATCGTAATTCCAGGCAGACGCAGATGTTGCCAGTGCCGGGATGCCTGCCTCGCGGATCGCTTTTGCCTGCTCTTCACCAACACCGATGACAATGTCCGGCTTGAGAAGCAGGAGCTCTTCGAGGTTGACCTCATCACCGGAGATCCAGCCGGTATCTGCCTTAAGGATCTCAGGATAGATCTGGCCGAGAAGACCATTCTCTGCAGCACTCATAGATACCGGGTGGATACCTACGATATTTTCAGCAGAACCGAGGTATTCTGTGATAACAGACGCCAGCGGATAGAAGGAACCTACACAGATACGCTTGATCGTATTCGGTACTTCTACTTCTGCACCGGAGTGATCCGTCACCTTGTGGGTGCCGTTCGGATCACCAAACGGATTCTTCTCTTCAGACGATTCAGGAGTTATCTCTGATTCAGAGGATGTGCTCTCTGTTTCGCTGCTGCTTTCTTCAGAAGTGGACTCGGCCGTTGTCTCTGCCGTAGTGGTAGTGGTCGTGTCATCCTTCTTTTCATCTTTCTTGCCACAGGCCGTAAACGCAGCAAGCGCAATAGCCACAGACATAAGTACGGTTAATACTTTTTTCTTCATATTCCCTCTTTCTATCCACCTTGCTTTTGGGTGGAAAATAACTGTATATTTAAGCCGTTCGTTTTATAAAAACTTCCGATCGGACTTACGAAATAAGGTCAAGCCATAACGACGGGTCCAGATAATCAAAAGTCTTATCTTTTCCCACCCGGCTCGATACCGCATAGTGCGGAAGGCATATCTTAGTTTTTGCACGCTCGGCGTGCTCCAGGAAAAGCGGATCTGCGATTAGAAGATCATCTTCCATATTCACTTTTCCAAGTATTGAGTCTTCATCTTTAAGATACTGGGCGAAACGGTCTTCCCCGGAGATAGTGAAACACTTCAGCTGAACACCGTGCTTTCTCAGGAAATTCGAGATGGAACCGGCCACGACAGCATCAGCAAACAGGGATCCGCTTCTTTTTACCGGAAGGATCTTCCCATAAGAGTCTTCAAAGGACACAAGATCCTCAAACTCGGTCTCCATTCCCAATACAGTTGTCTTTCTCTTGCGAATCAATGTGAGGTACTCATCATAGAGATCCTCACCGATCGGAAATCTCACGATATACGGAGTGCTGTACTTTCGCTTCATTTCTTCAGCAATTGCAAGCCCTGCCTGATTCCATACCAGATTTAAAGATATCTTCTCCGGATACTGGTAGAAAAGAAGACTTCCGTACTGATCTTTATCATTCAGGATCGCGATGCCATCGTTTCTGAGCTTCTCTGTAAGAGTCGAGAATACACTCTGTTCCATATCAAGGGGTGTGATTCCGGGGATCGCAACCGTACCGGAGCTACCCCATGGGTCACGCTTCTCCGGATTCTCTTTGTAATAACGGGTAAGTTCACGGAACGCCATCATAATTCCATCGAGATACGTACCTTTGATCCCCGCCGTCGCGAATCCGAAGCACGGTATACCGGTCCGATTCTCCACCGCTCTTGCCACGCCCTTAAAATCAAATCCGATGACGTTCGGGACCGGACTTCCGACGATCGCTATAAACTTCGGATGATACAGAAGCGCATTTTTTACAATCTTGCCGATCAGTTTCTCATCATCGCCAAGAACAGCATCTACCTTTCTGAATCCGGTGCAGAACACCATGGAATGGCTGCCATACCAGCGCGGCTCATCAAAATGTGTATAGTTTCCGGTGCAACCGGCTGCATCATGAATGCAGATCATACCGCCAAGATCAAAAAGCGCAGAACAGACACCGGAATAGTCACCCGCAAACGGCGGAAGATACATACAGACTTTATGTTTTCTTTCCATCAGACGATTCCTCCATACTGCTCGATCAGCATACGTATATCTGCTTTCTCGCGAGCGGCCTTAGCCATCGCATCCATCAGGATCCTGATCCCGTGATAGCCGAACATGCCTTCATCCGAAGAAATATCCGCCACATGGATCGCGTGACTCAGGTAGGCTGCTTCTTCTCCGACAGCAAGTGCCTCGGTATCTTCTTCACAGCGGTTTACGGCATCCGGATGATCTGCCTGGATGAGCTGAACTGTCGGATAATCATTCTGAAGCTTTACAGCATACACCTGATCCGGGCCGACGACTTCCTGCAGATAAACACGAGTTACATTGAATCCATACTTCAGAAGCGCACAAGCCAGGCTGCACGGGAAGACCGTTGCACTGTCAGAGACAAAAACATCCATATCTCCGACCTCTTCTCTTGCCTTTGCGATCACATCTTCTGTCCTGCTTCTCTCAGCAATAAGATCAGAAAGGATGTTCTCCCCCAGTGCTTTTGCCAGATCTTCGTATTCTTCTTCGATCGTATCCAGGTCATAGCTGACCGGCATTGCGATATGAGAAGCATGCGTTCTTTTCTCAAGACGGAAAAGCGCGTAATTGGCAAAGGGTTTAAAAACCAGAGACAGAGACGACCTGGACATCTGCCCGTATTCATCAAAATCCCGGCAGGAGGATATCTGACGGACCGGATGCCCGTGTTTTTCAAGTACACGGATCAGTTCACACTCATCCGGGATTCCTACGAAGTTTCCCCAGATCGTGATTCCGTTATCAAGTTCGTCGTGCACGGGTAGCACAGACAGCATCGCATCAAATGTAGTAACCGCCGGCGGCATCTTCGTACTTGAAGCGATAGGATTCATGTGACCACCGCGGAAAAGGATCCCCGGATGGCGCGCTTCAAGTGTCGACGCTACCTTATCAAGGTCAGTTCCGATAAAATCATCCAGACAGGAAACGTAGATAAAAAGGAGCTTAATATCTTCCTTTGTTCTCTCGAGGAGTTCTTCCGCACCATCCATAATCAGCTGGTCATAGCCATCAACGATATCTTCCTGATCGATATAAATATAGGAAAGGCGGTTCTTATAGTGATGCTGGATCGCGCCCAGCGCGCCATGCCGGAAACATGCAGATGGGCATACAAACAGGAGATACGATCCCGGAATCAGGGCCGCTACACGGATGATGCCCCAACCGCCATGCGCAGGATTGCAGTAGCAAAGATTCGGTTCAAATCTCATACGCAGCACCTCTTCAGCGTCGGGCATGCCTGAATCTTATCCGAAGGTGTATCAGACGCTTCCGAAAGATCTTTCTCAGCGCAGAGAGCGACCATCTTCAGCGCCAGTTCTTCGTAATCTTTAGCGATATCAGAATCCGGGAATTTCTCAATAACGGTCTTCCCTTCACTTTCTGCAAGCTGGACAAACTTACTTCTGTGAATATGGGAGATCACCTCAAGATCATGTTCTTTTGCAAAACGGTCCACGAGCTCTGTCTCATTTTCCACGAGACGCTCGTTCAGGATAAGGCCGCGGACACGCGCGTAACCCCGCTCCTTGAAGTTATCTACGGCACGGCTGATGTTATCTGCAGCAAAGAGCGCCATCATCTCGCCGGAAGTAACGATAAAGATATGCTCGGCATATCCGTCACGGATCGGCATGGCGAATCCGCCACAGACAACGTCACCGAGAACGTCATAAAGGACAATGTCCGGTTCGTATTTCTCAAAAGCACCGAGTTCTTCCAATTTCTGAAGTGCGGAGATAATGCCTAAGCCCGCGCATCCGATACCCGGGGTAGGTCCGCCGGATTCGACACAAAGGACTCCGTTATATCCTTCATGAACAAGATCGCTGAGATCCAGGTCTTCGCCCTTTTCCTTGATTTTCCCCAGAACAGTAGTCATGGGCTTTCCACCCATCAGATTCTTCGTCGAGTCGGCCTTCGGATCACAGCCGATCTGCATTACCTTATAGTGACGGCTTAATGCTGCCGCCAGATTGGAAGTGGTGGTGGATTTACCGATACCGCCCTTCCCATACACTGCTATTTTAATCATTTTTACCCCGCCAAATATTGCAAAATCCGTTAGAAAGACTATAATTGTCTCATGTGAGTTAGCCTTCGCTAACCATGACACTATACCGAATATTTCTCAAGAAAGATGTTACCTGTGCAACACTTTTCAAAAAAAATCAAACTGGATGCTTTTGAGGTAGAATCAGACCTCTTTAATAACTGCACTCCGGAAGAGGTATATATGATCATGCGTCATGCCGGGTATTCGATCCGAAGATATGAAAAAGGACAGGATATCTATGCTCCGGGAAGCGACATCGAACAGTGCGGTCTGATCCTCGGCGGAATTGTGGACGTGATTCAGATCACTCCCTCCGGGCGTGAAGAACTCGTCGTAAGAGAATCCAGCGGCGAACTGATCGGACAGGCTTTCTGTATAGCCGGGAAGAAAAATTCATTCATCTTCTTCAGAGCTTCCAGCGATGTAACCATGCTTTTCTTCGGGCTTCGGAGAATCCTTATGACACCAAACGGAGATACATACTATATTAAATTCATCAGCAATATATCTTCGATCCTGGCTTCAACAAATATCGGCCTAAACCGCAAGATACGTATCCTCACACAGAAGACACTGCGTGATAAACTCTGGCTTTTCTTCCGCGAGCTGGCTAAACAAAACGGAGACAGTAACCACTTCCGTCTGAACTTCACCAGAGAACAGATCGCATCCTATGTCTGCGCCGAGCGCGCATCTGTCTGCCGCGAATTAGGACGTATGCAGGATGAAGGTCTGATCCTTCTTCACGGGAAAAACGTCACGCTTCTTACGGAGGATTATCTGTCACACTGATCCTTATTTGATAGAATCACGGAAAAGAAAAAGGCTGTCTCGCGACAGCCTTCCTATTTCCGGTATAAATTTATTTAGTAGCAACTACGGATATCCATGCCTTTTCGTCGTGATGGTTTATCTGCACATCTGAAAAACCGGCTTCCTTCAGCGCCGACTCGATCTCATATACCGTGTAACAGCGCATCCCGTCAATGATCTTCTGATACTTGAGACTCGCCTCATCCGTTCCGTCAGATTCATTGACGATCAGGAACTTGCCTCCCGGTTTCAGCACTCTATATACTTCAGAGAAGCATTGCGCCAATCCCGGCCAGAAGTAAATCGTCTCAAAGGCTGTCGCCAGATCGAATTTCCCGGCAGGAATGCGGAGTCTTGAAACATCGCCCTGAGTGACCATCATTCTGCCCTTATCGATCCAGGACTTGTTATATGCCGTCGCTTTTTTGACAGAGACTTCAGAATAATCAATTGCCATGACATGGGAATTGGTATATTTCTTCACAAGTTCTCCGGCATTTCTTCCTCCGCCGCATCCGATATCCACGATTTCCTCCGGAGAGAACCTCGGCAGATACGACATGCCCCAGTCTGCCATCTTGGCGTGACCGCCATTCATGCCGTTGACCATCATTTTTCCGAGGAATCCCTCCGGCTTTCTTGTCTGATTAATGAATTTCTTAAAAAGTCCCATATTTGACTCCCCCTGCAAATAAAGCTTAACCGAGTGGTTAGCCTTCGCTAACACCAAAAGGTTAATGTACGCTAACGCATTTGTCAATAGAGGATATGCTTTTATAAAAAAGACCTGTCACTCTCGATTCTTAAGAATCTCCGTCGGAGAGATCTTCTTGATTTTTCTTACCAGAACCGTACTGATCATAAAGTAGATCAGGAGAACGCAGGCAGCGATCATAAGATACAGATACCACGGGTAGGACAGATTCATCGAGCAGGCCACATTGGCAATAAAACTCGGATAGATCGTATCGATGATCTTCTTCGCCAGCGGGAACGCCAGAATTCCGCCAACGATCACGACAAACGTATTGCCGTTTAAGTAGAGTTTACGGATCTCGCCGGGACGGTATCCGAAGATCTTGATAAGCGAGATACCCATCGCGGAACGGTCAATCATGACCGCCAGCATCAGATACATAACGACCATGAAGATCACGGCACCGGCACTAAGCAGTGTAACCGTCAGCGGCATCATCGTATCAATGAAGACCGAAGAGCTCCTCTTGATATCTTCTTTCGTAGTTATCGAATACAGTTTCGCCTCATCAATCGGAAGCTCCGTGTCCGAATAGACCACATTGAAGTATCCCTCTTTCTCTCCGAACAGATCTCGCATGCTGTCTATATCCATAAAGATCGTAAAACCGACAGAGTATTCACTGATATCCGTGATTGTGAAGCAGTAATCCATATCTTCGGCTCCGTCCGTCAATATGATCTTGTCTCCGACCTTGTAGCCATAGCGCTGTACCAGAGAACGGTTCACCACACAGCGGCTCTTGCCCTTTTCCGGCTTCGCATCAAAATACCGGCTTTCACCGTCGATTCCGATCACAGACGTGTCAAGGGTATAGCCCAGGCAGTCAATAGAGAGTGTCTTTACAAATGTCGCCTCTCCGCCTTCCGGTGCCACTTCATCGGGGAATTTATATAAATACATATACTCATATTTCGTATCTTCCGTATTATTATCGCGTACCGCGCGGCAGAGTACAAAGGTGTTTATGCCTAATACAACGACCATAAACGTGATGACCATACCGACGATGATCGTGATTGCCGAACGGCGCTCGCGAAGGAGCTGCCGGATACTGAAGGCCGTAGTGAAACGCTTACACTTCAGTTTTACCTGCTTATAGCTTCCCGCCGACTGTTCATTGCGAAGAAGTGAAAGCGCTGTGCGGGAAAGTCTCCGGTTTACTGTCCAAAGGTTGACAAGAGCACAGATCACCGGCGGAAGCGCAACTGCATAAAGGATCAGATAAAGCGGATACACAACCGGAAATTCCGGGATAGAGAAATACTCATAGGTCGAAAAGCTCATTACACCGATCCCCAAAGGAGAAAATGCAACAACTGCTCCCAGTATCCCTGCAATCAGGGCCGTGATCGTCGGCAGCAGCACGTAGTGAACAAGAAGATTCCTTTTCTTCACACCGAGTGCATAGAGTGCACCGATGACCGGCTGCTCACGCTCGATCTGGTGTACGACAAATACCGAGATGACATAGGCAAAAAGCATCAGCACGATTATGCCGGCAACCAGTCCCACCTTCTTATCCATGATCACATCGCCGGAAGCCGCCTCGATGCGGATGTTATCATCATAAGCAACAAATGAAGTAAGGTGCTGAATCTTTTCCTTCAGTTCATCAGAAGTACAGTTTCCCAGACGATAAGCGTAGGTATATGTCTGGACTTTGTTCGGAAGAGATCTGGTCAGGCTGTCATAACTAGCCTTTGTCACAAACATCAGTCCGAAGGACTCGCTATCAACTGCAGGAGTGGAAAACGTCCTCAGAACCTGATCATAGTCCGGAACCGATCCGATGCCTACGACGGTAAAAGCACTTCCCTCCACGACTATGCTGTCGCCCAGAGAGATATCGTGTACACGGGCATAGCCCTTTTCGATCACGGCTTCGTTCTCTGATGAAGGGTGGCTTCCTTCATCAAGCATGATCAGATCGATCTTCTCTCTTTCAGAAAACACGCGGAGTTCCGATCCGTCACTCACTCTCAGATCGACCGAGAACATCCCCTCGATCTCAGTTCCATCCGAAGACAGTTCTTTTTGCATATCATCGGAAAGGGGAAGAAATACCGAGAACTGGCCGTCTTCGACATGGTTCTTTTCTTTCCATTTTTCCGTTCCCTGTATGACCATTTCAGAAGAGCCGACGATGCTGACTACAAGGTAGATTCCGAGAAAGATCATGAATAATAATGCCAGGTATCTTCCGAAATTGACGCGGAGATCCCTTAATAATCTTCGATTTAACACACGATTCATCAGAGATCCTCCAATTCAGAAGCAGGTGTCCTGACTTCGTTTTCATAATCCTTCTTGATCTGTCCGTCTTTTAGATAAATGACTTTATGCACCATATTCTTGATCGAGTTATTGTGGGTAACGATGAGCATCGTGGTGTTATACTTAGCATTTACTTTTTCAAGAAGGACAAGAATGTCCCGAGAGGTCTTCGAATCGAGCGCTCCGGTCGGCTCATCGCAAAGAAGCAGCTTCGGATTCTTGATCAGAGCCCGGGCGATCGCACATCGCTGCTGCTGACCGCCACTGAGCTGCGCAGGGAACTTATTCTGATGCTCAGTAAGTCCCAGAGTGTCCAGCAGTTCGTCCATATCGAGCGGATCTTCAGCGATATGCTGGCAGATCTGGATGTTTTCTCTGACCGTAAGATTCGGTACCAGATTATAAAACTGAAATACAAATCCCAGATTATCTCTTCTGTAGTCGGAAAGCTGTGCAGGCTTTAACCCGAAGATCTCCTTTCCTTCTACCTGTACAGAGCCGGAATCCATGGTATCCAGCCCTCCGATACAGTTCAGAAGCGTCGATTTACCGGATCCGCTGGTCCCTTGAATTACGCACATCTGGCCTTTTTCGACTTCCGTGCTCACTCCTTTTAACACTTCAATATAGCTTCCGTTCTCACCATAGCTTTTCTTCACATCTTTGATTGTAAGATACATTTTCCCTTCTCCTTCTGAGGTTAGATACTGCTAACCGCATGTTATAAAAGTGCTTTTCGAAAAGAACCTGCATTATTACTCTTTATCTTCGAGAATAAAGTTCGTCCATCCGATGATGAGGTGTTCCATCGCCGGTTTCATGAATCGCAGGGCTTTCTTTTCATCCTTGACATGAGTCAGAAGATGAACGAAAGTCATGACCGAAAGATGCGACAGCCAGTGGACCATCGCGCGGTTTGTCTGCTTGCCGGGAACGGATTTTCCGTATTCTTCCGCCACAGCACCAAACTGACTCTCAATAATCGAGATGATGTCCTCTACGGCATGTTCGTATTTCGAGCCGGTAGACTTAGAGATAAGAAGAACAACTGCATCATGGTTCTGGTAAAGAGCATGAATCAGCTCTTCAACAAACGGATCGTGATCGCCGGGCATATGGACATACGTTGCCAGGTCTTCTTCCGAATCCTCAGCAAGGTGATGTGCAAGCGTCTGCATGACATTCTGATAGACATCGTCCACCAGTGCTGCGAACAGGCCTTCCTTGTCCTTGAAGAAGAAATAGACCGCGCCGGTCGTTACACCCGCCTGACTGCAGATCTGCCTTAAGGATGCGTTCTGAAAGCCCTTCTCCATAAATTCTTTCTTCGCGCAGGAAAGCAGTTTTTCTCTTGTCTCTCTGTCGTTTTTCATGTTTTGCCTCATCAAAGCGCGTTATTAGATAACGCCGTTACGTAACACCGTTATCTTACGACCGAATATGAATTATGTCAACGGGGATTTTTACTTTTCTCCGAAGAGCAGATCCTTTATGATCGCCATCGTTTTTCTTCGCATATATTCCTGATCGAGTGCATCATTAATGGGATGCATATATGTATGGCAGTAACACTCAAAGTAATTCAGTGCCATGCGGATATTCTCGGAAAGGTTCTCCTTCTGAGCTCCTTTGGCTATGAGTATCTCTTCGACCGTCGTATAAAACTTCTGCCAGAATGTATCTGAAACCGCTGCAATTTCCGCATCTGTGTGATACAACGCTTCCATTTCTTCATGGACTTCCCAGTTTCTTCTATGGTACTCCAAGATATAGTCCATGGTCTTTTCGGCAAAAGCATCAAAATCCAGGTCATTCTCCCCAGTCTCCGCCTCATGGTAAAACTTCTTGACATCATCTAACAGATGTTCTGCCGTCATATCCAGAGCTGTTATAAGGATATCCTTTTTATCGCGGAAATAGTGATATACGATACCGGTAGATACTCCGGCTTCCTTCGCTATCTCATCAGCAGTCACATTATGGTAGCCTTTTTTCAGGATCAGTTCCCCACCGACCGTAAGGATACGAAGGCGGGTCTCAATAGAGCGTTTCTGCTTCGGAACCGCCATGGCCTTCCGGATATCTGAGTCTTGAGTCTTCTGGCTCACCATAGAAGTTTTTTCTGTTTCTTTCTTCTTTGCCATCCTACACCTCTTGATACAAGTTTCCTTGTCCCCAGATTCATTAAACCACAAATCATCTGCCATTACCACAAAAGTTGAGACATTACTCAATTTTTCACAAAATACCTCTCTTCGTTTTATTCACTTTTCACAAAGTTGAGGTTTGTCTCAATTTTTCTATTGACCTATTTTCAGGGATAAGCGTAGAATGTCATTGGTTAGCTATCGCTTACCTCTAACACTTATTTCTATATATCTAAGGAGACTGAATATGGGAAAGACGATTGTAGAATTCAAAAATGTAGTCAAACAATATGGCGAGGGCGAGGGCATCCAGCTTGCCAATAACGACGTCAATTTTACCATTGACGAAGGCGAGTTCGTCGTCATTCTGGGACAGTCCGGCGCGGGAAAATCTACTGTCCTGAATATGCTCGGAGGTATGGACACTCCTACATCCGGAACAGTCACCGTAGCAGGACAGCAAGTGTCCTCCATGAACGATAAGCAGCTCTCCGATTACCGCGCTACAACAATCGGCTTTATCTTCCAATTTTATAACCTCCTGCCTTCACTGACTGCCCTTGAAAATGTGGCTCTGGTGAAGAATATCGTCAAAGATGCAAGGGACCCCATGGAGATGCTTGAAGCTGTTGGTCTTTCTGACCACAAGGACAAGTTTCCCTCTCAGATGTCCGGCGGTGAACAACAGCGCATCTCCATCGCCCGAGCTCTTTGCAAGGATCCGAAGATCATCCTTGGCGATGAACCGACTGGAGCACTCGACTCCGAAACAGGCGTAATCGTTCTGGAGCTCCTCGCTGATCTATGCAGAAAACGCGGGAAAACCGTCGTCCTGGTCACTCACAATGCGGATATCGCACGCTGTGCAGACAAGGTCATCCGCATGAAAAACGGGAAAGTCAGAGAGGTCCGTATCAACGAATCTCCTGTCTCTGTTCGGGAGGTGGAGTGGTAATGCTTTGTAAAAAAATGTTCCGGGAGATCCGGGGAAACCTCGGGCAGTTTCTCTCCCTGTTTATTCTGGCATTTCTTGCTATATCGCTTTTCGCCTGCATGAAGGCAAGTAACATCAGTGCGAGAAGGAAACTCTCCGACCTTCAGGAAGATACGAACTGCGCAGACGGGTTCATCTACAGCGAAGGATTTACCGAAGATAACCTATCGAGTATCCGTGCGCTTTCTGATATTAAAGAGGCGGAACGCCGCATCCATGTCTCTGCTACCGCAGAGAGCCATGATCAGGCGCAGCTGGAAGTATTCATTCTGGAAGAAAACCTGGTTTCCAAACCGTTTTTCATTAGCGGGGATGCTTTTGACCTGAAAGACACTGAGTCGATCTGGATCTCCGAATCGTTTGCAAACGCCTGGGATCTGAAACCAGGAGATGATTTTACTTTCTCTTTCCAGGGCTTTTCCATTACCAAAAAGATCGGCGGACTTATGGTTGCTCCGGAATACCAGTATCTCAAAGCAGATAAGGACCTCGATATCGTAGTCAAGAATATCGCTGTCATCTATATGCCGTATGAAGGACTTCTGGAGAGTCTCTCCTCACTGAAGGGCATCGACCTTTCAGATATCGGATCGGGCATCCCCTTTAATGAATTGATCTTTACCACTGATCAAGAGGATGTGAAGAGTCTGGAAAGCGAGATCTCGGAAGCACTTCACGGAAACTTCGCTGTCTTCTGTGACCGTAATGATCTTCCCGGAATTTCCGTTATGCTTGATGAGCTTGAGCAGCACGATCAGTTTGCAGTTACTTTCCCGGTCGTTTTCATCGCGATCGCACTTCTGGTCATCATGACCACCATGAACCGCATGATCGCCCGCCAGAGAACTCAGATCGGCACACTCCGCGCACTGGGCATGAAAAAGAGAAAGATCATCCTCCATTATCTGAGTTACAGTTTCGTCGTTTCCCTTTTGGGATCGATCGTCGGACTATTTGTCGGAACCTATGCCTTCGGTGAACTAATCGCAGCGATTTTCCGGGAGTGGTATTACATCCCAGGATGGACGGTCGAGATGGATGCATCCTTCTTTATCGTGTTAGTTCTTATTGTTTTCTGCTGCACATTGGCCACCTATCTCAGCTGCCGAAAAGTAATGAATATTCACCCGGCGGCAAGCCTTCGTCCAGCATCCCCGAAAGCCGGTAAAAGAACTCTCTTCGAAAAGCTTCCGTTCTGGGGCAAGCTTGGCTTCGCTTCCCAGTACAATCTCCGTGATATTTCACGAGGAAAGCTTCGTACTTTCATGGGCATCTTCGGCACAGCAGCAGGTATGATGATCATGGTCGCGGCGCTTGCATCGATCACGACAATCAAGGACGCCAGTTCCTGGACATTCGATAAGATCCAGAACTTTAAAAACGAGATTGATTTCTCCGAAGAGATCTCTATAGATCAGGCGGAAGAGTATCAGGCGATGTACGGCGGCGAGCTGATTCAGGCATCCGGCATCGAGATCGCCAAGACACCGAACGCCACTTCGGATAAGAAACGGGCCACTTCCTTAATAGTCACCGAGGGAAAAGAAAAGTTCCGTCTTACTGATAAAAAGCAGGCGCTCTCTTCTCTTACTCCCGGAACATGCGCAGTTACAATGAAACTTGCCCGCGCTCTGGATATCCATGAAGGAGAAACGATCTACTGGCACCTCTATGAGAAAAACACCTGGTATGAGGCCAAAGTCGGTCTGATCAACCGTCATCCGAACTACTCCGGAGTTACAATGCTTCGTGAAGACTACGAAGAGGCGGGAGCATCCTACGTTCCGACGATGCTGTATACAGATAACGATATCGACGCCGAAGAACTTGCAGGAAAACCCGGCATACTGGCTATCCATGACGATAAAGATCTAAAGGAAAGCTTCGACATCATGATGGAGATAATCTATGCGATGCTCATTGTCTTCGTTGTTTTCGCCGCCGTTCTTCCGGTCGTAGTTCTCTACAACTGCGGAAACCTCTCATTCCACGAAAGAGTCAAGGAATTTGCAACGCTCAAAGTCCTCGGATTCTCTACGAAACGCATCCGCAAAGTGCTTTCGTTACAGAATCTCTGGCTCTCGATCATTGGAACAGTCCTCGGTGCACCGTTCGGGACAATGCTTTTACAGTATATGTTCGACAGTAACGGAGACAGTATGGACTATCCGGTTGGAGCAGGCGTGCTCGTATATCTCGGCGCAGCAGCCTTCGTGATCGGAATCTCGGTACTTGTCAGTTTCATGTTCAACAAGAAGATCCGAAAACTGGATATGGTAGAAATACTCAAAGGTATGGATTGATCGTCCCGGAATGAGAATAAAAGCCCAAAAAAAGGTCCGCAATGAGGTACAGTTGCGGACCTTTTCCAAGGATAATACCTAAAGGATTGCCTAATCCACCTCGCCAAGCGGATTTCTTTCAGGCAACTTTTTCCCGGGGGCATCACTACAAGAAGTGCGAAAGGGGAGTTGGTCTTCTGTAAGGAAATATCAGGAATCCCCCGGATCAGTATAGGTATGACATCTAAGAACACAAACTAGTTAGCTGTCGCTAACTGATATGAATGATAGCAGATGACAAATTCTTTGTCAACATTTAATTTTCAAGTTAGCATACGCTAATTTTATTATTGACTTTTTATATTATGATTGGTATAGTTTCTTTGGTGCTAGTTAGCATACACTAACTGCAAAAGAAAGGAGAAAAGCCGAACATGCTGGAGCAATATCTGGTCGATCAGTGTTCACCTACACTGGCGGGACTTAAGACCGGAAGCCTCTTTACGATTCACGGGAAGAATCCTGAGTGCGTCAAATGTGAAGTGCAAAGGATCAACCGCATCCTTTATGGGAAAGGTCTTCTGCTCCTT
>JAFWSW010000065.1 GCA_017519205.1 Clostridiales bacterium | reverse complement strand
TTATAATCTTCCAGTTTTACGTCTCCACGATCCAGTGCATCGAGGATATCCTGTGCCCACGGAACGAGAAGCCATACGATCGTGCAGTGCTCGGAAGATACTGCATCGAGGATATACTTCGGCTTCGTACCACGGAGAAGTACCGCACGGGAACCGGCTACCAGAGATCCCATCCAGTGCATCTTCGCACCGGTATGGTAAAGCGGCGGGATGCAGAGGAAGCAGTCCTCACGGGATGTAGAGTGATGCTTCTGCTCAACAGCTGCCGCATGGGAAAGACTTCTGTGGCGGTGAAGGATCGCCTTCGGGAAACCGGTCGTACCGGAGCTGAAGTAGATCGCACCGAAATCATCATCCGTGATCGGGATGTTCGGACGGGTGCTGCTGTAATCGCCCGTGATTACGCGGTAATCTTCTGCAAAAGAAGGACACTGCTCACCTACATAGATAAGTGCACGGTTCTTGTGGAGTGCCGGCTCGATATTCTCGATACGGGAAACGAATTCCGGACCGAAGAAGAGGATATCGAGTTCTGCGAGATTCGAGCAGTACAGGATCTCATCGGATGTATAACGGAAGTTCAGCGGTACTGCGATTGCTCCGGTCTTCAGGATACCGAAGTAGATCGGGAGCCACTCGAGGCAGTTCATCATGAGGATACCGATCTTATTTCCCTTCTTGATACCGCGGGAAAGGAGCATGTTCGCTAGACGGTTCGCCTTCTCATCGAAGACCTTCCATGTGATCTGACGGCGGTATGCCTGTGTTTTCGTGGGCTGGATCAGTTCAAATTCTTTCCAAGTGATACGGCCGACTTCCTGCTGTTCCGGGTTTAATTCCACCAGCGCGACTTCATCGCCGTACATATCTGCATTTCTTTCAAGATAATCAGTAACAGGCATATTCTGTTTCCTCCTACATTTTGCTACCTTACTACATATACGTAAAAATACGCCTCTATGAGTATAACAGGATTATTTCGAAATTTCATCCCATCTTTTTCAAGACTTTTCGTCTTCAAAAGCACCCGACTTCGCAGCCTCTTCTTTTCTCTTTTTGATCCGTCTCTCCTGCAGCGCATATCCGATGATCAGGATAATGATCGTGATGAGGATACAGCTATAAAAAGAGATGCCTCGCGAAAAAAGTGCGAGGTTCGCGGTACTTGCGATATCTTCGATCTGACAAAGACCGCTCAAGAGAAGGTAATCCGCGACGCCCATGCCGCCCGGTACAGGAAGACTGTACACACCGACCAGTACAAGGCAGGAGACTGCGGTAACATCCGCGAGGTTACTCATCGAACCGCCGAATGCCAGATATACGAGCACCGTTGTGCTGACCAGAGAGAATCTCTGGAGAAGATTCAGAAAGAATGCCGCAAACATTGCCGGCTTATTCTTCGAGATCAGTTTCGCGCAGTTCTTATACTGATCGATTGCCGACTCGATCTTCTTGACGCGTCCGTCCACATCCTTGATCAGGTGGAGTTTCTTCTCGAGACGAACGAGCTTGACCGCTACCTTCTTGATCCACTGCTCTTTTCGAAGAATCAGGACAAAAATCACGCACAGTCCTATCAGAATGATGAATCCTACCATGACCAGTGTCTGGGCAAGCGTGTCCATGCCCCAGTACATCGCGGGATTCAGCGCAAAGCCGATGATTCCGACGATGGCGAGCGCTCCCGTATAAAAGAGCATATTCAGAACGAGGATGACCGCCGACTTGGCAACCGGGATCCCGTCCCTGTTCATGAAAAACGCACTGGCCGGCTGTCCTGCGGATGCCGACGGGGTGATGGCAGAGAAGTAAATATCTGCCGCCGAGTATACGATACCGTGACTTCGGATCGGCTTCTCCCCTTCTGTCTTCGTCAGCGTCCGTACCAGAACATCGAGAGCGAAGCCCTCGAACAGGATATTACAGAACATGCCGATAACAGCCAGAACGAGCCACTTCACATCCGAGTGGATCAGTGTCTCCCGAAGAAGCGACGGCGAGAAACTGTCTGATCTGGACACGACCGCCCAGATGCTGAATACCATCAGCACCAGAAACAGAAGCATCCATGGCAGTTTTTTCTTAAGCATTGAATTTATCCCCTTCATCGCACGCCACGTCGGGCGGCGGTCACATCTTCAGTATCAAATTGGAAAGCCCGCGCCATCAGCACGGGCTTTCTACATTATAATCGATTTTTAGTCAGTTGGTGTAGTTATCGAAATAACCCTGTACCAGAACGACCGGTGTGCCCTTGTCTCCGGATCCGGAAGTCAGATCACAGAGGGAACCGATCAGGTCCGTAAGCTGGCGCGGTGTCGTTCCTTCGCTGGCCATCTTTCCGACCAGGTTACTGTCTTTTGCCTTGATGCTCTCGGAGATCGCCTTCTTGAGTTCTTCGCCGGACAGATCCTTAAAGTCGTTATCTGCAAGATACTTCAGTTTCAGTTCGTTCGGAGTACCGATCAATCCGTCGGTAAATGCCGGAGAAACGACCGGATCTGCAAGCTCCCAGATCTTTCCCTGCGGGTCTTTAAAGGCGCCGTCACCGTATACCATGACTTCGACACACTTTCCTGTCGCATCGAGGATGTTCTTCTGAACAGAGAGAACCAGATCCTTGCAGTCTCTCGGGAAGAGCTTGACCTGATCTTCGGTCGCCTTGTTCGATCCGAGAAGACCATATTTTTCGTTATAGCCGCTGCCGTTGACAGAAGCATTCATGATCTCGTCCATGCCGACGACCTTCTCTGCACCTGCAGCAAGAAGGATCCTCTTCGTTCTAGCACGGGTGTGGATGTCGCAGTTGATCACGTTCTTCGTATAGTCCAGGATCGCCTTCGGCTGGTTGGCAAAGATGATCTCTACTTCACAGCCCGTCGCCTTGATGAGATCGCCGTAATATGCCACATAATCCACACCTGTGAACTCGTGCTTATTCTCTCCGAAAAGCTCTCTGTACTTCTCCAGGGAGAGTACGTCGCTGTATGGATTCACGCCCGCCTCATCGATCTTATCGAGGCTTACGAGGCAGTTTCCGACTTCATCTGAAGGATAGGAGAGCATCAGAACGATCTTCTTGCATCCCATCGCGATACCGCGAAGGCAGATCGCAAAACGGTTTCTACTGAGGATCGGGAAAATAACACCTACTGTCTCGCCGCCGAGCTTTGCTTTCACATCTTCTGCAATATCCTGTACTGTACAATAGTTGCCCTGGGATCTTGCAACGATAGACTCTGTCATCGCGATAACATCACGGTCACGAAGTTCAAAGCCCTCGGATTTCGCCGCTTCCAGTACGGACTCGGTAACGATTTTGCTAAGATCGTCTCCCTGACGGATGATCGGGCAGCGGATGCCCCGTGAAACTGTACCAACTCTACGCTCTGCCATATGAATTTCCTCCTGAAAAAGAATATGTTCACGGCATGGAATCACCCTACAAAAGAAACGACGCCAGTGCCGTTTTTCACAACACTTTTATTATATTACGAGAGGCATTGAAAGCAAAGCGATACAGATCAACAGAAGACCATCTGCCTTGAAATATAAGAATCACTAATAAAACTTGGCATATAGAATATAGATTTCAAGCTTTTCTCCACTTTATAATTAGAGTACCGCCTTGCTTATGTGAATACGAGGATTCTGAAAAACAGCAGGAAAAATCTACCCCGAGAGGAATGATAACGGATGACTGATAATTCGAATTTAGCTTATGCACCAATAGATAAAGAAAAGGTAAAAACGCAAATATACGAAATCAGGGGTTATAAGGTGATGGTGGACAATACTATCGCTTCCTATTTTGGCATTGAAACAAAAGCGTTGAACAGGGCCATGAAGCGTAATATCAAAAGGTTTCCGAAAAACTTTTGTTTTCAGCTTACAAAGGAAGAATACCATAATATTCTAAGGTGCCAGTTTGGCACCTTAGAATTAGAACAGGGGAAATTCTCAAAATACCTTCCATATGTATACACTGAAACCGGTGTAGCGATGCTCACATCAACACTTCATACTGATAGAGCAATTGAGGCAAGTATACAAATTATGGAGGCATTTGTTGAAATGTCTCACTTCATTCGTCAGAACAAAGACTTGCTACCCGATCGTGCAATCGAAACCATTTTGCTCAGACACGAACACCTACAAGGTGAATTAGTCAGGATCAAAGCAAATATGGTGACAAAATCAGACTTGGCCGAGATAATGAGCCTGTTTGAAACCGGAATCTCTTCTGAGGAAATTCTCATACTCGATGGCGAGCCGTTTACCGCAGATATCGCTTTTCAAAAGATATATCGTTCTGCACAGCAAAGTATTATCGTAATCGATGATTATCTTGCTATCAAAACACTTCTCCATTTGACTTCAGCAAAAAGCACTGTCGAGATAACTATAGTCAGTGACAATAAAGGAAACCATCCTCTCCGTCAAACGGATCAAGCTGATTTCCAGGCAGAATACCCCTCCACAAATATCCGATTCGTGTCTTCTCAAAACAGGACGCACGACAGATATATTGTAATAGACTTCGACACAAATCATATGAGAGTTTTTCATTGCGGAGCAAGTAGCAAAGACGCCGGAAGAAAGATAACAACAATCACCGAACTCAAAGAGCCAAAAATCTACATATCCGTAGTCAAGGAACTTCTCACGAATCCTCCATTAGAATTGCGATAAGAAAAGCGGCGGAAGATTACCGCCGCCGCTCAATTGTTTCTATTTTTTTCTGAACCTACGCGAGCAGATCCTCATCTTCCGGATCATCCTCTCCACGTCTTCTCTTTGCGATCATGTAAACACTTCCACCGAAAATGATCAGCAGCGTTGCACCCAGGATCGCCTTAACCGTGAAGTCGATACCGGTCGGGATAACGGCCTTCTTCGTATTTGTAAATGTTACTGTCTGGTTTGCTGTAAGTACTCCGGTTGCCACTTTTCCCGAATGGGTCGGTTCATTATTCACTTTCCAAGTAGCCTCATATTCGTTCGCTCCTTCTGTAATGGTATACTTCGTATCCGGCGGGAGCGCGAATTGGATCGTTTCACCATGAGCCAGCTGGAATGTAGTCGATCCGTTGTTGTTGAGCGTCAGTGTCGCTTCTGTACCATCTGAATAGCGGACATTGACCAGACCATTCTGATAAGCGATACCGTTGGAATCCTTGAATGTCGCCGTAAAGTCGAACTTCTGATCACGACTTCCCATGTTACCGGTGACCGTCTTTGTCACTGTAAGCAATTTGGTTGCAGAAGGATCTTTGATCTTCATCTCGAAGGACATGGTTCCCGGCACGGAATCATCCGAAGTAACTGTTACGTCTGCATAGTTGTTCAGAAGCGTAATTCCTCCGGTATCACCGACTACGAAACGGACATTGTGCGACAGCGGGGAATATCCGAGAGGCGCCTGAAGTTCGCGCAGTTCGTAAGTTCCTGCCGGAAGTGTGTTATCCAGTTCTTCCAGTACACCATCGGCATTAGTTACCATATCCGCGTAACCTGGTACCGGATCATAGTCGAACATGGTAACCGGACCGACCTTGATCTGCTTATGCAGCGCGAAGTGTGCACCCTGAAGCGGAGAGTCATCATCTGCGTCGACTTTCAGCACACGGAGTGTATATGTCATATTCCAGATGCTGAGAAGTGTATCGTCTCCCTGCTGTACAACACTTGTGCCAAAGTAGTTACTCGAAGAAGTATCGATCACAAAGCCCTGCACGTCATCAATAAACTTTACTTTGATACTATCTGTCGGACAATAATACCCGACTGGTGTCTTAATCTCCGTTAATTCGTATATTGTTCCCGGAACAAAGAATGCTTTCGTGATATGGCCATTGCTGTCAGACACAAACTTCTTGCGGAACGGGTGTGCCGGATCCGTAGAAACTACAGTAAACTCCGCATTTTGGAGCATATTCACGCCCTGCCAGTCCGTCTTGGTAAGGCCGAGACCCGGACGGTCATTGGTGACGTTATCCACACGGATATTGGATCCATTCACCAGTGAACCCTGGTCATAAGTAACGGTGTACTCATAGTCAACTTCCGACGTTGCTCCTGTCATCGTTCCACCGATGGTGATCTTACCACCGTCTGCGATCGGTGTTACGACACACGATGGATCAAGCGTCACTACACCATTGGAAGCCACGCTGTATGTACCATTGAGTTCGACTTCACGGATCACGTAGTCATTCAGAGTAAGCCCTGTATCCAGATGTTCGAAGTACCAGTAGGATGTGTCTTTGTTCGTCTTGATGCAGTGAACAGAATCTTGAGCAGTCGGATCCGGATGAGCCAGAACATAGCCGCCGTTTCCGTCCGACTTATATACTGCGAAGAATGCATCTGCATGGCTGTCCATGAAGTCCTTATCTGTCCACTCTTTGTATACACGCAGACCATAACCCTTGAGGTTGTTAACTACAACCTTCGGATTTACATCTGTCCCCATCGTACCACTGTACGGATCAAGATACGGTCCCGTACTCGTAGCAGATTGAGATGTTTCATCAGCATCGCTCCAGTAAACATAATCTCTTCTCGAATAGCCATCCGGGACCTCATTGTCACGTTCTTCCACCATATAGTGAGATCCGACCATAAGACCCTTTACTTCTACCGTGTACCAGGCAGGAATCTTGGAAATAGCGCCGTACATCGAAGTCTGGAAAGTTGCGCTTTGTTTCTCTGCAACAGTCAGATCCGAAAAAACAGTCTTCCCGAGAGAACGGAAGTCTTTGTCCGTCGAGCTCCAATAGCAATAGTTTCCGTTCTGATCCTTGACGTGATAGTTATACATATATGCTTCATGACCGCTCTTATTCTGGGCAGTGATAGCAGCATCATATTCACCGGACAGATACAGGCGGAAGTTGAAGCGTACATCGGTAGATGAAATCGGTTTAACTCCATCCTCTTCATACAGTTTCTTCTGGATATTCAGCGTACGGACAGCCGCCGGATTTATTGCATTGTCGTACTGAACGTTAGTACGGTCTTTGGCCTTCGCATGTAGAATTGAATAATTATTCCGGTTGTTCGTCGAGTCTGTTGTAGTCGTAATCGTCTCACTACCATTGTTTACAGAAACACTTTGGTATATATCCGTATTAACAGCGCACTCGACGATCCTGTAATCAACCATGTTATCCGGGAATGTGATCTCACACTCTTCCCCCGGCTTAAGGAAGAATACATTTGAATAAACCACTCCGTCGATGGTACACGAAGATTCAAACGGTACAGGATCATTGGTTCCACGATAGACCACGCTCATTCCGCTGGTATTTCCCGTAATCGGGCACTCAATGATCTGCGCCTGATCATCCTTCTTTGTATAGAAGATCTGATACGGGAATTCTGCCATAACAGAATCTACATCATCGATACCGGAAACCTTCTTGCCGAGAACGACTTTACCCGGTGTAACGGAGGACTGGTTGAACTTCATGTGAAGGTTCGAAGCACCACCGCCACGCTCGAGATAGAAGATCCTCATGGTATGGGATGTATAGTCTCTAAATACGAAGCCGCCCTTTCCGTTTGTAACAAACAGTCCGTCAACATATGCCTGGGCTGCTGCCGCAGCATCTGTAGCAGACATATTCTCAGCAAGCGAACGGTTATAGAAATTATCGTAGAAGACCTGTTTCAACGTTGTGTGTACTCCATCCACAACAACATCACCGGTTGCAAAGTTGATCGATCCGGCCATAGCACTATGGCATCCGCCGAGGTCGATAACCAGTTCATCGTCAACGTAGAGCCAGAAGTCATCGTCTCCCGTGAACTCGTAGATAATATCGTGGCCCCAGTCATCCAGTCCGCTTGGGGTCTGGATGAAGGAAGCTGTCAGCTCCATTCCGAATTGCAGGTTCGGATGATCCACAAGATAGAGTTTTTCATATTTTCTCGGATCACTATCCGGAAGACGTCCGGCAGAAGTGTCGTTCAATCTGGCGTTCATGTTATACAGATTCAAAGCATTTTTCTGCGCATAGTGATTCTCTGTAAGGTCATTGTACGGCAGGAACTGACCATGTTGCAGAGTGGTCTTCTGTTGATCATCGTGCGTTCCCAACTGCTGATATACTGTGAATTCCGTTCTGGAACTATTCAGCGATGCAAAGTTCTGGGTACTGTCATACTCGAAGTATCCTGTAGCAGCATGCGTCGATTCGATAAACAGATGGTTTACTTCCTTCGGGTTGTTAAAGAGTGCTGTGAGCGAAGCTCCGCCCTCTGTAATGGTCGGATAACCATTCTCATTCAGTTTCGTAGAAAGAATACCCTTATGAAGATCATCTGAAACGTTGTCCTTGTTCTCAAGAATTCTACACATGGCAGGTTTCGATCCGAAATCCTGCATCTTCATCACGATACCATATGTATTATTATCTACTGTATCCACCGTAGTAAGGTCGACATCCGTAGTCAGATCGTCCTGAATAATGGCGAAATAGAAGTCTTCCGCCTCGGAGAAATCACCGGCCGCGATATTTTCCTGATCCGTGGTAATTACGCTGGAATAAGCATAACTATCATCGTCCCATGCAACGATAGAAGAATAATACCGGTCGCGCTTTCGTCCATCGAGCTGGATACCGATTTTAGAACTCGAAAGGATCTGTCCGTCAGTAAGCTGAGGCGCAATATACTTCTGAGAATACTCGTTATAGAGTTCATAATAATTATTCTCATTCTCTTTTCCGGAAGTATAGCCTTCGTTGTAATAGATCGTGAAATCCCAGAGTAGTGTATTGATCAGGTTATCCGTCCACTGCAGGTAGTCACCGCTCTCATAGCAACGAACAAGGTTTCCGTCGTGATCGATCGCATAGTATCTATATTCGTATCTGCCCTTCGCATCATCATATTCCCAGCGGCGCGTATACACGATGACCTGCTCTCCGTTTTCAAGAGCCGGATCGGATACGCTTATCTTCTTTGCGGAATATGTCTTCTCATAATCGGGGGTTAGATCTCTTTCTTCTGCCAGATAGAGCCAGCGGTCTTTGGTGGTGGTGGTGTCGTTATTGACGTTAAATCCTGTATCAGCAGATCCACTGAATGTAAGCATATCGGTTCCATTCATCAGCGAGATCTGTCCTGACGATTCGTTGGTTCCCGGAACAACCCGGACGGTCGTCGGAGTAGTCGACATCGACAAACCGGAAGATGTGATCGTCAGATATTTACCACTTTCATCCTGAAGATAATACATATCCTCACGAACCCACGTAAACGTCCACATCGTCGCATTATCTTCTGCAGAAACGTAGAGTTTATCCATATGTGACGTTCCCGTTTTCGTAACTACAGCAACCTGCAAAGAGGCAAGATTCGTGCTATTCAGAGGTGTTGACTGGAGTGTTCTTCCCGCGTCACCGCCCTTTGTATTCAGAAGAGCAACAGTTTTCCCATTCAGGCCATACGGGTCAGTATCTTTTTTCTCGTAGTACCAGAAACACATCGGCATCCAGCCATCGTGTTCTGCCCATGCCGCAAAGGCTTTTCCCTTGTTATTATTATTTTCAATTTTGTTACCATTCTGTGAAGTGAGATAATATCCGTTTGATTCAATATCCCACGTGTTCGAAAAGTCTATATCTGTAAGCGCAGGTTTGTCAAAATCCGGACCTGATGTTGTATTTTCCGTAAAAGTAAACACAGTAGCAGCGGTTGCGCTTGTAGTAAATACCAGACTTGTATCATTTTGTTTGAGATACTTCTTAGTCGTCCCATCCGTATCCAGGCAGTAGATCTTAAACTGATTCGAATTTTCGCCCTGTCTTTCAAAATAGTACAGTACCGCACCTTCTCCCGGCACGAACGGGACTACTTTACTCGTCTGGACTGGTGTTTTTAAAATACCTTTTCGAGAGCCAGCGATCGCGATTTCTTGATCCGTAAAAGCAAAACCGAACGGGTGTCCGAAGTATACACCATTACCCTCAGCGCCTTTCACTGCCAGTTCATCCAGAGAAGCAACACGAGAATACGAAGCATCAAGGCCGCCGGCAGCAGGTCCCTGAACGATCGCGTACGCGGAGAATCCTTCTGCTTCGAAGTTGACCTCTGTTCCTTCCAGAGAATGGTTCGAGAAGTTATCCACTACAGTTCCTTCCTGATCATCCGGGAGGTGAACTACGCTGATATCATTCTCGACAACTTCCTTAAGGACGATCTTAACGGAGACAGTTGTTCCTTCGGCCGGTTCGCACTCGACGTCGTTGCACATCAGGCTGATATCGAAGAAACGTGCATTTTCGCAGTCTTCTGCATCCATTACCTCGGACAGTTTCTCACTGTATTCCGCTATCATTTCAGGAGCGAGGATCTCGTTTACGACCAGTCTCGCATTCGACGGGATACCTGTTTCCGGTCCGTAGGAAACAAAGACCGAATATGTATCATCCTCGAAGAAGAGTTCTGTCTTATTGGATTCCGGTTCTTCTGTCGGATCAGCCGAAGTAGTTTCATCCGATGTATCCGGAACAGTTACCTGATCCGAATCATCCGGGATAGTTGCTTCATCCGAATCGCTCGGTGTTTCATCTGTATCTGAAGTTTCATCGGTATCCGATGTCTCATCACTTTCAGTTACATCCGTATCGGATGTTTCGGAAGAATCAGATGTATCCGACGGATCTTCCTTGTCAGAGGAAGTTTCTTCGGATGTCTCCTCTTCCGATGTTTCGGAAGGAGTTTCTTCCGTGAGTTCTGTTACGATGCCGGATGTGGTTTCAGATGTTTCATCATCCATTTCTTTGGCAAGGACGAGACCGGTCGATGTCATAAGGTTTGCAACAACGAGCAGAAGGCCGACGGCACGGCGGAATCCCTTCGAGCGGAATCCCGAAGTCATAGATACCCACAGGGCAGATAACATAGCAGCAAAGGAGCGGTTATTCTTCATAGTCCGGCTCCTTTCTCTTTATGGACGCAAGGAGGAGTAAAGCTGCGCCCGTAGCAAGAAGTATCCATGCTCTGCCCTGATTGGTTTTTCCCGTATCACCGGTCTTCACAACCGGATCTTTTCTTCTGATTGCATCATTAACAAATGCCACTTCTGTCGGTTTAACCATCCCATCTTTTGCCAGGATGACCTGATATTCCAGACCACCCTCGTTATTGTTGGTAACAAACAGTGTCACCATGTACACCGTATCGTCGTAGATGATGTTTTTGTTGTCGCCCGTTTTCTCATATACCTTGTAGCGGTATGTGCCGGGTTCATCGATAACGACACCGAATTTTGCGTTTCCGGATCCGTCCACCTTCACGACGTCCTCCTGGGGCGCCGGAGAAGATGCATCGAGTCTTTCAATCACAAATTCATAGCTGCTGTCTATACCTGCCGCCTTTACGCAACTGAACGGAATCTCAGCAACGATCGGCGTGTATTCAAAAGCAGCACGTACCGGAGAAATCGCGCACGAAAGGATGACACACAGCGTCATGATGACTGCCAGTGCTTTTGCTAAAGAAATATATTTCTTCATTGAACCTTTCAAAGCTCTAATCTCCGATTAATTTTCTAATATGTATGCAAATACGACGACCCTCGTCGTTGAGGTATCACCTGCGCAGGTACTGAGGCACAAAACCCTGTGGTTTACTTCTATGCCCTTCTCACTCAGGAATGCATACAGATCCTCATAGTATTCAGGATTGAAGATGAAATCGTCCTTGGCATCTGCCGACATAGCATAGAATGCTTCCAGCTCATACATCACCTTACCATCCCGTCCCACCAGCAGTTCACCGTGCCTGTGGGAAGAAAGATAGTCTTCATCGAGATAATCATCGAGCGCTCCGAACATCACACCATATTCCATGTGGTGTCCGTAGATGACCGAGTATTCATCAGTGAAATCCTTGCTGTTTCTGCTGTCCAGGAAGATACTTCCGGAAAGTGAAAACTGTCCGTACGGATCTTTGTTCAGATATGCGGCATTGTCTTCCCCCTGCATGATCGGATAGTCGATATTCGTATCGTCCATCGTGATCCAGCCCACCATATCCGATGTGATCGGTGAATCGGCAACAACACCGTCTTCTTCCGCCACACCCGGCTTATATTTCAGGTAGGATCTGTCATTCGCATGATCGAAGACATACCAGGTATCATAGAGTGCATACACGGCAATAAGCAGCGCAATCACAAAGATCGTGAGCATCGTTTTCTCGTATATGCTGTTCATGGTTTTCCAGAACGTTCGCATAGGATCTCCCGGACACAGTGCACCCGCTCGAAGATACGGTCAATTCAATCGGCCGCTATTCCCCGAGGAAGGATCACTCTTCAGCTGTCTCAGCCTCGTCTTCCTGTGCTCTGTTCTTTGCAGATCTTACTGCGAAGAATACTACGCCTGCTACAGCGATAAGAGCAACAATGATTACAGGAGTTGCAACAAGGAGAACACCTGTCGGGATAACACCCTTCTTCTCATTGGTGAAACCGGTATGCTTATCAGCAGTCATTGTTCCACTCAGCTCGTCGTTCAGAGCATCTGCGCCGGCAGTTCCGTCCCAGTCCAAAGAAGAATTCGTTGCAGAGATCTTCTGGTTACTTGTGTAGTCTTCTGCGGTCTCAGAAACCTCATAACCACAGCCTTCCGGAAGACCTACGATCGTTACATAGTTGCCATCCTGCAGATAGAAATCATAACCGTCAGTAAGCTGTTCACCTGTAAGCTGAGTGATGTTGTTTTTTGCAGCCATATCTGCAGCTGCATAGGTCGTAGCGGTCGTCTTTGTCGGCGCAGTTTCTGCATGCGACATATCAACCGGGAACTTGTCTGATGCATTAAGGCCTGTGCAAGTAACTGTTACCTTAAAATACTTGTCACGGGAACCCTGATTTCCGATAACTTCCTTACCGAAAGTAAGATCGTGGGTCTTGTAAGCGTTCATGATGTAATTGGTTTTTGTTCCGGCACTGGTAGCTTCTGTTACCGTGTTGCCTGCAACATAGATACCCGAGGCTCCGATAACAACATCGCCGCTGACTGCATCACCATTCGTAGCATTTGTTCCGATACTCGGAGCTTCTGCCACCTGGCCAAGATACATAACATAGCCTGTGACTGCGAGTGCCGGTGTTGATGCGCCTGTGTCCTCAACATATACATCCAGTGTTCTTACGCGAGCACCGGTGGTAGCTCTAAGATTCTCATCTACATCGTAAAGCACGCGGGAATCTCCATCTGCCTCGGTGATATAGTAGCGGTATACGCCCGGCTCGCTATATGTAGCAGCAGTAAGATCGATCTCAACAGGCAAGGTTGCCGTCTTATAGTCAGTACTTACTCCATGTGCATTGTCGGGGGCATCAAAAGCCGTTGTAGGGTTAAAGCTAACTCTTACAGGGGCAATCGTTCCTGTTCCGTCCAGTACAGGGATTTTACCGCTTCCCGGATTTGCTACAGCGCCACCGCCAGCCGTCGAGAACGTGAATTCCAGATTCGGGATAACTGCGTCCTTGTCTACGATCAAGGTCTTATAGAATGTGACCTTGTTACCAGCTATCGCAGTATACTGCGTGTCTGCCGCCACGGGCATTGTAAGGGCAGTCATTGCGACTGCGGTTACCAGCAAGGCTGATAACGTTTTAAATAGTTTTTTCATTTTTGTTCACTCCTCCTAAAAAATGAAATACTTTCTTATATTCCCCGCCGGCGCAGGACGAGAATGACTTCTCCTTCTACATCCGACATGGGAATGGCCCCATATGTTCTACTATCACCCGGGTCAGAGCGGTAATCGTTCAGAACGAAGACCGTTCCCTGCGGGACGATATACGGATATGAAATGGCGGATCCTTCCGCGGTAGTGGGATAGACTACATCTTCTACGATGTTGTAGCCGTTTACCGTTATACACTGGTCCGTGATCCGGACTTCGTCGCCTTCTTTGGCTACGATCCGGCCGAACTTGAGTTCACCGTCATGTTTGTAAGCGATCTCTTCTCCTGACCCGGGCTTCCCGAGTTTATATGTGATGACCAGATCCCCATCCTTGATCATCGGATACGATGCGTTGCCATGGTTGACATGGATCCCGACCACGAAGACCAGAAGGATCACGACGGCTGCCGCCGTGATAGCGATCTTGATGAAGAACTCGATGGCGAAGTCTTTCGCGGTTTTCTTCTTCCGCTTCTTCTTCGTTTTCGCCGGGGATTTCTTCTCCGGCTTCTTTTCTTCATCCGAGGACGGCTTTTCAGTTTCTTCTGCCGCCTTCTCCGCGCTCGATCCCTCGGAAACAACTACAGGTTCCGACTCTGTCACTGTATCTGTAACAGGTTCCTCCGCGGGGGTTTCCTCCACATCGGACACCTCGGATGTCACTTCCTCGGTTTCAGGAAGCTCTTCCGTCGGAAGCAGTTTGTCTTCACCCGGCAGATCGTTCATAAGCAGGTTCGATCGATACTATTCTCCTCTCCTAGTGTTACCGTTTTTTGGTACGTCAAAATGGGCGCAAGCACCCAAGTTTTCAATACTATTATACACGCATCCCGCGAAATGTGAAATTAATTTAACATTTCGTTTGTTACGGGAGTGTAAATATTTACTATGATTTGAGGAGTTATGAAGTTAGCAAATGCTTATTCTGCGTCGGAAAAGTCTTCCCAGGAACAGTCATCTTCGACATAGCCTGTCTTACTCTTCGCACGGGCGATCAGCTTGATGATCAGGCCGGAAATGAGGATCAGGGCGATGATGCCCCAGCCGAAGAGGATATTGGCCTTAAGAGAGTAGCCGTCATTCTTGCCGTAGATACCGCCGCCGCGGATGAGATTGACCAGATTCCAGGTGAAAAGCCCGCCCAGGACTATAGGAGAGATCACCTTGATGGACGGCAGGAACCACCATCCCGGCATCTTGAAGCTCTTCGTGTTTCTATTGATCTGATCAAGGATCTTCGCCGTATGGAAGAACCAGCCGGCAACGACTACCTCGAGAATACCCGTCAGAAGGAGCGTGTAGCTGTTGATGAAATAGTCCACGATATCGAGGATTGCAAGACCTGCGCCGGTCACATAGATGAGGCTGATGACACCCTCGATGATACAAAGTGTCAGCGTCGTCTTTTTCTTATTCAGATGGAACTTGTCCGAGATCGCTGTGGAGACACCTTCGATAATGGAGAACAGGGAGTCGATCGCCAGCGTGATCAGGCAGAAGTAGAAGATAAAGGCAAAGATCATGTTGATCACACCGCTGTCGGAGAGCTTGACGATCGCCTGCGGGTAGATGATAAACGCGGTCTTGATTCCGGATGCGGACATATTATCCAGCATGCCGACACCGGCCATGGTCGTGAACATTACGACACCGGCCAGCACGCTGATGATCATGTCGGAAAAAGCGATGATGATCGAGTCGACCGCGATGTTTGCCTTTTCATCGAGAAAAGAACCGTACGCGAACATGATCGCCATCGATGTCGAAAGCGAGTAGAATACCTGTCCGATCGCATCGACCCAGAGATTGGAATCCTTAAGTGCGCCCCACTTCGGGATAAAGAGCTTGGAAACACCGCTCATGGCGCCGGGCATGGTAAAACCTCTTACCGCCATGACAAGAAGACAGATGACCGGAAGCGAAACCGTGTATTTTACGACTTTTCCTACTGTCGTCGTACCGTTACGGATGCAGACATAGCACAGCACCCATGCGATGAGAAGGCAGATCAGGACCGGCCATGCAATCGTCGTAAAGCCGGAAGTCGTCCCTGTGGTCTTGATCGTCTCTGCCCAGAGAGAACTTGCCGCACCGGTATCACCGGTCATGTTCATGAATTTGAAGCTCATGAAGAACATCATGATGACCCAGGCAAATACAGCTGCATAGTAGATGGAAATACCGATACCATTCGATACGCCGAGCCAGCCGACGTGCTCTGCGTGCTTATTCAGTGCGCGCATCGATCCCGGCGCGCCCTGCTTCGTGTGTCTGGCTACCGCGATCTCCACCATCAGAAGCGGGATACCGATGACCAGCATGGCAATCAGATAAACAAACAGGAAAGCTCCTCCGCCGTATTTCGCCGCCAGTCCCGGAAAACGCCAGGCATTTCCGAGTCCTACCGCCGAACCGATTGCGGCTAAAATAAATGTAGATCGAGATGACCACTTATCACGCATGAGTAACTTTCCCCCTCAACTGAAAAAGCTCGCGGGCGATTTGATTTTGCCCACGAGCTATTATAACAGATTTAATCGGATTCATTACGATCAAGGAAGGCTGAAAATTCTTCTTTCGCCTTTCTTTTCTCCACCGTGTTTCCGTACTTCATGGCGACTTTAAAATCCCGGAGCGCGACCATCAGGATTTCCCTCTGAATACTCAGTGACTCCTCGATGATACGTTCAGCTCGGGAGATGAGGAGTTCCTGCTCCTCGTCCTTTTCCTCACTGAAACGAAGCTGGTCCAGTTTTGCCTTGATCAGTTCCATCTCCTTTTCGGACAGACGGACATTATTATCCAGAAGTGTCCGGGTCGTGGTTTCCTTATCTGCATTCGTAATATCGACGATCAGGATACCGTTGATGTCATAGGTCAATCTCGCCGATGCAATAAAATCGTGCTTCTTCGTCGGCGGGCACTTGATGCTGATCGAGCCGAGCTTGATATTATTCTCGGGAATGATGCTCTCGCCCTGGAAAATATCGAACTTCACTTCCGTCTGATTCTCATAGAGTGCGTAGTAGTCTTTCATGTTACTACACGGGAGCATGGAGTTTCTCTCGATGATAAAGGACATGATCAGTTCATCAGTCTTCGTGTCGTGGGTCGATGTACCCAGCGAGAAAGGACAGATATCCGTCATGACGACTTCTTTCAGGTTCTGATTCTTTGACTTGATGCCGGAATAGATCCCGGCGCCGAAGCCGATCGCCGTATCCGAATCGATATCAACACACGGTTTGACACCTGTTACCTTCTCTAGATAAGAGACAACGGTAGGCATCTTACAACTTCCGCCCACCAGAACGATCGCCTCCAGATCCTGCGGACGCAGACGGCTGTCCTTCAGTGCTTTCTTGATAGGCTCGTAAAGCTTTTCAAAAACCTCGTGTGCGATACGGATCAGTTCATTATTATCCAGTGCCAGAGAATACTTCTGGTCATGAAGGACCACGGACATGACGGCCATCGGCGTGGTCGACAGTGCGATCTTTGTTGTCTCCGACATTCTGTAGATGATGGCTTTCTCTTCCGCCGTCAGATCTGAATCGGAAAGGCCGTTGACCTCGCAGAAATGTCTGTAGATCGCTTCGTTGAAATCTTTTCCGCCCAGCTGGTTATTGCCGGCAACGGCGATGATCTCCATGACACTGTCGAAAGAATCGATGATCGACACATCGAGCGTACCGCCGCCGAAGTCGACGACCATATAGGTGCCGTCTTTCCATTCGTGTTCGTGAAGATACGCCAGCGCCGCAGCTGACGGTTCGTTGATCAGGCGCTCGCACTTGATCCCGGCAAGTTCCGCCGCCTGCTTCGTCGCGATACGCATCTTGTCGTTAAAATACGCGGGAACCGAGATCACGACTTCATCGATCTCCTCACCCAGGAATTCTTTCGCGTCCAAGACGATCTTCCGGAGCACGATCGAAGATAACTGCTGGGAAGAATACTTTTTCTTTCCCAGCGAATATTCGTGATCGGTACCCATCGTCCGCTTGAACTCGGCAGCGGTCATATCCGGATGCGAGATGAGCCTCTCTTTTGCCACATCACCGACGATGACATTCCCATCGTCATCCACACCCACCACAGACGGGGTGAGTGCTTTTCCCATGGAATTACGGATCAGCTTTACGCCGTCCTCCGTATAAATGGTCGCAAGACTGTTGGTTGTTCCCAGATCGATTCCGATGATTGCCATAAATACCCCCTTCAGCTATGAATTCTTCTCTTCCGCATCGCGCCGGACCTTCAAAGTCATAAACACAGCGACGATACCGCCCAGAATTCCGCCTGCCACAATAAACATTATATTCAACGTACTGAAAACTTTCATCGTCGAAAAAGTTATACTCCAGTAGAGCATGTTTACCAGACACATGATCGAGATAAAACATGCGGTTTCGGTGAGTCCCGGTTCAAAAGGACTCGGCGTCGACGAGGACACCGTAGTGAAGAATCGGAAGAAGAAAAAGACCATGACTTCCGAAACCACCAGAATCAGTCCCGGGAACATCTTTTTCCCCCACGGACCCGCATAATACTCCAGGAGAGTCAACGGGATAAGCGCGATCACGCCGCCAAGGAAACCCAGCAGATTAATTACCGCTTTCATATCGTCTTCGTGCGATCGGGTTACTCTATTCTCGCTTTTTATGATCTTCTCTTCCACATGACGCCGGTAGAAATCACACTCCTGCCAGATGATGTTTCCGGCTTCCGTACCCTCGCTGTATTTGCCGCAGAGAAACGAGCGGTAACCGGAATCGATCATCATCTTCACAACGAGCGCTTCCTCGAAGAAAACATTCCATACGCCCAGTTCACCACTTTTCACATAGAGGTCTTGATACAGATAGAAAAGCTCCTGCGCACGCAGAAAAAGTGTTCTTTCTTTCCAGCGTGCCACATTCCCGGCCGTATCGATACCGTTCTCTTCTTTGAAGTTTACGATCCGCTCCAGGCAGAGCTCAACATCATCGGAAAACTCTCTGTCGTCCGTATCGACCGAAGCGAAGTCAAAAGTATCTTTTTTCTCCTCTTCCTTTACTGGGTCGGCGTCCGCCCGATCTTTCTTCTGCGATTTCTTTTTTCTTTCAACGGATGCAAAATCATAGCCGGAATCGGATTCTTCCGACGGTTCTTTCGTTATCTCTTTTTTCTTATCCGTATTCGAGTCACGCTGCTCCTGATCGGGATCAGACATACGGATCAGGAAAGGCATGCGGCTACTACCGGAAGCATAATCCATCGCCTGCTTATACGCAGTATGGATCCTCCGGAAACCATCCGGATCATCTTCCGGAGAGATCGAATGGGCAAGCTTCGCATACGCTTTCTTGATCGCAAGCTTATCCTTCGTTCTTTCTATACCGAGAATATCCCAACAAGATTCTGCCATCTTTTTAACTCTCTTAACACACGACTTCCCCTAGTTGGAATTATACAGTATTTCACGCTGTTTTTCCTAATAGAAAAAGCGATCGGAACCAAGCCGATCGCTTTTCTCACATAAATGAATAAAACAGTGATTCCGTCCTGTTACCAGACGACGTTGATCTCTTTTACTTCTTCCGCCTGATCCCTCTTCTGGATAAAGCCCGGTGCGACCTGCGGGAACAGTGCACAGGAAAGAACATCTTCTTCGGACTTCGCGAAATCAGCTACCTTCGCACGAAGTTCTTCCATCTCGTTTGCGATTCTGTCCGCCGGACGGCACTCGATCACTTCTTCGTCACCGATAGCCATCTTTCTGATCTCTTCATTGACCTTACCCGGGAGTCTTCCGTATTCACCTCTAAGGAGCATCTTCGATTCCTTCGGGAAAGTCTTGTAACGTCCCATCAGGACATTCATCACAGCCTGCGATCCCACGATCTGGGATGTCGGGGTAACCAGCGGCGGATAGCCGAAGTCTTCTCGTACACGCGGAACTTCCGCAAGTACTTCTTCGAAACGATCTTCCGCACCGGCCTGCTTGAGCTGGCTCAGAAGATTCGAGAGCATACCGCCCGGTACCTGATAGATCAGGGTATTTGGATCGACACGGAGCACCTTCGGATCGAGGATGCCCTGATCCTGGAGTTTCTGAGCGACTCCCTTGAAGTGGGATGCGGCTTTCGACAGGGACGGAAGATCGAGGCCTGTGTCTCTCGGAGTTCCCTTAAATGCGGCAACGAGTGATTCGGTCGCCGGCTGGGATGTACCAGTCGCCAGCGGAGACAGTGCGGTATCGATGATGTCCACACCGGCAAGAGCTGCAGCATAGTAGACCATCGCGCCGGTACCTGTTGTATCGTGGGTATGCAGG
>JAFWSW010000064.1 GCA_017519205.1 Clostridiales bacterium | reverse complement strand
TTTCACCGGACGGTACTGCATCGGCTTATCATCAAACGGATTGATGGCGAGTTCGGAAATGTCCACCATAGTCTCTTCTTCCGGTTTGCTCTCTTCCCTAGCAGGTTCTTCCATGACAGATGCTTCCTTAGCGGGTTCATCCGCATTGGCATCCTGTACAGAAGCCTCATCAGCTTCGTTCTTATCCATATACTCCTTGATGATCGGAGGCATCTTTAAGCCCGTATCTGCTTCCGGATAAGCCATATTATCGATCTGCTCATCGATAGAGAGATCTTCCTGCGGCTTTTCTTGCGCTTTCTGCTCTTCTTCCGCCTCAGCGGCAGCCGCGTCTTTTCTGGCCTGCGCCTTCTCTCTTGCCGCCTGGATCGCCTTCTTCATTTCCTCATTGGCGAGTTTCTGCTCCTCTTCGGCCTTCTTCTTCGCCAGTTCTTCACGCTCACGGCAGAGTCTTCTCAGTTCCTCGGCACGCTGCATCTCTTTCTCCTTGGCTCGGCGGATCTCGGCATCAGCCACTTCCATACCCAGCTTCTGAAGCTCAGCCTGCTCTTTTGAAATGTTCGGCATATGTGCCAGATCCATGACGCTCTTCTTCTCCGGTGCCATCTCAGGAGTCGTCGACACTTCCAGTTTCTTATCGGAAGGCGGCGTAAAATCCGAAGCAGCATCCAGGATCTCCTGCATATCCGGCAGTTTGATCTTGGATTCAAACTGATATTTTCTCTTTTTTACTTCTTCACCCATGATCTATCCCCCAAAATCAGATCAATTTCACTATAAGTGCGATCGCCGTTAATATAAAAGCACCGCACGCGATAAGAAATGCCCAAAGCGGAACCATTTTCGGGTTATCCCCGGAAACAGCCGGCTCTGTGTCGGCAGATCCTGCGCTTTCCTCCTTCGGCGCAGGAATATCCTTCGTCTCCTCTTTCTTATCAATACTCTTCGTAGCTTCTTTTGGTGCGTTATCCTCTTTCTTAACTTCCGGTTCGTCCTCGGAAGGTGCCGCACCTGTAGTTTGTACCGCTTTTCCCCCGCCAAGCCCGGACAGGATCTCCTGTGCATGCTTGACCTTCGGTACCCACTCCATCTGCACGGAGCGGATCGTATCCTCATGATTTCTCGTAAACTTCGCCTTAGCATCCTTCATGGAAGAAAAATCCGGAACATCTGTATCCGGAAGATACAGGATACCGACAGAAGCATCGTCCGTATTCTGACCGGCACCGATCACAAATTCCTTGATCGTGGCTGCCAGTTCTTCCTCTGCCTGTTCTTTTCCCTTGGAGGCAAGCTCGGCAAGGCGGGCAACTACAGGGCGTACAAGCTGCGAAGATGAATCATAGACCATTTCTTCCACACCGTCCGTCATCAGGACAAATGCGTGCGTCTCATCCGTTGTGGTACGGATGAAGCGCAGATATTCCTGAGCGTTCGGGAAAGTAATAAAGTATGTCGATGACGCATTCTCACCATTGGAAGGAAGCGTCAGCGGAGATACACCATGCGATGAGACCCGGCAGATCAGTCCGTCACCGATATGGCCGGCGAGAACAAGATCTCCCTTGACCGCTACGAACAGAAGCGTACATGACAGTCTCTCCAGACCATCCAGCTGATGCTCGACAAGAAGATCCGCCATGGAAGAATGAACTGCGGTTACCAGAAGACTTCTTGACAGGCTCTCTCTGTTTTCAAAGTAGAATGCATCGAAATGATCGCAAAGAAGGTTTGCAATACAGTCAACGGCACACTGAGAACCATAGCGGGCGTGTGTATACTTCGATCCGCCGGCACCATCCGATACGCAGACAACGGAAACACCGTTTCTGGAAAGCGTACAGGACGAGTCCTCACACGGTGTGCCGCGGTTGATATGTTTGTTTCCAATAAGCGAAACATTAACTAATATTGGATTTCCTGCCATTGATCACTGATTCTCCTGAATTGCTTTGAAGAAGTCATCCATCGCCATGGCATTTCCTTCCGGTTCGGTATTAAGATTATAAAGTGCATCGACGCTCGTGCTGTTCGAAACGACCGAAGAACTACTCGATCCGAGGAAAGCAAAGAGCTTACCGAACTGCGCCGTACTGATCGAGATCGGCTTTTCACGCTTGGCCGACAGACGCTGCAGCATCGGGAAGTCAGCGCTACTTCCGACACCGATATTGAATACTACGAGTTTATCATTATCTTCGAGTTCGCGGACCGCTTCGATCGCCTTCTCCATATTCTCTACGGCATTCGGGCCCTGCGGAGCGCCATCGGTAATTACGACCAGCCACGGCTGATAGTACTTGATGCCCATCTCTTTATAGCCTTCTTTTCTCGCATTAAGAAGCTCAAGCGCGGTCAGGATACCTTCACCGATCGGTGTAAGGCTCGTAGTTGCCTGAAGACGCGGGATCGACGAATCTTTTCCTGCCTTTCCGAAAGGAAGGAAAATATCTACCGAACCGCCAAAGGTGATAATCGCAATATCTGCAGAGGATATCGTCTCCTCATTATCACGGATAGATGCAAAGAAGCTCTGAAGGCCATCATTTAACTGTGCGATCGGATAACCGGTCATCGAACCGCTGATATCCAGACAGAAACAGATCGGAAGCCTTCTTCTCGTGCTGCTTCCGAAATCTGATTTTGAAAAACCACCAACTTCATTACTCATACTATTTCCTCCAAAAAATCACCTGTATAGGATCATTTATGCCTATTACCAAAGAATCTGCCAAATCCGGAACGGCGCTCCGGTTCGGGTGCTTTTTCCGGCTCGGGAGACTTTCTCTCGGAACCGGATGATGTCATCGAGTTCATACGGTTAACAAGTGCGCTCGCCTGTGACGGCTGGTTCGACGGCGGTTTGATCGCACGCTCCGTTGCCGGCTGCGCAGAACCCTTGAATGTCGGACGGCTGATCTCAGGTCTCTTCGTCTTCTCCTGCTCTGCTCTCTGCGTGGAAGGCATCTGCGAAACATACTGATTTCGCATCTCTTCCGAGTTCATGTTGGAATTCATGACCGCTTCACGGACACTCATCTTACCGGTACGCTTTACAGGAGCTGCGACTTCCTTTACGTAGTACGGGAATACGCGGTAAACCTCTTCGTTATCATATTCGTGTGCAACCAGCTTATCGCGGTATTCCTGGATCGCACAGGTCCACTCCAGAGCATCGAAGAGCTCGCCCTTGGCAAAAGCACGGACGAACATATCTTTCAGTGTCGGAGTCAGCGCATCCCAGATCTTATCGTATCCGCCGTAAGGGATCCTCTCATTTTCGGAATCATCCACGGTGTACGGGAAAGAACGCGCTTCCATCTCGTCTCTTAACATCTCCAGGCCGTTTCGCTGTGCATAGGGGTGCTGGCCGCAGAAAAGCATGGAGAATACGAGGATCGAGATCGAATAATCCTCATCCTGCGGACGACGCAGGAAAGTAACGAATGACTTGCCCCACAATTCAGGACGGGTAAACTCTTCCGTGCCGACAGGACATGGAAGATCCTGATACTGGACACTGTCCATATCGATCAGGAACAGATGATCCTCATCCTCAATCATGGCATTTTTCAGCTGGATATCACCGACAAGAACACCGTGCAGATGGAGATAATTCATCACGTACAGGAAGGAGAGCGTAGACTCGACTACCTGAAGTCTGGACCATGCCGGGAAATACTTCTCCATCGCATCCGGTCCGTCAAAAGCACGGCTGATCGTTGTACCGGAAGCCTTTCTCATCATATAGCCAACCGGAATACGGTTCCTCGAGAAAAGCAGACGGCACGGCCAGCAGATATTATCCGTTTCAAGCTCAAGAGATCTCATCTTCATCAGCTTATACCAGCGGAGCGGGGTGATTCCTCCACGGTGATAAACCTTTGCGACCCATTGATCATGCTGTGTACAGAAAACAAGACCCTCTGCACCGGTACTTATCAGGGATGTAAGCGTGATTTCTTCGCCGTCATCGGTACAGAGGATATCTCCTACACTATAGTAGTTGTCACTAGCGATAAAATCGCTGTTTCCCGCAATCGGGTTGACAGAATATCCTTCCTCGGAAGCCATACATTCAGCTGGGGATGCATAAAACTTGATACGGCCGCGATTAACTACAAAAACGGCGCACTTGCCTGTCGCATTAATGCTGCGCAGGCGTGAAAATGCATTGCCGTTACGTCCGATAAAGAGGCACTCGTCCTCGTTACCGATATGCTCAAGATAAAAGTCTACACTGGAAGCACTTCTGCTTGCTCTGAGAAGCTTCGCTTCAGCAAGAGAACGCATCGCGTTCTTCATGGCACTGTAAATGCCTTTTTCATTCGGGTTGTTGGCTCGCTGAACACACTCATGAAGCGCCTTAAAAGATCTGCTTACAAAAACAGTCTTCTGCTGCTCCACAATATAGTCGACCAGAGAATTCAGAAGTCCCGGATCGCCCAACTCAAAGAATGCGGAATAGTCCACGGCAAGTGAACTATACGCCTGTAAGATTTCAGCAAAATCAGCCATAAACACCCCCAGACAGTTTGCCTTATAATATTATAAAATAACAAACTATAAGTCACAAGGGATTTTGATGTTTTTTTGTTGAAGAATATCGGTTTTTTACTCGAAGCAGCGCATCAGATCTTCCAGCGTTTCCCTTCTTCTGATCAGAGAGTCCGATCCGTCACTATGGATCAGGACTTCAGCCGGACGAAGACGGTTATTATAGTTGGAACTCATTGAAAAGCCGTAAGCACCAGCATCCAGCACACAAACGATGTCGTGTTCTTTTGTAACGGGAAGCTCACGATCCTTAGCGACAATATCGCCGCTTTCACAGATATTTCCTACAACACTATAGGTCTCGCGGGCACCTTCCGAAATCGGTTTCCCTTCGCGATAAATCTCAACATCATGCCAGGAGTCATAGAGCTCCGGACGCATCAGGACATTCATACCGATATCCGTTCCAATATACTTATGTCCGTAGTTTTCCTTGACAGCGTGGACCTTACCGAGAAGAACGCCGCCCTCAGCAACGATATATCTTCCGGGCTCTGTCTTGAACAGTACATCCTTACCGCTTGTCTTCTTCCACTCGGTAAGAAGTGCGTCAAGTTCTTTCTTAAAGGTTTCGATATCAAACTCCTGCTCATCGGCAAGCTTGTGATACGGTGTACCGAATCCGCCGCCGAAGTCCAGGAACTCTAATTCATCGAACTCTTCCGCATAATGCAGGAAGTTATGGCATGCTTCCAGGAAAGGCTTATAGTCCATAAAGAGAGAGCCGACATGCTGATTCAATCCGATGATGTGAAGATCATACTTCGCAGCAACGTCATGGATCTTCTCAATATCCTGTGCAGCAACACCGAACTTAGTCTTCTTTCCTGCAGTAACTACCTTCTCGTGATGACCGGCACCAACACCGGGATTGATACGGACAGCTACCTTTCCACCACGGTTAAGTCTTCCATACATCTCCAGCTGGGAAAGACTGTCAACACTGATATATACGCCCTCATCGATCGCGTACTGCATCTCTTCTTCAGATACATTGTTCGAAACATAGAAAATACGCTCACTCGGGAATCCTGCCTTCTTCAGAGCATAAATCTCACCCGGGCTCATCGCATCGGCATTCAGGCCTTCTTCGTTCGCGATCCTCAGGATCGTCAGATTGGAATTCGTTTTGATGGAGAAATTCGAGGTAAAACGGTGATTCGGGAGAAGACCTGCAACTCTTCTCATCTGTCTTCTCAGAATATCTTCGTTATAAACAAAAAGCGGTGACCCGTACTTGGCAACTAATTCTTCAGGATTTGTGTTACCAAAAAAATTCATCTTCTGTGTGTAGGAGTCCATATCAGTACCTCATTCCAATCATTTTTGCAACCATTGTATCATTTTCCTGCATTATTGCAAGCAACCGGAAGTATAAATCAATCCGTTATACCGACCATTTTCATTAGGTATTTCGCATTTGTTTCAGTCGACATTCCGTTTTTCAACTTATAATCAAAATGCAAGCCGTCATCATCGTAATATTCAGAAAAGTGATAATATACCAGATCCACTTCTCCGCTGTCATTCATCTTGCAGAGTTCATAGTCATGTGTGGACATAAGGCCGATGATCGAGGGCTTATGAAGCTTTTTAAGAACAGTCCATGCACCATCGGTACGATCCTTTGAGTTCGTGCCGCGGAAGATCTCATCAATGAGGAAAAGCAACGGTCTACCACTCTCTGCGATCTTCACGATACGCTCGATCTTCACAAGCTCTGCGTAAAAGGTCGAAACACCTTCACCGAGGTTATCTTCGATCCTCATCGAAGCTCCGATATTCATCAAAGAGAGTTTTAAAGAAGATGCAGGGCAGGCGGCACCGGAGAATGCCAGTACCGCATTGATGCCAACCGTACGAAGAAGCGTCGTTTTACCCGACATATTCGATCCTGTGATCATCGCACAACCCTTATCGAGAGAAAAACTGTTCCGTACAAGTGCTTTTTCCGCAATAAGAGGATGACCGATATCCATTGCTTCAAAGAAAGGCGTATCAGATTCTACGAGTTCAGCAGAGGCGCCGTCAGGATAGATCGTACGCATAGAGGCAAGACTCATAAGTGCTTCCCACTCACCGATCGCCATCAGTTTATCCGGGATCCTGCTTCCGGATCTCTTTCTCCACTTCTCAAGGAGCGCCAGACAGATCTCATCAAACGGGCAGATGATATTCAGAACAAAGTACAGCAGCGGCTGCATTCTCGCCTGGATCAGAAGGCAGATCTTATAGAGTGAATAGAGCTGGTTGGAAGCAGATCTCTCCTCCCCGTCTTTATCTCCTTCGCCGAAAAGTCTCTTCTTGATCGAAGAAAGATACTCTGATT
>JAFWSW010000004.1 GCA_017519205.1 Clostridiales bacterium | reverse complement strand
TTCGCCTTATCGGAGAAGAACAATATCTCCGACTTGTTCGTACCCTCGAGTTCCATGACGATCTCATCGTCTTCCTTGATCTTCAGATCGCCGGCATTACGAAGCGAGGTAAGAGCGATCTTCTTGATGTATCCGTGATCGGACAGGAAGAGCTTCAGACGGTAATCCTCGATCATGTTGGAATCGCTGAACGTCGCTGCTTCCTCAGCACGGAGAAGTTCGGATCTTCTATCCTGACCGTATGTCTTCGCCACATTCTCCAGAGCCTTGATGATCAGGGCGTCAAGGCGCTCCGGCTTCTTGAGGATATCCTCGAGATCCTTGATCTCTTTTACCAGATTCTCTCTGTCAGCCGTACGGTTCAGGATGTACTGGCGGTTGATATTACGGAGTTTGATCTCCGCGACATACTCAGCCTGGAGACTGTCGATGTCAAAGCCTTTCATGAGGTTAGGAACAACGTCCGCTTCGAGTTCGGTATTACGGATGATCGCAATCGCCTTATCAATATCGAGAAGGATCCTTGCAAGACCATCGAGAAGATGGAGCTTATCCTTCTTCTTATCCATCTCATAAACGACTTCTCTCTTCTGGCAGGTGCGTCTCCAGACGATCCACTCTGCAAGAAGCTGAGTAACGCCCATCACTCTCGGATAGCCGTTGATCAGGACATTGAAGTTACAGGAGAATACATCCTCGAGTTTGGTGAATCGGAAGAGCTTGGTCATGAGTGCGTCGAGATCCGTACCACGCTTACACTCGATACAGATCTTCAAGCCGTCGAGGTCAGTCTCGTCACGGACATCGTTGATCTCCTTGACCTTACCGGATTTAACCAGTTCGGTGATCTCATCGATGACCGCCTCTGCAGTCGTCGTATACGGGATCTCGGTCACCTCGATGAGGTTATTCTTCTTATCGGCAAAGTACTTCGAACGGATGCGTACGGGTCCTTTTCCCGATTCATAGATATTACGCATCGCCGCCTCATCATAGAGGATGATTCCTCCGCCCGGAAAATCCGGAGCCGGCATCACTTCAAGGATATCTGCCGTCGGATCCTTCATATAAGCGATCGTCGCTTCACAGACTTCCTTGATATTGAACGAGCAGATATTCGATGCCATACCGGCAGCGATACCCTGGTTGCTGTTAACGAGGATCGACGGATAGGTTGCCGGAAGAAGTACCGGCTCTTTCATCGTGCCGTCGTAGTTATCAACAAAATCTACGGCATTCTTATCGAGTCCCTTGAAAAGTTCCTCACAGAGTTTCTCGAGGCGAACCTCTGTATATCTCGGCGCCGCGTACTGCATGTCACGGGAGTACTGCTTACCGAAGTTACCCTTCGAGTCAACATACGGATGAAGAAGTGCACCGTTACCTCGTGCCAGACGGACCATCGTCTCGTAGATAGCCATATCACCGTGAGGATTGAGTTTCATGGTCTGACCGACAACGTTACTGGACTTCGTTCTGTTGCCCTTCAGAAGACCCATCTTATACATAGTATACAGGAGCTTTCTGTGAGACGGCTTAAAACCGTCGATCTCCGGGATCGCTCGCGATACGATGATACTCATCGCATACGGCATGAAGTTCGTCTCGAGCGTATCGTTGATATCCTGCAGTGTCGGCGGCGACGGCGGAAGTCCCTGGGACTGGTCCTTCAGGGAGACCTTCTCCGGCATCTCGCTATTGTCTTTCTTACTCTTTCTAGCCATTCTTCTTATCCTTCACTCGTTCGTTATTCTTCTACACTCTTTCAATAGGATCAGTCGACGTCGAGCATCTCTAAATAAAGATGTCCGTCACGCTCGATATGTTCTTTTCTGCCGGCAAGATTATCGCCAAGCAGAAGTTCGAACGTATCCATCGTCGCCTGCTCATCGCCCGGAACGACCTTGATCAGACGGCGGGTAACCGGATTCATGGTCGTCTCCCACATCATCTCCGGCTCATTCTCACCAAGACCCTTGGATCTCTGGAGCGTACACTTATCTGCCGGAAACTTCTGAAGGATCTCAGCTTTTTCCTTCTCGTTATAAGCGAACATCGTCTTCTCTTCGCCCTTGTTCCGATACGTGATCTCAAAGAGCGGGGATTCCGCGATAAAGACTTTTCCTTCACGGATCAGAGTCGGCATCAGACGGAAGATCATCGCTAGGATCAAGGTGCGGATATGGAATCCGTCGACATCGGCATCGGTACAGATGATGACCTTATTCCAGCGCAGAAGCGACAGGTCAAAGGATGACAGATCCTTGTTATGTTTGGTCTGGATCTCGACGCCGCAGCCTAATACCTTGACGAGGTCCGTGATGATCTCCGACTTAAAGATCGTCGGATAATCGGCCTTTAAACAGTTCAGGATCTTACCTCTTACCGGCATGATCGCCTGGAACTCGGCATCACGGCCCATCTTACAGGAACCGAGAGCGGAGTCACCCTCTACGATGTAGAGCTCTCTCTGCTCAACATCCTTGGTTCGGCAGTCCACGAACTTCTTGACGCGGTTATTGATATCGATGCTGCCCATGAGTTTCTTCTTAACGTTCAGACGCGTCTTCTCGGCATTCTCACGGGATCTCTTATTGATCAGGATCTGTTCGACGACTTTATCACCCTCAGGCTTATTCTCGATGAACCAGACTTCCAGTTTCTGACGGATCAGATCGGCCATGAAGTCCTGGATGAACTTATTCGTGATTGCCTTCTTCGTCTGGTTCTCATAACTCGTCTGTGTCGAGAAAGAGCTGGTTACCAGGATCAGGCTGTCCGCGATGTCCTGGAAAACGATCTTGCTCTCATTGGCCTTATACTTGTCTCTCGCACGGATCTGTCTGTCGATCTCTGCGGTAAAAGCAGATCTGACCGCCTTATCCGGTGCGCCGCCGTGTTCCAGGAAACTCGAGTTATGATAGTACTCAAGAACATTGACTTCGTTATTGAAGCAGAAAGCCACCTGGCACTTGACCTTATATTCCGGCTTATCCGCTCTGTCCTTACCTCTTCCCATGCCATCGAAAGATGCCGGAGAGGAAAGTCCCTTCTCGCCGCTGAACTCGGCAACGTACCCTTCGATACCGGACGGATAGCAGAAGGTAAACTCCTGGCCGCTCTCCTCGTCCTTGAGAAGGAATGTCACACCGCTGTTAACGACCGCCTGGCGCTTCAGTATCTGAAGGAAAGCATCAAGCGGGATATTGATATCCGTGAATACCTCTCTGTCCGGCTTCCACTTCTGGATCGTGCCGGTACGCTTAAAACGGGTCTGTTCCTTCAGAAGTCCGCCGATGTTCTCGCCTTTTTCAAAGTGGAGGTTATACTTGAATCCGTCACGGAATACAGTAACGTCAAAATACTCGGAAGAATACTGTGTCGCACAGGCACCGAGACCATTTAAGCCCAGACTGAACTCATAGCTTTCACCGGTATCATTATTGTACTTACCGCCGGCATAGAGCTCGCAGTAAACGAGTTCCCAGTTAAAGCGCTGCTCTTTCGTATTGTAATCGAGAGGAATTCCTCGACCGAAATCTTCTACGGAAATAGAACCGTCTTTATAGCGGACGACCTCGATCTTATCACCATATCCTTCTCTCGCCTCATCGATCGAGTTACTTAAGATCTCGAAAAATGAATGTTCACAGCCTTCCAGTCCATCTGAACCGAAGATGACACCTGGACGTTTACGAACACGATCCGCACCCTTGAGCGCGGTGATGGTATCGTTACCATACGAAGACTTGCTGGGCATATATATAACCTCACCTACTTATAATCCATAAGATTATACCACAATATCCTGTGGTGCTAGCAGTCAAATACTACTAAATTTTGAAGTTTTGTCGTTTTTTGAGGTGCTTTTTCCTCTCGAAAAGCACCCGGACAACAAAAAAGACCATCTTTCCTCATCGGAGATGGTCTTTTTGTGGTGAGCCCAGGGGGATTCGAACCTCCGGCCCACAGCTTAGAAGGCTGTTGCTCTATCCAGCTGAGCTATGGACCCACGCGATAAGAATGACGATCACTAGGATCGTCATTCATGGAGCGGGTGATGGGAATCGAACCCACGTGATCAGCTTGGAAGGCTGGAGTTCTACCATTGAACTACACCCGCACGGTGCTTTCGCATAGTTCTTATCAAACTTGCCTTGATATAATACTACACGAAAGTCGGATTGTCTATATTGAATTTTGAAAAGTCGGAAAAGCTTCTTTCAGACGATCAGGACGGCTTGGTATCCTTGATAAATTCCGCAGAAACATAGAAGCCATCCTGTGTCTTATACCAGCCGTTATCGGTCTTGGCAACAATGATGACATCCGTTCCGTTCGGAAGCTTGGATACTACCGGATACTTGGAATCGTCCGTGCCCGGTCCTTTTCTAACCTTAAGATATTTCTCGATGCCGGAAACATACATTACTTTTGCTTCCATCGGCTCTTCTTTCCAAGTAACTTCGATCTCATTCGGAGCGATCGTCATACCGTACTCCTGAAGTGTCGTCTCCTCAGTCGTCGGAGGTGTGGTAACGATCGGAGTCGTCTCGGACGACTCTTCTGTAGGAATCTCCGTGCTCTCCTCAGTCTTCTTTTTCTTACCGCATCCGGCTGCAAAAACCATAGAACATGCCATGGTCAGTACCAGTGCTTTTACCATAATGGAAGATCGTTTCATAGGACACGCTCCTTCTGCTCATAATTTCACTTAATTTAATAGTACACCATTCTTTTCGAATAAATGCAAATGATTGTTACATTGTCATTACATTTCGACCTCGGGGTTCAGCTTGACCATCATCACATGATCCCTGTATTTCCCGTCGATCTCCATGAATTTGATATTATATCCCATCTTCTCAAAGCCACAGCGCTCCACACACCGAAGCGAGCGTTCATTGGTCGGAAGTATATCCGCCTCGATACGATGAAGCCGGAAGTACTTAAACATGAAGTCACATCCTGCAAGCAGTGCTTCGCTCATATACCCCTGCCCCTGATGCTTTTCATCGATATGGTATCCCACATAGCAGGAATTCATCGCACCGCCGATCATACTGTAAAAGGACAGTCGGCCGATGATCGTACCCGGATCATCCGGAAGCGTCAGCCAGAAGGCAACCTGGGAGTTCTGATTGTACATATGAAGATCCGACTTCAGATACATCTTCTGCTCGGAAACCGTGAAGTACTTATTGCTGTGCTTCTGCTGATACTGCTTATGGAAGTCTCGGTTTCGGACAAGATAATCCGTGACCATCTGTGCGGCAGATGGCTTAAAAACGGAAAGGACCAGCCTTTTCGTCTGTAACGAAAGGACTGATCCCTTAAGAGGTGGTACGATCTCAAATCTCGCCATCTTCACCCTCATCATCCGGTTTGTTATCGTCAGAACCGTCATCCTTCTTCTCATCCGGCTCACTGTCTGACGTATCTTCTTCAGAAGCTTCCTTATCATCGGAAGATGTTTCTTTAGTGTCCACCACGGTAATCATCGGCGCAGGGAGTTCTTTTTCCGGTTTCGCCGCTTCGATCGGTTCCGGTTTTCTTTCCGGGAACTCAGGGAAGTCCGGGAGCGGTTCTTCTTTTTCCGGTTCAGGTGTCACATCTTCCGTTTCACCTGCACGCTTAGCACCGGGGCGTCGCATCTCGGGTTCATCACCGAACTGATAGTAATGATCTCCGTTTTCAGACTCAACTTCTTTCGTCTCATCTTCGGAAGTTTTCGGCTCTTCTTTTTCTTCTGCTGCAGCTGCTGCATCATCCTGTGCATACTTATCTTTCTGTCTCATCACGATCAGAGCGACAAGGCCTGCCAGAAGTGCTGCACTTACGATTCCCAGAAGGATCGTTGCCGTCTTAAATCCGTTTCCGGAAGAAGGAGCTTCCGTCGGAACTGGAGTCGCGGTTGCCGGAACCGGCGTCGGACTCGGAGTCGGTGTCGGTGTATCCGTCGGGATCGGTGTCGGTGTGGCAATGAGTGCCGAAAGATCTCCACGGAAAGGCATGATCATGTTCGTTGCTTCATCAAGATAATAGAGAGCGGAATTGCCATCCTTATCCATCAAATAGATAAGAGACGGTGCGCCTTCCTGCTGTGTGTTCTTATAAACTTCTACATCGTTCTCACCGATCTTGTACGTCGACTTCTCATAACCGTTCGGCGTAACGAAATCCGTCGGGAAAGGAACGATCATCATCGTTACCTGCTCTGTGGTGTAGGTATAGCACGGAGCCACTGTCTGTGTTTCCAAATCATAAATATAAAGACCGTTTCCTGCATCCGACAGGAGCCACATCATCAGCGTTCCATTCGGTCCGACAAGACAGGGAACCTTCTTCGAGTTATATGTCGTTTCCGACCAGGTAAAACCACTCGGGATATTCTCAAGAGATTCCGGCTCGAGAATAGTGTAACTGTTTCCGTTTGTGACAATGACAGGATACGGTTCCGGTGTCGGAGTCGGAGTTCCTCGGGTAACGATGATCTTATATGTTCTCTTCTCACCGTTTTCAGCAGTTACGGTAACCTTTACGGTGTTATCGCCCATCTTCAGATCTTTCTGAACGCCGTTAAGTGAAACCTTAGCCTTGCCGTGTTCTGCAGCAGCGGAAACAGCAATAGATGTCTGTGAATCACTTACCGTCACGTGATAACTGGTCGTGCTCTTATTAAATGACGGACTCAGGGATCCCGGAGCGACGGAAAGAGAGCTTAAGTAGTTATTTCCGGAAAGCTGGACCGGAGCAGAAACGGTAATGTCCGCAGATGCACCGGTGCTGTAGTCCGCTTCACCATCAAGAGATGAGACATTCAGGCTGACCGATACATTGGATGTACCTTCCTTAAGGCACTTCAGCTGGATCACTACGATCGTGGATCCGGACGGAATATTACAGTTGTAATCGAGGAAGTTCGTTCCCTTCTTCGAGAAGTTTGCCGCACCGTAATTACCTGTGCTGATTCCGGCCAGTTCAAAGAAAGAACTGTCATACGATACGCTGCCGTTATAACCACCGTAAGGACCGTCACCGCTGACCTTAACATTCAGGCTGATCGTTTTTCCGACCTCAGCGGAGCCGCTCTTGGAAAGTCCCGCGGACGGATCCGCAAAGACCTTACCGGTCTGGAACATACCGATCATGATCACAGACGCCGTAAGCCAGGCTGCACCACGTGCAATAAACTTACTCAGTTTCGTTTTCATTCTTCTCTACCTCTTTCAGTTCTATATCGTTTACTGTTCAAGAACAGTTTCCTGCAGAATATGTTTGCAGATCTTGGTCAGGTCAGCAGCGCTGATCTTTCCGTCCTTATTTCCATCAGCCGCATATTTTCCGGCTTCACTCAACGAGCCCTCGCCGAGAACATAACGGCAGATCATCGTCAGGTCAGCCGAACTGATCTTACCATCGCAGTTCGCATCACCACGGATAAATACTGCACCGATGTATGCCGGTTTTCCGGAAGCATCGTTGATCTCAAGAAGGTCTCCTGAACATACTGTATCCGTATCCTTCTTCTCCATGCCATTCATATTGACATAAGTAAGAGTATATCCGTCAGCGATCTGGAACATCGCCTTAACATCCGCTACAGTTGTTCCCGGGGCAATACCTCCGAAGAACGTAGAGTCATTCGCGAGCGAAGTGGTGAACAGATTATCATATGTTTTCGTATTACGTGCGACATTGATCGTATAGATCTTCGACGTGCCGTTCTCAGCTGTTACTGTGATCGTTACAACATTTACACCCTCACCGATCGGAACCTTACCTGTACCGGAGACTTTTGCCTTATCGGATGCAGGAACCGCTGTGATCTGAAGCGAAGAACATGTCGCCGGAACTACCAGATCATAATCATCGCAGTTCAGCGGATCGAACTGAGGTGTCAGAACAAATCCATTGATATCGAGAGTCTTCAGGTAGTTGTTCGGGTTACCGGACTGACGCGGCAAGAGACACGGAGAATCCGGAAGATCCTTATATACCGGAATGACAAAGGAGATCTCCGAATCGAGGATACCTGCTGTTGAATATGCCTTATACATTTTCTTTGCTTCCGACGAAGCGCCCTGGATGTTGGTCATATACTGGTGATTACCAAACTGAGATGCATCGCTCGGAGCGACATTAAACTTCATCTGATAGATCGTATTCTGTCCAACATTAATATACGAATTAGCAACAAAGATACTTCCGCCCATGATCGATCTGTAAGGAGATGTCCACGGCAGATACATGGATTCGTTCTTCGACTTGTTCGGATTACCGCTGGCGTCTCTATAGCCGTCACGAGCGAAGGCGAGTCCTTTTGCCACAGGATCCGCATCGGACGAAGCACCAATATTAAAGTAGTTATAAAGGCCTGTATACTGTTTCTTATAATGTGCTGAATAATAGTTACCGCTTGTGGAGTTACTTCCGTTCGCAGAGACCTCCTGGAGGACCTTGGCCGCAAGGAACACCGGATTCGCGCCGGACTTCTCCGCTGCAAGCATGAAGGTCTGTGCATAAGAGATCTGCACATTATCGATCGTTGCGATCGTTGCAGACTGCATAAACGTTCCGTTCAGGAGGCCCTGCACGGTTTCCATCGTATGGTACTGCTGGTTATAAGAAAGCTCCATAAACTGGAAGATCGTATCTTCAGTAAGCATATTTCTCGGGTCGAGATAATGCTGAACTACAGACTTGGAAGCGTTAACCCAGATCTTTCCGTCATAAGGGGTAAATGTACCTGTCTGCCAGTCGTATGCGCCGGGTTCTGTAGATTTCCATGCGTCGTTTACTGTGTTTTCAATAAGGCTGACACCCAGTCTGGTCTGATTATTGACAGTATCCGGGAAGCTCTTGGCCACCTCGATCGGACGGAAATGCCAGTTCGGATGATTCTTGTGAAGACCTCTCAGGTAGATCTTGTAGTTTTCCGGGAATGCGGAGATCTCATTTTCGAAATCCGGGTCGGCGGCAGGATCGACATCTTTAGCCAGGAAAGAATCAACGATATAGCCGTTAAAGACTTTTCCGGAACCATTCGAATACATGACCGCGCACCATTGATTGTAACCGGACGGGTCATTCTGTACTGTCACGACATCTCCGACCACTACCCTTCCTCCATGACGGAGAACATCGATAGTCGTGGTATTTACCGTACCCGGTGCATTTCTAACGTTTGCACTGTCTACGATGACGGTAGCATATTGTTTTGTATCTGCCAGAGATCTTCTCGCCAGTTTATCGAGCGGGAACATCACCGTAAGGCAGGCGCACGAAAGCGCCGTTGCTACGATCCGTAGAATGGCACCCTTCCTGCTATTTGGTGTTTTTGCAAACATATACGTTATCCTTTTCCTCATATATGTAATCCACTTTATCGTATCAAACCTTTATTTTCGACACGTTACAGTAATATCACAGTTTCCTTTTACACTTATGAACAGATTTCACTCCGCCCATTTTGCAAAAGAAAAAGGACCGCCTTCGATGAAGGCAGTCCCTCATAGATCCTGGTGGCTCACTGGAGGCTCGAACTCCAGACCCCTTGATTAAAAGTCAAGTGCTCTACCGACTGAGCTAGTGAACCATATTGGCTGGGGTAGCAGGATTCGGACCTACGAATGCGGGAGTCAAAGTCCCGTGCCTTACCGCTTGGCTATACCCCATTGACTCCCTAGGGATATTGGTGGGGTGGGATATGGGAGTCGAACCCATGACCTCTTGTGCCACAAACAAGCGCTCTAACCAACTGAGCTAATCCCACCAAGGTTCTCCCAAAAGGCACTACGAAATTATAATGTTTTCCGCCCCGATATGTCAAGCATTTATTTTATCCTCCATGTATAGATGTCCTTATAGAAAAGCACCTGTCCTTGGTGTATAATGCACGTACTATATCGAACCGAGGTAGAAATATGGATATCGAAAACGCATACATCACACTTCCAAAGGGTTTTATTGCAAACGGCGTACATGCCGGACTTAAGCCGAACGGTAATCCGGATCTGGCATATATCGGCTCTGACCGCCCGGCAAGAATCGCCGGTGTCTACACATCGAATCTCGTCAAAGGTCACTCTCTGACGCGTTCGATCTCTCTTATCAAATCCCGTGATAACGTTCGCGGTATCCTGATCAACAGCGGAAACGCAAATGCCTGTGTTGGAAAGGACGGCGAAAACGATGCGACTGCTATGGCAGAGAAAGCCGCTTCCATTCTCGGCATAAGTGCGGACGAAGTCCTCACCGCCTCCACCGGTGTTATCGGTTCCCGTCTCCCGCTGGATAAGATCACTTCCGCGATCCCGGATCTTATCGGAAAGGCTTCTGCTTCCGAGGAGTGCGGTCATCTGGCAGAAAGAGCCATCATGACGACCGATACTCAGCCGAAGGAAGTCGCGGCCACCGTCAGCATCTTCGGTAAAGAGATCACCATTGCGGCGATCGCCAAGGGTTCTGGTATGATCCATCCGAACCTTGCCACCATGATCAGTGTGTTTACTACCGACGCAAACATCTCCCAGGATGTACTCCAGGAGATGATCAGCGATAACGTCAAGGATACCTACAACCGCGTCTCTGTAGACGGCGACACTTCCGTATGCGATATGGTCGTTATCTTCGCCAATGGCGCTTCCGAAACACCGGAGATCAAGAAAGGATCCGAAGAATACGATACATTCAAGGAAGCTTTCCATGCGCTGTGCTTCGATCTTGCCAAGATGATCGCTTCCGATGGTGAAGGCGCTTCCAAACTCGTCGAGGTCGAGGTCGTCGGGGCCAAGACTCCGAAGGATGCATATCTCTGTGTCCTCTCTATCTGCCGTTCCCCGCTCTGTAAGACAGCGATCTTCGGACAGGACGCCAACTGCGGTCGTTTCATCACCGCACTCGGCTACTCCGGTGCGGACATTGATCCGGATAAGATCAGCATGTTCCTGAGCGGTCTTCCGGTCTACGAGAAAGGTGTCGCTCTCCCCTTCGATGAGGATGTCGCAAAGGAGAAACTCTCCGAGCATGATATCCTGATCCGTGTAGAACTGAACGACGGCGAATACAACGATCGTATGTGGACTTGTGATTTCACCTACGACTACGTAAAGATCAACGCCAGCTACAGAAGTTGATCCGGGACAAAAACAGTAACAGACAAAAAGCCCGAAAGATGATCTTTCGGGCTTTACTATTGTTCAAAAATGAGAAGTTCAGTCTTCTTTCTTCTCTTTGATATCAAAGGTGAACTGTTCTTTCCGATATCCGACGGAAACCTTTTCCGCATTTTCCAGTTTCCCGGACAGGTACAGGTCCGCAAGAGGATCCTCGATCCGCTTCTGGATCGTCTTACGAAGCGGTCTTGCGCCGTACTTCGGATCGTATCCTTCCTTCGCAAGTTCATCCTTCGCCGCCTCAGACACGGAGAAAGCAACGTTCTTTTCCTGCATCTGCTCATTGACTTCCTTGAGCATCAGATCCACGATCTTACGGATCTCTTCCTTCGTCAGTTCCTGGAAGATAACGATCTCATCGACACGGTTCAGGAACTCCGGACGGAACTGCTCTTTCAGCGCCGTATTCACACGGTTCTCCAGAGCGATCTGACCCTCGGCGCCGAATCCGAATCCGTTCGCCTTAAGCGAAGTACCGGCATTGGAAGTCATGACGATGATCGTGTTCTCAAAGTTCACGACACGTCCGTGGCTATCCGTCAGACGGCCGTCATCGAGTATCTGCAGCATCATATTAAACACATCCGGATGCGCCTTCTCGATCTCGTCGAAAAGCACTACCGAGTATGGTTTTCTTCTTACTCTCTCAGTAAGCTGTCCACCGTCATCGTAGCCGACATATCCCGGCGGAGAACCGATAAGCTTACTTACCGTATGCGCCTCCATAAACTCGGACATATCCACACGGATCAAGGCATCTTCTCTGGCAAACATCGCTTCCGCAAGTGTCTTTACCAGTTCCGTTTTACCTACGCCAGTGGGTCCGACGAAAATAAAGGAAGACGGCTTATGTTTCTTTCCGAATCCGGAACGGTTACGGCGGATCGCTCTTGCAAGAGCACTGACCGCTTTCTCCTGACCGATGACGCGTTCATGGAGACGATCCTCGAGTTTCATCAGTCTCTCCGACTCAGACTCGGAAATACGCTTAACCGGGATTCCCGTCCACATCTCGATGACACGGGAAACATCCTCGAAAGTAATGATAGTAGGAACCAGCTCATTCTCAAGAGATTCGATCTCTTTCTCGAGCCGGAGCACCTGAGACTTCTTCTCTGCCTGCTGCTCATAAAGATGCTCGTTCTCGATCTCTTCCGGGGTCGCGGACATCTCGATTCTGGCTTCCAGAGCTTTTACCTCTTTATCGAGCTTCTCATATTCATCTTTCTGTTTCTGCAGAGAAACAAGACGAACTTCCTCGAGATTTGCACGGGAACCGGCCTCATCGAGAACATCGATAGCTTTATCCGGCAGGAAACGGTCCGTGATATAACGAGACGACATGCGTACCGCATACTCGACCACATCATCAGGATACTGAACGAAATGGTGTTTCTCATAATAGTCGCGGATACCCTTAAGGATCTCGATACTATCTTCAATAGAAGGTTCCTCGATAATGACCTTCTGGAAACGGCGCTCCAGTGCGGAATCTTTCTCGATATGACGGCGGTATTCATCCAATGTAGTCGAACCGATCACTCGGATCTCGCCCTTCGCAAGAGCCGGTTTCAGGATATTCGCGGCGTTCATCGCACCCTCGGCATCTCCGGCACCCATAATGTTATGCATCTCATCAATAACGAGAATAACGTCCTGACTGGATCTTGCCTCATCGACCACATTTTTCATGCGGCTCTCGAACTGTCCTCTGAACTGAGTTCCTGCAACCATGGCTGTCATATCCAGAAGATACACGGACATATCCAGAAGCTTCTGAGGTACTTCACCATTGGCGATCTTCACGGCAAGGCCCTCGGCAACAGCCGTCTTACCGACACCCGGCTCACCGATAAGGGCAGGATTGTTCTTCGATCGTCTGTTCAGGATCTGAACGACACGCTCGATCTCTTTCTCGCGGCCGACCAGACGGTCGATCTTTCCTTCTCTTGCAAGCTGAGTCAGATTAGTACCATACTGCTCGAGGAATTTCTTCTTATTCTTACCGTTCTTTTTCTCGCCTCTGCGCTTTTCCTTATCTTTACCGAGGTGCAGAAAACCGAGGTTCGACTCATTCTCATCGCCCTCTTCATTTTCCTGTTTACCAAAGATATCAAAGGGAAACATCCGTCTTCTCGGCTTATCCTCCTGCTCGATCTCGACGAAAGGAAGCTCGATATCGGCATTTTCTTCTTCATCAGCATCGTCATCCATATCATCGGAGCGATCCATATCTCCGGGGAAGGCATCGTTTACGAGCATCCGGAAAAGTTCCTGCGGGTCAGCTGTCTCCGCGCCGCCCATCAGACGGTTCAGACGGTCCGTGACCTCATCGATGTTATCCTCATTGATGCCGGCAGTACTGAACATCTCCTCGATGCCGCCAATACCGGTCTCAAAGGCGCACTTGATACAGAGGCCCTCATTGATGCGTTCGTTATTTTCAAACCTTGTGGTGAAAACGACCGCTACATTCTTCTTACATATAGTGCAAAGACTCATTTTCTTTTTTCCTTATTATTCCTTTTCCTCCAGGGGCTTTCTCCTCCGCCTGGGCTTCGGACCGGTAGCGATATCCAGCGCTTCCCGCTCCACCTTTCTTTTCTGTTCGGATCGGTCGACCGGTCCTGACTTCTCCATACGGGAAATAGTACACTCCAGTACCGGCTTTAAGAACTGGCCGGTAAAGGATCCCGGTACCTTGCAAACTTCTTCGGGAGAACCTGTCGCGACGATCGTGCCGCCTTTATCTCCGCCTTCCGGACCAAGATCGATAATATAATCCGCCGTCTTGATCACATCCAGATTATGCTCGATAACCAAAACAGTATTACCATTTTCGGCCAGGCGGCTCAAAATGTCAACCAACTTATGAACGTCCGCGATGTGAAGGCCTGTAGTAGGCTCATCCAGAATATAGAACGTTCTTCCGGTACTTCTTTTCGAGAGCTCCGTCGCCAGTTTCACACGCTGCGCTTCACCACCGGAGAGCTGCGTCGCCGGCTGGCCCAGACGGATATACCCGAGTCCGACCTCCGAAAGCGTCTGAAGCTTCGAAGCAATACGCGGCACATTCTGGAAGAATTCCAGCGCCTCATCGACAGTCATCGCGAGCACATCCGCGATATTCTTTCCCTTATACTTCACCTGAAGTGTCTCTCTGTTATATCTCTTACCCTTACAGACATCGCACTTAACATACACATCCGGCAGGAAGTGCATCTCGATACGGTTCACACCGTCACCGGAGCACGCCTCACAGCGTCCGCCCTTGACGTTAAAGCTGAATCTTCCGTTCTTATAACCTCTGGACTTCGCATCCGGAGTATTGGCGAAGAGCTCACGGATCAGGTCGAAGCAGCCGGTATACGTTGCCGGATTCGATCTCGGAGATCTTCCGATCGGTGACTGGTCGATTGCGATGACCTTATCGAGATGCCCGATTCCCGTGATCTTATCACAGAGACCCTTTGCTCTATGCGCACCATTCAGATCCGAAGCGAGCTTCTTCAGAATGATTCCGTTTACGAGTGAACTCTTACCCGAACCGGAGACACCGGTTACACAGGTAAAAAGACCGATCGGGATCTTCACATCGATTCCCTTGAGGTTATTCTCTCTTGCTCCATGAATACAGAGATATCTTCCGTCCGGCTTTCTTCTCTGGACCGGAAGCGGGATAAACTTCCTTCCGGACAGATACTGACCCGTGATCGACTCAGGGATATTCATGATCTCCTCGGCAGTACCTACACCGACAACGAATCCTCCGTGCTCACCAGCCCCCGGGCCCATATCCACGATCACATCCGCCGCACGCATCGTATCCTCGTCATGTTCAACGACCAGGACTGTATTGCCGAGACGTTTCAGTTTCTCCAGTGTCGCAAGAAGGCGGTTGTTATCTCTCTGATGAAGACCGATCGACGGCTCATCCAGGATATAAAGTACGCCCGTCAGGCTCGATCCGATCTGCGTTGCCAGACGGATACGCTGTGCCTCACCTCCGGACAGCGTCGCCGCTGCACGTGATAATGTCAGATAATCAAGTCCGACATCGACCATAAAGCCGAGTCTTGCCAGGATCTCTTTAAGGATCGGTTCGGCAATCTTCTTCTCTCTCGCCTTCAGTGTCAGTCCCTGCAGATGCTTGATGCACTTTCTGATCGGCATGCTCGTCACTTCAAAGATATTCTTCCCGCCGACCGTCACAGCAAGGGACGCCGGTTTCAGTCTCGCACCGTGACAGCTCTCACAGTCGGTCGTGGTCATATACTGATCATAGTGCTGCTTGATCTCCTCGGAAGAAGCCTCACGCGATCTTCTCTCCACACTCGGGACAACTCCCTCCCAGGAATTCATATAAAGACCATCACGATGATAGATACTGTTCGACGTATCGATGATCAGCTTCTCACCGCCATTACCATAGAGGATAATGTCCTGGATCTTCTTCGGAAGCTTATTCCACGGGGTATCCAGCGAGAACTCATATCGCGCCGACAGTGCCTCGATAAATGCACGTCCCCAGCTCTTCGGATCATCAAACTTCCATCCGGCAGTCTGGATCGCGCCCTCATTGATCGATGCTTCCGGATTCTGCACGCAAAGTTCCGGATCGACATTTGTATGCGAACCGAGACCCGAGCACTCAGGACATGCGCCAAAGGGATTATTGAACGAGAACATTCTCGGAGAGAGCTCCTCGACCGAGATACCGCAGTCCGGGCAGGACAGTTTCTGCGAGAAAAGCACTTCTGTCGTTTCATAGGTGCGCTCCCCGTCTTCTCCGGTTACGGGCATCTGCACTTCTACAAGGAGAAGACCGTCCGCCAGTTTCAGTGCGGTCTCACAGGAATCATTAAGTCGGGATCTTGCTTCTTCTCTGACGACCAGACGGTCGATAACGACCTCCAGATCGTGCTTCTTATTCTTATCAGCCTTGATCTCATCTTCATCCAGCTCGTACATCACGCCGTCAAGACGGATCCTTGCATAACCGCTCTTTCTGTATTCTTCGATCTGTTTTCCGAATTCTCCCTTACGTCCTCTAACGACAGGAGCCATGAGAATGAGTCTTGTTCCTTCCTGATACGCCATCAGCTGTTCGATGATCTGATCGATCGACTGGGACATGATCTCCTTTCCGCACTTATAGCAGTGCGGCACACCGATACGGGCATACAGGAGTCGGAAATAATCATAAACTTCCGTAACCGTACCTACGGTAGAACGTGGGTTTCTGGATGTCGTTTTCTGGTCGATGGCAATCGACGGAGAAAGACCGTCGATACTGTCAAAGTCCGGTTTCTCGAGCTGACCCAGGAACTGTCTTGCATAGGAAGACAGGGACTCAACATATCTTCTCTGTCCCTCAGCGTAGATCGTATCAAAAGCAAGCGACGACTTTCCCGAACCGGAAAGTCCTGTAACTACTACGAATTTATCTCTCGGAATATCGAGATTGATGTTCTGCAGGTTATGTTCTCTCGCACCGCGGATGCGGATATAGTCATTCATAGATGAGTCTCTCTTCCAATCAAGAATATATGTTCTATTTCATAGTATATACGATTTTAGAAATAAAGTATACAACATTTATGGACGATCTCTAAGAAGTCTTTTTTGATAATTCCTAAACAAGCACTTGCACCGCAGAAAATCTTATGGTATCATCTTCCATGCACTCAAAAAGTGTGTGGTGACCTGGCCCCATGGTCAAGCGGTTAAGACGGCGCCCTCTCAAGGCGCAATCAGGAGTTCGATTCTCCTTGGGGTCACCACTTAAGAGGAGTTATCTCAGGTATGAGACAACTCCTTTTTCTTTTCCCTTTTCAGTTACTCAATGAAAACTCTTACAGTGCGATTCGGAACGGCAGGATCATTCTTCACCGATATCCGGAAGCTTCTCCTTCTGCGAGGAAAGCTCTTTCATCTTCTGCTCGAGTTCTCTCTGACGAAGTTCCATCTCGTGAAGCTCAGGATCCTTCGGTGTTACACGGGACGATCTCCCTGCTCCGGATGACGAACCCGAAGAACCGGGTTTCACTACAGGTGCTTTTGCAGAAGAAGCCGTAGAAGGCTTTGCCGCACCGTTAGCGGATTCCGGCTTGGAAGATGCTGCCGTATTATGTGGCTTGGACGGCTGCGAGGTCGTATTCGAACGTACCGGACGGATTGCCTGGGCCGCAGCAAGTCCGACAGTCGGTTTTTGCAGATACCCGTTCATAACTTCCGGCTGAGGGCCGTCAAGCTCATAGTCACTCGACTTCTTCGATCCCTTTATTTTCTCTATCAGGGCAGGGATCGGAATGAAATTCTTAAGGATCTCGGGATTCGTCATTCCCTTCTTCTTAAGATGTCTATAACGCAGATACGCAAGGATCAGCAGGATCAAAAGGAGCAGAAGCCAGATAAACGAAGATGATCCGGAAGATTCCTTCTCTACTTTAGAAGCAGCAGCAACCACAGTTGTCTCGCCGGCTCCATCAACTGTTGTCTCACCTGTTCCACTCTCCGTCGGATCCGTCGCGCTCGGCTCTGTCTCGACTTCAGCAGGAGCGATGACCACAGGAGCTGTTTCAGAGGTCTCTTCCGATGTTGTCTCTTCAGAAGTCTCCGGAAGAGTCGTTTCGGTTGCCGTTGTCGTTGCTTCAGTGGCCGCTACAGTAGTATTCTCAGCAGGCTTTGTAGTCGCTTTCGTTTCAGAAGATGTAGTCGAAGCTGCTGTCGGCGCAGTCGTCGGGGTAGGTACAGGCGTACTGGTCGGCGCAGGAGTAGGCGTAGGAGTATTTGTCACAGAAGTAGCCTGTGTCTCTTCCTGTTTCTTCGGATCGTCTTTTCCGGGACCTGCGGGGCCTTCACCCGGGCCTGCCGGGCCGCCACCCGGGCCTTCTCCGGGACCAGCCGGGCCACCACCGGGACCTTCTCCGGGGCCTGCCGGACCGCCTCCCGGGCCCTGACCCGGACCGCCATTCTCTTCTCCCGGTTTTGCGGTAACCATCTGAAGCTTCGCATTCAGATTCTTGATACCCGTTCCGAGGATCTGAAAAGAGTACGATCCGTTAGGATTACCGTTTTTGCCCTTGATGCTGACGATAAGTCTTCCCGTCTGGGAATTATACTCATCAAGACTCGCCCCTTCCGGGAATGACCCGAAAACGATCTCTGCGATCGTCATATTGAAGTATGCGGTAACGATCTCGCCAGAATTAAAATTCTTCGTGACGATCTGTGCCTTGACGCTATCTACGTCCCGTTCGGAAAACGAGATATAGCAGACACCCTTATCTGCTTCAAGTGCTGCGGCATTCAGTTTCTGAGCCGTGAATGGAAAAACGTTCAGCATAGCAACAATCATTGTCATGCCAATGATTATACTAAGTACTCTGCTGAAGCGTCCTTTTCTCATCCCTGTCACACTCCTATTCTGTCACGTCTTAGGTGTGTCATCTCCGAAGATGTTCTTTTTTTCCGACGAAAGCTCTTTCATCTTCTGTTCCAGTTCTCTCTGACGAAGCACCATCTCATGCAGTTCCGGATCTGTCGTATTCATTCTGGCCTGTCTTCCCGGTCTGACGGGCGCAGCCGATGTGGAAGCAGCAGCTCCTGCCGCAGATGTCTTCGCTGTAGCAGTTGCCGGTGTGGCTGTATTCGAGCGGACCGGGCGATATGCCTGTGCCGCCTGAGTACCAACTGTCGGCTTCTGCAGATATCCGTTCATGACCTCCGGCTGAGGTCCGTCGAGTTTATAATCATCCGACTTCTTTGTGCCTTTGATCTTCGTTACGAGTGCTCCCACCGGAATGAAGTTCTGACAAATCTGGACAAAGGACATATCCTTCTTCTGCAGATGGCTGTACCGGAGATATGCCAGAATCACGAGAAGTGCAATAACACAAAGTACGATATACGGAGTATAGTCAGTCGTCGAAGATGCTTTTGCCGGTTTCTTCGCTACAGTCTGTGCAGAAATCGTCTCCGATGGTTCTGTCGTTGTTTCTTCTGTCGGCTCTGTATCGCTCGAAGTCTCTTCGACGATCGCAGGTGCAACAACAATCGGTTCCGTTTCGGATGTTTCGGAAGGGATCTCAGTAGTCATCTCCTCCGATGTCTCCGTAACCGTAGTCTCTGTCGGTTTCGGTGTCGGTGTTGCTGTCGGCGCCGGAGTAGGTGTTGCTGTTGCTGCCGGAGTCGGTGTCGCCGTCGGTTCCGGTGTCGGAGTTGGCGTCGCAGTCGGCTCCGGAGTCGGAGTAGGACTCGGCGTCGGAGACGGAGAAGGTGTCGGAGTGGCTGTCGGCGTCGGTGTTGGCTCAATATAGTCATATTGAACTCCCACACGATTCAGCGTCATACGAAAGCTCGCTTTTCCCTTAACGATCACTTCAACATTTACGTTTTCCAGCGGGGAAAGATCTTTCGTCCTAACCGTCACATACAAGCTGTTCCCATTTGCTTCCGCATCTATAGAAACCGGTTTTCCGTTCAAGTCTTTACTGCTGACGACCTGAAGTTCTGCAGAAGTTCCGGTCATATTTACAAATGAGAAAGAAGCCTTATTACTCTTTCCGTCTCCGGAAACGGGTGTTCTTATAGTCTCGGTGTATTCTTCTACCGAAGTGATCACCGCTGATGATACCACTGCATCGGAATTCACAGATACATTAAAAGTCATCGTTCTTCCCCCGGTAAGGGCCTGAGCGTCGGATGTGGTAACAGAGATCGATGCTGCACCTAAAGAAGAAACCTGGGTATTTCTTCCACCTCCGGTAGGATTCACATACTGTGCAGCTCCGTGATGACCCGCAGTATAGTTGATTCCGTCTTTGTTCAGAGTGACGCTGATCGTGACACTCTTATACGATGAGCATCCGACTAATTTCAGCGCAAACCTTAAACTACCATTTGCGTTTCTATTCGTGGTAACGGAAACAGATGCGCCCTCATCCGGCGGCGCGATGTAATTTATGCGGGACGAAGCAGAAACCTTTCTTCCGCCGTACGGAAGGCAGATTCCGAAGAAAAGCAAAGAACATATCAGAAGCGAGCAAATGATGCCACCCCATCGACATTTCCTCATAACCCATTTACCTCCGAAAAACGCTTCGGGGCAAGCGTTTCTATATTTCTCCCACATCACGATAATAGCAGAAAGACCGCCTGATTTCAATTCAGGCGGTCCTTTTCAAGCGCAAAATAACGGGATTTCTACGGCAAAAGCACTCACTCGATTTCTTTCATGACGCTCTTATATGCCGGACGGATGATCTTATTCATGCCGATCAGTTCCTCGATACGATGTGCGCTCCAGCCGACGATACGGGCTGTAGCGAACAGCGGAGTATAAAGTTCCGGCGGGATATTAAGCATCTTATACACGAGGCCGCTATAGAAATCGACATTCGGACTGACTCCCTTAAAGATCCTTCTGGTCTCGGCGATTGCTTCCGGAGCGATCTCTTCTACGTTCTTATAGAGGATGTAATCTCTCTCCATCCCCTTCTCTTTTGCCAGCGCTTCGACAAAGTCATTCAGCACTTCCTCACGCGGATCGCTCATGGAGTATACCGCATGTCCCATACCATAGATCAGGCCGCTTCTATCAAAGGCTTCTTTTCTAAGGATCTTCAGAAGATAATCCTTGATCGCCTCACGATTATCCCAATCAGAAACATTCTCTTTGATGTCGTCCATCATCTCGACGACCTTGATGTTCGCTCCGCCATGCTTCGGTCCCTTCAGGGATGACATTGCTGCTGCCATAGCAGAGTATGTGTCGGATCCGGAAGATGTAACAACACGGGTCGTAAAGGTCGAGTTATTGCCGCCGCCATGCTCCATATGAAGCATAAGAGCAACATCCAGCACCTTTGCTTCAAGTGCTGTATACTTCTGATCCGGACGAAGCATCGCCAGGAAATTCTCCGCGGTAGATCTTCCTTTTCTCGGACGATGGATATACATGCTCTCATCGTTATCGTAATGGTTATACGCATGATAACTGTAGACCGAGAGCATCGGATACTGCGCGATCAGTTGGATGCACTGCTTGATGCTTTTTTCCAGCTGGGATTCCGTGGTTGATTCGTCATAGGAAGCGAGCGTCAGCACACTTCTCGTAATGGAGTTCATGATGTCTTTACTGGGGGCCTTCATGATGACATCTCTTGTGAAGTTCGTCGGAAGAGATCTGCACTCATCAAGGATATCCTGAAATTCATTTAACTGGCTTTCTGTCGGCTTCTCACCGAAAAGCAGAAGATACGCCGTCTTTTCAAATCCGAATTCATGGTCTCCCAGTTCTTTAATGAGGGTCTTGATGTTATAGCCGCGATACCACAGTTCACCCGGGCAGGGCACCTGTTTTCCATCGGGTCCGGAAGTAAAGGAAACGATCTTCGATATTCTCGTAAGGCCCGTCAATACGCCCTTACCGTTAATATCACGAAGACCACGGTTTACACCGTACTTTTCAAAAAGTGCATCTTCAATCGTGTCATTCTTCACGCAGACATCCTGCTGCTTCGAAGAAAACTCCGCAATTTTTTTCATGTCCATTAGCATTTCCTCCAATCCTTTCGATTATGTATTTTCACAAAAATGGAAAAATACACAAAAGGTTGTATTATTATACCACAAAGGAGGAAATTTCCCAAAGAGCCTAGTGTTCCAGTGCTTTATAGCGCCACTTTCCGCCCCTGTACCGAAGCACACATACAAGAGCGGTGAATCCCCATGTCAGACCGGTCGTGATCCAGATGCCCCAATAGCCGAGCACCGGGATACGCGTAAGAATGTTCGCAAAAACGATACGGCAAACGACCTCGGTCAGACCGTTGATCATCGCAAATCCCGTATCTCCGCAGCCGTTTAACACAGCACGTGGGACGTAGATCATACCCAGAGCAAAATAGAATGGACTCGTGATGCGCAGTGCTTTTGCACCGAGATCGATAACACTGGCCGCCTCATTCTTAACAAAAATACCGCAGATATACTTTCCGAGGAAGAAGAACAACGGCAGCATAAATATACTGAAAGCGAGAACGATAAGTGTCGCTTTTCTAAAGCCTTCTACAACTCTCTCCTGCTTCTTCGCACCGATATTCTGTCCGGAATAAGAAGTAAGAGCCATGCCCAGAGAACCATATGGCTGCTGAACCAGCTGCTCAATACGGTTTGTGATCGTATAAGACGATGCAACATCCGGACCGAATCCGTTAACAACTGCCTGAAGAGAGATGCAGGATACCGCAATCATGGAATTCTGCATAGCAACAGGTGCACCCAGCCGGAAAGAGTCCCGGATCATCAGCATATCCGGACGCAGATCTTTCCTTCGAAGCCGGAAATAACTGACTTTCTTATAAGCATAGATCATGGCTGCTATCGCCGCGATCGCCTGCGCGATGATCGTTGCCAGACCAACTCCGACAACTCCCATATCGAAAGCCAACACAAAAACCAGATCCAGGACAACGTTTACGATACTACTCAGAATAAGAAAATAAAGCGGCGTCTTCGAATCTCCGACAGCACGAAGAAGCGCCGCTACGCCGTTATAAAATGCAACCCCGATAATACCAGCGCAAGTCACACGGAAATAAGCGATTGAATCCGCCACATACTCATCCGGAGTCTGAAGAAGATGCAGGATCGGACTTGCAAAGATTATACCGATCAAGGTCACGACCAGTGCTGCAGAGGCAAGAACATAGATCGAGTTCGCGATCGTCTTCTTCAGCTGTTTCTCATCCCCTGCTCCGAAATACTGCGCAGCAATTACGCCGATACCCACAGAGAGACCGGAACTAAGCGAGAAAAACAGGAAATTCAGGGAACCACATGCACCGACTGCCGCAAGCGCATGGGCGCTGACGTATCTTCCTACCACGATAGAGTCAACCATGTTATAAAGCTGCTGAAAGAGATTACCGATCAGAAGCGGAAGCGTAAACTTGAGAATATGTCGGGCAGGATTTCCTACCGTCATGTCAGTTACATTTTTATTCGCCATACAACTATTTCAACCAAATCCAAATAACGGCGCCTTTGCCGATTCAAAAGAACTTCTCATACGTAAAAAGGCACACCCGATTCTGGTGTGCCCATAGATTATAAAGTAATAAGCTGAAAACGGATATCGTTTTTTTGTCCTGTTATTGCACTAAAGTATCTTTTGTTCACGAAGATACTTTAGCAGTCCTTCACAACCCTTCGCGCATTCATCAAAGACCTCTGAGAAGCGTCCCGTATACCAGGGATCGCTAACATCCTTATCCGACCCGCAGAACTCGAGAAGTTTCCAGATCTTTCCGTCTCCTCTCTCATGTCCCGTCATGCGCTCGATATTTCTCATATTCATGCTGTCCATACCGATCAGGAAGTCATACTCATCGTATTCGGATCGTTTCAGCTGCTGCGCACGCTTCTTCGCAAAGTCAGTATAAGAAGTCTTTCCTATCCCTCTTCTCTTCAGTTCATCTCTTGCCGGCGGATACACGGGGTTCCCGACATCGCCCCAGATCTCCTCAGTACTCGTCGCACGGGACTCAATATGGAACCGGTCGGAAATGCCCAATTTCTCGGTCATATCCTTGAAAATATACTCGGCCATCGGCGATCTGCAGATATTGCCGTGACAAATGAACAAAACTTTTACAACCCCTGAAATCACTACGTTTCAGTCCTCCATTTTTCTAGTTGACACCAAATTTGACACCTTTTCGATCAGAAGCA
>JAFWSW010000063.1 GCA_017519205.1 Clostridiales bacterium | reverse complement strand
GAGGGACTGAATGTCCGTGACTGGCTCTATGTAGAGGATCACTGCCGTGCGATCGACCTTATCATCCATAAGGGCAGAGTCGGTGAAGTATATAACGTCGGCGGTCACAACGAGATGCGTAACATCGATATCGTTAAACTGATCTGCAAGGAACTCGGCAAGCCGGAGAGCCTGATCGTTCACGTTGAAGACCGTAAGGGCCACGATATGCGCTATGCGATCGATCCGACCAAGATCCATAACGAGCTTGGCTGGCTGCCGGAGACAAAGTTTGAAGATGGTATCAAGAAGACCATCAAGTGGTATCTGGAGAACAAAGAATGGTGGGAGACCATCATCAGTGGTGAATACCAGCAGTACTACGAAAAAATGTACGGAAACCGCGCTGAGGTATAAGCCATGAAGGTATTTGTAACGGGTGTCGGCGGACAGCTTGGTCATGACGTAGTCAATGAACTGGTGAGCAGAGGGCACGAGTGTATCGGCTCGGATCTGCATGCTTCCTATTCCGGCATCGATGACGGAACCGCATGTACGAAAGCTCCTTATGTCAGTCTGGATATTACTGATCGTGAGGCAGTATTTGCCGCGATCGAAGACACAAAGCCGGACGCCGTGATCCACTGTGCAGCCTGGACTGCCGTGGATGCTGCAGAAGATGATGATAAGCGTGAACTCGTTCACCGCATCAATGCCGACGGCACCAGAAATATCGCAGAAGCAGTCAAATCGATCGATGCGAAGATGATCTATATCAGTACCGATTATGTATTTGACGGCAAGGGAGAACGTCCCTGGGAACCGGATGACAAGTGTTATGCTCCGCTGAATGTATACGGTCAGAGCAAGCTTGACGGAGAACTGGCTGTCTCATCTATTCTGGATAAGTATTTTATCGTCCGTATTGCCTGGGTATTCGGCCTGAACGGAAAGAACTTCATTAAGACGATGGTCAACGTCGGTAAGACACATGATGCCGTAACTGTAGTTAATGATCAGATCGGTACACCGACTTATACCTTTGATCTGGCTGTTCTTCTTTCGGATATGGTAGTTACGGATAAATACGGTTATTACCACGCCACCAATGAGGGCGGATATATTTCCTGGTATGATTTCTGTGTGGAGATCTATAAGCAGTATGGCCTTAAGACAACGGTACGTCCTGTCACCACGGAAGAGTACGGCTTGTCCAAGGCGGCCAGACCTTCGAATTCAAGGCTCGATAAGAGTAAACTTGTAGAGAACGGCTTTACTCCACTTCCATCCTGGCAGGATGCAGTTAGAAGATATCTTGAGGAGGCGAAACTGTAATGGGTCAGATTTCGGTTGAAAAGAATGCAGGCGGTATCGAGGGTCTTTGTGTGATCACTCCGACAGTCCATGGGGACAGCCGCGGATATTTTGTAGAGACATATTCCCAGCGCGATATGGAAGAAGCCGGCCTTAATATCACATTCGTTCAGGATAATCAGAGTGGGTCTTCTAAAGGTGTTCTTCGTGGACTTCATTTCCAGAAGCAGTATCCGCAGACGAAACTTGTCCGTGTCATCAAGGGAAGAGTCTTTGATGTAGCGGTCGATCTTCGTTCCGGAAGCAGCACATATGGCAAATGGTTCGGCATCGAGCTTTCCGAAGAGAATAAAAAGCAGTTCCTGATTCCGAAGGGATTCGCTCATGGATTCTTTGTCTTAAGCGACATGGCTGAATTCTGTTATAAGTGTGATGATTTCTATCATCCGAATGACGAGGGCGGACTCGCGTGGAACGATCCCGAGATCGGCATTACCTGGCCGGGTCTTCAGGGTGAGTATAACGGAACGGCAAGTGCGGAAGGATATACGCTGGACGGTCAGCCGATCATCCTTTCCGAAAAGGACCAGAAGTGGTCCGGAATCAGCAGCCTGAAGAAATAAATCCCGTTTCTCTTCTTGATCTGAATATACCCATCGCGCCTATCTTCCATGATATAATAGCATCGAGGATGATAGGGGGGATGAGCATGCTTTTGTATTACGAGATCCTTTTCGGACTTTCCATACTGTTTTCACTGATCTGTGTTTTCATGTGGCACAAGCACTTCGACGTGAATATCACGCTCGTGTTTTTTCTCGTGCCGCTCAGTACGCTCTCGTATGTAGCTATGGCCTTGTCTGAGAACCTTCAGGAAGCGATACTGGCCACGCAGATCATGTATATCAATGGTGTGTTCACGATCCTCTTTGTTCTGATGACGATCCTCGATCTCTGCCGTATCCGTATACCGAGACTCGTCCGCGGACTTCTTGTCGGCATTACGGTGCTGTTTTATCTTCCTGTCCTCACGATCGGCAGAAACGAGATGTTCTATCAGAGTGTTGAGTTTACGAAAAAAAACGGTGTCGCCATGCTGACCGGAAAAGAATACGGGGTTGCCCACGAACTCCTCATGCAGTGGATCTTCCTGTGCTTCCTTTTCTGCATGGTTGCTTTGATCTATAGTCACATCAAGAAAAATGACGTTTCCCATAAGGTCATATATCTTCTGATGATTCCCGTGCTGGTGGCGATGGGTTCTTTCTTTATCGGAAGAATGATCACGAAGGATATCGAACTGGTTCCGATGGCCTATGTTTTCGCCCAGTTCTTCTATCTGTTGATCGTGTACCGGTTAAGTCTTTATGATATCAACGAATCCGGAATCGAGACGCTGGTGCAGAAGGGAGCTACGGGTTTTGTATCTTTTGACTACCGTCTGAAATATCTGGGATGTAACGAGACTGCGGCTAAGTGGCTTCCTTTTCTCAAAGAACTTCATGTTGATGAATCGATCAAGCAGAATCCGAAATGCCAGGCAACGATCATGACGTGGATCCGGGACTTTAATGAGGGGAAAAGCGATGATGATAATCATATCCACTACAATAGTGAAGATGGAACCATGATCCTTCAAGTCAGTGTGAACCATCTGTATGACGGAAGAAAGAGAAGAGGTTATCAGCTCTTTATCACAGATGATACTGCAGATGTGAAGAATATCGAATTCCAGGAGAAATTCAACACGGTCCTCCGCTTTGAGGTGGATCAGAAAACAGAACGCATCCTCCAGATGAACGATCATCTGCTGATCAGTATGGCGACCATGGTTGAAAGCCGTGACCCGTTTACCGGCGGCCATATCAAGAGGACCAGTGCAGGCGTGAAGATGCTGATCGAGGAGATGAAAAAGGATCCGGAACTGACACTGTCGAAGAAGTTCTGTCAGTATGTAGTCAAGGCAGCCCCGATGCACGATCTCGGAAAGATCGCCGTACCGGATGCGGTTCTTCTGAAGCCCGGAAGATATGAACCGGAAGAGTATGAGATCATGAAATCTCACTCGGCCGAAGGTGCCAGAGTCGTCCATGAGATCCTGAAAGATACGGATGACGAGGAGTTCCGCCGTATCGCGGTGAATGTGGCACATTTCCACCACGAAAGATGGGACGGAAAAGGATATCCTGAAAAAAGGTCCGAACATGATATCCCGCTTGAGGCGAGGATCATGGCGATCGCTGATGTTTACGATGCACTTGTAAGTAAACGTGTGTATAAAGAGAAGATGCCTTTTGAAAAAGCGGATGCGATCATTCTCGAAGGCATGGGTACACAGTTCGATCCGTCTCTGGAGAAATACTATATAGCCGCACGTCCGCAGTTGGAGGAGTACTATAAGAGCCAGCTGAACGAGGATGCGACACAGACTTCGGAAAAAGAGGAGAAGTGATCCTTATATCCTTCGAAATCTTTTTTCACAATTCGAAGATCATCTTCTTAGTTTGTTAACAAATGAGCCATAGTCCATACACTTTTCTTTTTTAGAATAAAGCCATAGAAAGAACAAAGGAGGACAGACCGATGCAGGACGAACATACAACTCAGGCAATTGGTTTTAATGAATCCTCCAGTTGCTTGAGTGAAGATTTAGATAAAGTTTCTTTCTAAAGTTTTTGAGTTTGTAAAAGTCCATAAGGACGTAAGAATATACCCTCAAGGTTGAACCGCTTTGAGGGTTTTCTTTATGCAGTCTTTGAAAAGGATGATTGGTCGTCCGGGTAAAAGAAAAGGACCTTCCCGAAAGGGAAGATCCTTTGTCGCTTTTCCATTTGTTGATTCCGGAATCAGTAGCCCAGAGCCTTCAGAGCGGACTTGCAGGCATCGATGTTCTCGTCTGTAGCCGGCTGAGCGGAAGCAGAGATCATGGTGTCTTCAGCAAGGATCATAACACCATAGTTTTCGTCAGACTCTACAGTGAGCTTAGTGGAAGAAGTGGAGATCTTCATGCCTTCCTGGCCCTTTGCGAGATCATAAATAGACTTCAGGGAGTCAAAATACTTCTGTGCTGTGTCCTTGTCAGCGAAAGTCATGTGACCGATGCTGACTGTGCCGGCCTCGTTTGTAGCCAGAACTGCGGAAGCGCCATCTTCCTCAACAGCTTCGGAAACGCTGTAGCCTTCAGATTCCATCTTTGTCTTGAATTCAGCTGCTGTGAGCTTCTTAGCCTTCTTGGAGCATGCAGCCAGAGAAAGAACGGTTGCACTTACCAGAACGATTGCAGCAACTTTTTTCATTACTGTTTTCATAAATCAAATTCTCCTCAATAATCTTTTTTTCTGCGTGTTCCGTTAACCGGTTCACACACACAAAGATGATAGTCTTATGGATTTTATGTGTCAAATAATTCCGATAGATTTCTATTTATTTCACACAAATAGAGGTGTTCGCGTTTCAGTTTTCAGACAAATGTCAACGTAAAGTGAGTTCTTTTTCCCGCCTTTAGGTATCTTGAAGGATGATCACTCATCCTTCAGGATACGAACCGGCTCGAGTTTGCTGATCTTTCTTGCACTCATGAAGCTTGTGAACAGAGCAAATACCACGATGATCAGGAGCGTCACGAGGAACCAGACCGGATTGGTGGTGAGGTTGGTCTGCTTGATTCCGAAGGTGTTGAGACCAAGGAGCAGGAACTTGTCAGCCAGTGTCATGTGGAGCACGAACCCGAAAAGGATACCGGTGACGATGATCGGGATATTCGAGAGCATTACTCTTCTGATCAGTTCGCCGGATGTGTAACCGAGTGCCTTGCTTACGCCAAGCTCGGATCTTTCTCTGATGATCTGCGATCTTGTCAGAAGGATCTCGGTCAGAACAACTACAAAGCAGGTCATGGCAACGAAGATTGCGCAGATGGCCACCATGGAAGAAGTCAGGGTATCGATGGTCGAACCGATCAGGTCATCGATCATCAGGATGCTGTACTGCGGATATTTCTCGCTCCACTTATTCTTAAATGCTTTGATGTTCTCGTCGGTCGGGTTCTTGAGATAGACCAGCGCCGAGCCGTACTTATAGTTGGGATCGATGCGCTTTGCACCGTCTTCTGTGACCAATGCTTTATTACCCATGTTATTGATCTTCTGGTCGATACCGCATACGGTAAAAGCTACTGTGCCGGAACCGTCACGTGTCTTGGCATTTACGACATCACCGATCTTTGCGTCAAGTTTATCGGCTTCGATGAAGGTCAGTACGATCTCGTTTTCCGTGGCCGGAAGATGTCCTTCCAGAAGGTATTCATATTCGAGATGGTCCAAGTCTCTATAGGTGTCGACACCAATCGAACGGGATTTGTCCAGGTGAGTGATCTCAATGCTGGAAATTGTCATCATTGTTCCGACGCGCTCGACATCCGGATCTGCTTTCAGTTCTTCGAGGATCTCTTCGTTACCGTTGGAGCCGATCTGAATATCTGCAGCCTCGAATCCGACCAGTTTGAGCATAGAGGTCTGATCCATGGCGAAGTTCTGGAAGAGTGTGAAGCCCAGACATGTGGAGAAGGTCAGAAGGGCAACGATCAGAGCAATGAAGATGCTCTTCTTCGGCCGTCCGAAGATGCTCTTTCCGGAAAGTGCCAGATCAAGCGGCATGGATGTCTTTTCCAGTGCGAAGTGATTCTTCTTAAAGTTATGGTTGCTGACACCGGAACGGAGAGACTCCAGAACGGTGAGTTTCTTATAGCTTCTGGACGCAAGGAGAGTGCCCAGGAAGACCATTACCGGGATGAGGATCAGAGTGGAGACCAGAGCAGGCATGCATACGCCGGAGAAACCGGTCAGACCCATCAGAGTGCCCTGCAGGGAGCTAAGCGGCGGGCTGATCAGGATGCCGACAATAACAGCGGCGATCGTCGCTGCGACGCATATCAGCATCTCTTCCATCACACAGGACCAGCGCAGTGCTTTTGCCGTATAACCGTTGGCCTGAAGAAGACCGATATTCTGGATGTTCATCTCGATGAAGTTCTTGATGGAGAAGTGCATAATGATGAGCGCAAGTCCAACAAGGATCACGGTGAAGATCAGGACGATGGAGGAAGCGATACCGGAAACGGCAAAGGTACCGAGTTCCATAACACTCTTTGAGACTGTGTTCGGTGTGTTCTCACCAAAAGCGTGCTTTACTGCTGTATCGTACTCGTCGATGTCTACGCCGTCTTCAACCAGACAGGAAACGAAAGAACCTGTCGATTCCGGTTCGAGATGAGCAGAGATCGTCTCAAAAACATCCGGGCTGACCAGTACCAGATAACCGGAAATGTTCATGGTCGTTGCGAAATAGAGGTTTTCCAGATATCCCTTGACTGTAAAATCGAATTCCATACCATTTCCCTTAAGGACCATTTTGTCTCCGACCTTAATGGTGGACTTCAGGTGATAGGGGATAACGATCTCGTTATCTGCGAGATTCTCGAATTCTTTCGGGAATGCATTGAGGTAAGTAGGTTCTGCAGAGTTCTGGAGGAAGAACTCATACGAAGTTGCATCGTCTGCGGTCCTGCTTCCGTAGTAATAATCGCAGGCCCACTCGACGATCCTTGCAGATTCTGCCATTTTTGTTCCGGGAACATTAGCGATCACCTGACAGAAGGCTTCGGAATCAGCCTTCGGATTGCCGGTCTTTTCGCCCATGAATGTGGACTCGAATACCAGAAGATCCGAGGTGTGATAGGTGTCCTCACACTGCTTCATGGTGTTTTCGCCGGAGAGCATCAGAGAGAGGCTCGAGAAAAGAAGTGTGGCGGCAAGGAAGATCAGTACGAACAGGATCGCGACCTCGCCCTTATGCTTCTTAAGATTGTTTTTTGCAATAAAGAATAATGAATACATGTCTTACCACCCCATGTTCGAAAGAAATGCTCTGACCTTTGCGTGACGCTCTTTATCCGGTCCGGAGTATGGTGTCAATTCGATCTCGTCACAGATCACGCCGTCTCTTAAATAGAGGATGCGGTTACCGCGCTCGGCGGCTGCAATGGTATGTGTAACCATGACGATGCTCTGGCCGCGTCCGTTCATCTCGGAAAGGACATCGAGAACGGCTGTTGTGTTCTGGGAGTTCAGAGCGCCTGTCGGCTCATCTGCGAAAAGCACTTCCGGCTCGTTGATGACCGATCTTACCAGAGCAACACGCTGTTTCTCACCGCCGCTTAACTGGTTCGGGAACTTGCCGTAGCTGTTCTCGGAAAGACCGACCTGGGAAAGAAGTTTCTTTGCTTTTTCCGCGAGTTCTTTTCTGTTCTTGTGCTTCAAAAGACCGCTGACCATGATGTTGTCCAGGACACTCATCGTGTCGTTTAAGTAGTTCTGCTGGAAAACGAATCCGCAGTGCTGTCTTCTGAAACGGGCCAGTTTATCGTTGTTGTATTTAGAGATCTCTTCCGCACCGTAGGAAACGGATCCGAGGCTTGGACGGTCCATGCCGGACAGTGCGTAAAGAAGTGTGGATTTACCTGCACCGGAGTCACCCATGATGACGGTGAAGTCTCCTTTGCGGATAACAATATTGAGGTTTCTTAATACGTGCTGCTGGACGCTCTCGTTTGAAAAGGTCTTGCAGAGATCTTTTGCCTCGAGGATCACTTCCTTGGTGTTGAGGCTTCTTACATCCTGCATCATCGATGCGGTTCCTTTTGCCATCTCTTTCGTCTGCATATGTGTTTCTCCTTTGATCGATGTGTTTTATCCTTTGCCTGGCGCGTCCGCCTTGCGTCTTTTCGGATCTTACGATTCTAGTGTAGGACAACCGCCGATGGAATGCTTTACACAAATCTTGTTCAATTCTTAACTGATTCTTACATGACATTATTGAAAAGAAGAAAGCCAAGGAGCGATTCCGCAGACGCGAAGCGGCGAGGACCAGCGACGAGGCTTTACTTCTTTTCAAAATGCCTGATGTTAAGGATAGTTTGAAGTGTGCTATACTTGTGTAAAGCATTTTATCGGGGGATGGATCATGCATGTAAATTGTCTGATTATTGATGATGAGGTGGAGCTTTCGAATATGACGAAGGAGTACTTCGAGATGTTCGAGGTCTCCTGTGCTGTCGCAACGGATGCGGAATCGTGCCTTTCCTTCCTGAAAGAGAATACGGCAGATATCTTCCTTCTGGATATTAACCTCGGAAATGAGAGCGGATTTACGCTCTGTAAGACTCTCCGCGAAAAATACGATACACCGATACTGTTTATCAGCGCACGTCAAAGTGATGACGATGTGCTGGTGGCTCTGAATATCGGCGGCGATGATTATATAAAGAAACCATATACATTAAGTGTGCTTCTGGCGAAAGTGAAAGTACAGCTCAAGCGCCTGGAGACCATGCGATCCCTGATCGGAAAAGAAGCGGCACCGGAGGCGAGTGCTTTTGCCATAGATGAAGCGACAATGAGTGCGATCATCGAAGGGAAGAGCATTCCGCTCAAGGCGAAAGAATTCCAGCTCCTTTCCTGTCTCTATGAGAATAGGAATACGATCGTGACGAAGGAGAAACTCTTCTCGGAAGTGTGGGGAGATTCTTTCTATACGGACGGTACGCTCAATGTGCATGTCAGACGACTCCGTGAGAAGATCGAAGAAGATCCGAATTCGCCGAAGTGGATCAAGACGATCTGGGGCACGGGCTATATGCTGGAGATCCCGTCATGAAGATGCGTGTGATCGCAATCGGATATATCATTCTGGTGCTGCTGGTCGGTTTCTTTTTCTGGAACCGTATCGGCAGCAGTACCGAGTTCCCGATCGATATGCTCGAACTGAATACGAATGTCGATAAGATCTCTGCCTCACTTAAGAACCCGGAGGACCTTTCGGATCCTGCGAAGATCCAGTCTCTTGAAGCAGAATACAACTGCGATATCGCGCTTCTTTCCGATGATAACTATGAGTCCGTAAACAACAACTGGATCCGTACCGGATGGTCTGTCTTCGATCTGAGAAAAGACGGAGTGATTATTGGAAAGGTCGCATTTGAAGCACGTGCGGAAGAGTATCAGTCGATCGTGAAGAAGCAGCAGACGCAGCTCCTGGTATCCTGTGGCGCCGTTCTTCTTGCAGGGCTTCTTCTGATCCTGGTCATATGGTATTTCTATATCCGGCCGTTTAATAAGCTCCGCACTTTTGCATCCCAGGTAAGTAAAGGAAACCTCGACATGCCACTTCAGATGACGAAGCACAACTACTTCGGTGCGTTTACCGAGTCGTTCGACCAGATGAGAGAAGAACTGAAGCAGTCGGCAGAACGTGAGATGAAAGCGAACAGAAGTAAGCAGGAACTTGTGGCGGAATTGTCGCACGATATCAAGACGCCGGTCGCAACGATCCAGGCGACATGTGAAGTCATGGAGATGAAGTATAAGGAGCCGGATATCGCAGAGAAGGTGTCGGTCATCAAGTCGAAGGCTTCTTCTG
>JAFWSW010000062.1 GCA_017519205.1 Clostridiales bacterium | reverse complement strand
TGGAAAGTCTTAACGATATCAAAAAACGCATCAAGAGTGTCAATGATATTTCCCAGATGACGCATGCCATGCAGCTTGTAAGTGCATCGAAGATGCGCAAATCCAAGATCCAGCATGAGAAAGTCAGCCCGTTCTTTACGCTTTGCGCAGAGAGTCTGATGGAGCTTCAGATGAGTGCGAAGGATATCGATAACCCGTTTCTCACCTTGAGAAAAAGAGGAAAGGGTGATACCTGGAAGATCGCATACTTCGTGCTTACCGGTGATCAGGGTCTGGCCGGTGCGTATAACAACAATATCGTGAAGATCGCTGAAGAGCATATCCAGAAAAAGATCCTGGAAAATGCGAAGAAGCATATAAAAACAGAGTATAAGCTTTACGTTTTCGGCCATATCGGCGGAGAAAAACTGAAGAGAGACGGCTACGTCGTGGATCCGGACTTCTCGTTCCCGATTTCGGAGCCGACCTACTATGAAGCGAGAAATGTCGCAAATATCATCCGCGCCAAATACATGAGCGGGGAATTCGATCTGGTATACATCATTTATACCAAGATGGAATCTGCAATCAGTATGAAGCCGGTCATTACAAGGCTGGTGCCGATCGATAACGAATCGCTGAAAGATACATTTGCTTCCGGTGCGGAAGACGCAGGAATCGCGGTTGAGATCGGATCGACTGTGGAATACTATCCGGATGCCAATGCGGTCTTCTCGTTCCTTATTGATACAGGACTCAATGCCGTAATGTACGGTGCTATGGTAGAAGCTTTTGCCTGCGAGCAGACCGCCCGTATGCAGGCGATGGATAACGCGAACAGAAACGCGGATGAGATGATGAAGAAACTGACGATCGAGAGCAACCGTGCTCGTCAGGCCCGAATTACCAACGAACTCAATGAGATCGTCAACGGGGCCAGTCAAGTAGAATAGAGGTAAAGAACATGGCAGAAGGAAAAATCATACAGATCATCGGACCTGTTATCGATTGTGTTTTTGATGAACATGAGCTCCCGCTCATTAAGACGGAAGTCCGCATACAGGCAGGAGACAGGGAAGTCTCTGCCGAGGTCATGCAGCAGAGAGGCGAGGGTGTTGCCCGCTGTGTTTCTTTTGAAGCAACGGAAGGCCTTTCCCGCGGCATGAAGGTTATCTCGACCGGTATGCCGGTAATGGTTCCTGTCGGTGAGAAGAACACCGGCCGTCTTTTTGATGCACTCGGCCGTGCTATCGATAATCAGGGTGAAGTGAATGCGGATACCATGTGGCCGATCCACAGAAACGCTCCTTCATTTGTAGATCAGTATCCTTCGGAGACTGTACTGGAAACCGGTATTAAAGTTATCGATCTTCTTGTTCCGTTTGCACGAGGCGGAAAGATCGGCCTGTTCGGCGGCGCCGGTGTAGGTAAGACAGTTCTTATCCTCGAGCTTATCCGAAACATCGCGCAGGAGCACGGCGGATACTCGGTATTTACCGGTGTCGGTGAGCGTTCCAGAGAAGGTAATGACCTCTGGAATGAGATGAAAGCTTCCGGCGTTCTGGATAAGACGGTCATGGTATTCGGTCAGATGAATGAGACTTCGGGTGCCAGAATGAGAGCCCCGCTTACCGGACTTACCATGGCGGAGTACTTCAGAGATGAAATGAAGAGAGATGTCCTTTTCTTCGTCGATAACATCTATCGTTTCGTACAGGCAGGTTCGGAGGTTTCCGCACTTCTCGGAAGAATCCCTTCGGCCGTTGGTTATCAGCCGACACTTGCCAATGAGGTCGGTGAACTTCAGGAAAGAATCACATCTACAAAGAACGGATCCATCACTTCGATCCAGGCGGTATACGTTCCTGCGGACGACCTTACCGACCCGGCTCCGGCGACTACGTTCGGTCACCTCGATGCGAATATCGTTCTTTCCCGTGCTGTCGTTGAACTCGGTATCTATCCTGCTGTAGATCCGCTGGAATCTTCCTCACGTATTCTGACGGAAAACGTCGTCGGTCGTACACATTATCATGTTGCAAGAATGGTGCAGGAGATGCTGCAGAGATATAAGGAACTGCAGGACATCATCGCGATCCTCGGTATGGAAGAACTCGGAGAGAAAGACCGTCAGCTCGTTAACCGCGCAAGAAAGGTTCAGAAGTACCTTTCCCAGCCGTTCTTCGTAACTGCTGATTCTACGGGATTTGCACCGAGATATGTACCGATCGAGAAGACTGTGCAGGCATTTGGTGAGATCATCTCCGGTTCCTTGGATCACATTCCGGAGCAACACTTCTTCATGAAGGGTGATCTCGACGATGTACTGGCATCGTACAAGAGTGAAGCGTAAAGGTGAAATATGGCTTCGAAAGAACAGGTAAAAAAGAAGATGATGCTTGAGGTGGTCAATCCCTACGAGGTATTCTACGAGGGACAGGTCGAGCGCATTGTTCTTCCTACTCTGGACGGACAGTATGGCGTTATGCCGGGACATTCTCCACTTGTTATCGCCGTGACTCCGGGTATTGCCTATTTCGAAGCTGATGGAGAGAAAACAACATTTGCTGTATCCGAAGGATTTGCCGAAATCGGACAACATGTTGTCATCATTGTTTGTAATGCGGCAGAATGGCCGTCGGAAATCGATTCTGAGCGTGCTCAGAAGGCGTATGAACGTGCAAAAACACGTTTTAACAGTGTTACAAGTACCGAAGAACAGCGCCTTTACGCGCAATATGCTATGGAAAGAGCAAAAGCCCGTATGACGATCTCATCAGAATGGAAAAAGACGAAAAAAGACCATCCGGATCACTGATTTTCTCTTTCCCTATGGATGAAATGGACTTCGAATTCCAGATCTCCGATACCGACGATATCCCCATCCTCAAGATATGAACGCATATTCGGACGTATCCGTTGTCTATTGCGGTACGTCCCTTTCTTTTCCTGAAGTGCTTCGATATAAAAGCCATATTCATCATGACCGAAGACGGCGTGGCGTAACGCCAGCGATGAATGATCTATGGATAACGCACAGCAATCGGAGTCAGATCCTACTGTACAGGTGTTCGTCCATATCGTTAACCGCGTTTTCTGATGATCCCGGCCATCTTTGCTGTCGATCCTGATCAACTGGACCGGATCAGGATGAAGATCGAGGGAATGATCCTCCTCATTATCCGCAGTATCGAATGACGGAAACAATATCTTTGTGTTTCGTGTCTTCCTGCGAAGGATCTTTTTCTCACCGAATACTTTGTTGTCGCGAGAAGTATTCCGTATCTGAAACAACAGATAAATCAGCAGAACGAAGGAAAAGAGAAGAAAAACGGTACCGGGAAGTGCTGCAAGGATCTGACCCTTGAAACGTCGTGCGATTTTTTTCGATATAAATGAATGGATCAAAAAGAGTGCTGCCCAGATGATACATAATAATCGGATCCTGGAAGATAATGTTCTGGAATCTTTCCAGAGTTCATCCGAGATATATTTAAGTGCTGCTGATTCATCATCTTTCCGAAAGAAGTCATAGAGTTTCTCCATTGCTTTCGTCGATATCCAGTTATTCTCATAGGCTACGTGAAGAAGATCATCCAGACCGCTTTCATCAAAGCCGGACAGAAATGGTGACCCGGTGAGACGTGAAGAAAGTGGAAGATACACACAGACAATGGTTTTTCTTTTTCTATCGTAAACAAGTTGATCTTCCTTGTAGCATATCCCGCCGGGATCCATAGCATGATCCAAAGAGCGGATAAGATCTGTGAAAAATTGAGTGAAAAGGGTTTGGTAGTTTCGGTATACATATGCTTTTTCTTTGCCGGTCAGTTCGGAAAGAGGCGTACACCCGGAAAGGTCTATCAGAAGTTCATTCTCTTCTTCCTGATAATCCACGTTAAGAAAACAGGAGTGAAGACCTGCCTGCAAAAGAGTAAGCGCGTGCAGACAGATCTCATCCTTGTTCTTCAGATGAATCACATATCGATGTCCCCAAGGACTGTTATCATAATTGATCGAAAGATCAGCTCCTGTACTCATAGGTTACCCCGGCTTTTTATTCTTAGATTTGTCCGATTACTTTACCTTCGTCAAAGACATAGTCCATGACGGATTTTGCGTATGAAGTTAATGCCTGACGAAACGTCAAGGCCAGTGCGACGAGGATCGCAATTATAATCACGACCTCCACAGTTCCCATTCCCAAGGCTGATTTAATGAATGAGTGTTTGTTCAGTTTTCTCATAACTACCTCCTAGATCATTCGAAAAGTATTTAGTGCCGGAGTAATGGCTACAAGAAGTACAGAGATAAAATCCATCATCATCGGAAGAATCATAGTAAATGCGACGCGCTCGCGCTTCTTGCGCGAAGCATTCCGACAAAGTGCCCAGCAGGAAGATGATTGAAGTCTCAAAAGTCCGAGCACTTCGCTTCCTCCTGACCGCTCATACCGGGCAGCAAGAAGTAATGCGGATTGTGCTTCGGGAATACTGATCCTGTGTGAAAAAGACTCGAGTGCATCCGCTGCACTTACTCCGCCTTCGATGGAGTTTAAAACATGCTGCAGTTCCTGACTGAGACAGCTCTGTTCTGCGAATGCGTAACCACAAGTCTGCAGTGCTTTCGGGAGAAGGATCCCGGATTCAAGAAGTGTTGAAAGCATGGATATAAAAACAGGAAGATCTTCCATCAGTATCAACCGTCGTTTATTCACGATCGATTGCTGATCGACATGAAGAAGAACCAGTATAAACAGATCCAAAAACAGTACAAGAATAAGCGGCAGTCCAAGCAGGATACAAAGGAAAAGAAATAGAATAGTGCATAAGATCGATCTCGTGATCACCTTGTATAAAAAAGCATCAAATGTATCCGTTGCAGAAAAGGATATTTCATTACACCATTCGATCACTCTTGTAGAGTATGTCGTCGGAAGAGATAAAGCAAGTTTTCTTATCATTCGTCTCCATCTTTTCGGAACTCTTTCGTTATCGGTGCGGAATGAGAATCTGCTTCTGGATGGTTTTTCTCCGATGATTGAAAAGAGAAGTGTACATGAAAAGATTGCGATAGTAAAAGCGACAATCATTAGGATCTTTCCGAGAGGAGAACTCTGTGCCTGCGAGAGGTAATCACCACTTGTGATCGACAGCATGTAGGTGATACCGAATGGCATCAGAAGAAGCAGAAGTGCCTCTGTGTTCTTCCCTGAATTGTTCGCTTCCACTTCGGATGCAACTGCGTGAAGTTCGGACAGCATCTGACAGCTGCTTCGTAAAATCGTGATGATCTGGCTTCCGACGGTTTTCTGAAGTGAAAGAGCATGGAGGATCGGAAGTGTCTCATAGTAGTCCAGTTTGTGACAGAATCTCGTCATGCATTTGTCGAGAGGTTCATGTGCCTGTAGCTGGTGTTCGACGTCTTTTAATGCTGTCGCAAATGCTGCGTGTTTACCAAATGCCTTTTCGATATCGACCCTTGCACAAAGGAAGGCACGTTCTATTGAATAACCATCGGATACAGATGTGCAGAGAGACTGCATGAGTACTTTGTTTTGAGCACGAAGTGTAGATGTCCTTTTTCCATACAGAACGCGTACACATGCAATAAACGGTAATACGCCGAGAGGAAAAGAAAGAAACAGACGCAGGCGCTCCTGAGGAAGAAATGCGCTGGATAAAAGAAAGACGATTGCTACGCAAAGTGGAAGAAGCGGGAGGCACTTGATCATGAAAAGAAGATAAGTCCGGCGGCTCAGGTTCCGTATCTCCTCGGTTTCTTCGGAAAAGATATGCGATGACAGGTATTCTTTTCTATCAAGTAATTTAGCTTTTAACAAGACCGATCTCCTCCTTATATGTGAAAATAGTTTCGATTTGGAACCGGTTATCCCGGACCGGCCGGACTTCGACGATTTCGTCGATATATCGTCTGCCGTCTTTGCCTCTTGTGATGTGGACTAGAATATCCACACCCATTGCGATCTGACGGATAACGGCATCGTAGGGAAGTGTTGATCCGGACATGACCATGGTGACCAGTCGGTCAAGCATCTCATAACATGAGTTGGCATGGCCTGTGCAGAGAGAACCCGGATGACCTGTGTGTAATGCATGAAGCATATCTGCTGCTTCACTTCCTCTGACCTCACCGACGACGATCCGATCCGGACGCATTCTTAATGCGGTCCGGATCAGCTGACCAATATCGATTCCGCCATGTCCGTCCGGACCCGGAAGACGCGATTCCAGACGGACAAGATTGGTGATGCCTTGAAGGGAGAGCTCGGCGGAATCTTCTATGGTGACGACACGCTCTGTCTTGGGAATAAACGAAGATAAAACATTCAGAAAGGTCGTTTTCCCGGAGCCGGTTCCACCGCAAAGAAAGATCGTCTTCTTGTTGATGACAGACATCGAAAGATATGAGGCGGCTTCTTTTGAAATAAACCCGCTGTTCATAAGCGCATATATATCCGGGCGGATTCCGGTGAACTTTCGGATCGTGAAGATCGGCCCGTCCGGTGCGATCGGAGGAAGCACGGCATTTGCTCGTGACCCATCTGGAAGACGGAGGTCGGCAATGGGATATGCTTCGTTCAACGGCCGGTTGGCGGATGAGAAAAAATGGAGGATCAGCTGCTCGAGATTCTCCTTGCTTTCAAATTGAAGATCGGAAGGGTATAACCTTCCGCCCTTTTCAAAAAAGATCTTTTCCGGACCGTTGACCATGATTTCCGTAATGGCGGTATCATCCATCAGATCCTGCAGAATATCCAGACGACGCATGCGGTTGAAAAGTGTAGTTGCGAGCTGACGCTTTTCTTCCAGGCTCAGCCGTGCACACATCTGTGACTGGTTGATAATATCAGCAATGATCTCACGAAATGAGTGATCATCTACTTCGTCATACGAATGTAGGGCCTGAAGTATCATGGTGGTCAGTTCGGATATTGAGATATCGTTTTTATCGTTTCGTTTCTCTTTTGTTTTCATCATTCTTCCTGCTTTATACAGGTCCTCCTTTTTCGCCCGTCTGTCCTCTTAATGTGTTTTTGCGATGGAAAAGGGAAAGTCGATATGAGATGTTCCGGAATGTGCCTTCTGAAGAAGATCGATCTCATTACATAGCATGTAGTCTTTTTCCATGTGAAGAGGGGTCAGGATCTCTAAGTGACGGAGATTCCTGCAAAGAGTACGCATCCTTATAAAACTCAGTCCGTCAGCAACGACCAGAAGAAGAGCCGGTTCGTGAAGTGAGGAAAGATACCGTTTGGTCTTGGAAAGAAGGAGAAGTATCGTTCTGGAATGACAGGTAATGAGATCGTCAGAATGATCCGGCTTGCCGAAGCGCATATCTCCATATGGATCCGGTTCCAGGTAAGAGGGTATCTGTGCGTACGGGAAACTTCCCAGTTTCAACTTCGACATGAGCTGGGATATACCGTTGCTCCGTTCCGCGTTTTCTATATTCCAGGATGGCGGATCCTGTGGCATGAGTATCCCCGGCATGATATCCAATCGGATGATGTGGGTAAAATCATGACGGGCCCGCTCGATCTGTTTTAAAACATGCGCCTCCCTTTCCTTAGGAGAGACAAAGGAAAGGGTAAGGCATGTCTGCAAAGAAGAATCCGGTGGTGTCGGGATCCTTCCGAGTCCAGCCAGAGACTCCACCTCGTGAGCGATCATCAAAACATCCTTTGGGGGAAAAGGTTTCGTAGTTTGCAGCAGGGGGACAAGCGTTGGAATACGCTGGGGATCGCAGTGTTGAAGGATTTCTTTCTCGGAGATCTCAAGCTGATTGTAAAGAACGAAATCACTATCGAGCAACAGTTCCTGATGTGCAAACAGGATCTCTTTGGAAACAGGGAAAGCCATAAAATCCGGAACGTGTTTCTTCAGACGCGAAATGAGAAGAGACGTGAAAAGGATATCCGCGTCAATAATAGCGATCGTTCGTGTCATTTTCTTCCAACCTCCTTTGTTGTGAAGTGAGACCATTAAAACAGAAAAAAGAAACGGGAGAATCGACAATTTCCGACAAAAACTACCATGATTACTACTTTTTCGGCGAAAACCCTTTTTGTTCCGATGAACTAAGAAATGCGGAGAAAAAATATCATAAATTTTCCTTGCATTGAGGAATACTCAGTGGTATCATCAGAACGCAAACAGAATAAAAACATCTCTTATCAAGAGTGACGGAGGGAACTGGCCCTATGAAGTCCGGCAACCGCGGAGAGCGGCGGTGCCAAATCCAGCAGGTGTGACCTGAAAGATGAGGATCGATAAAGATATATGCTGGCCTTTCCTCAAGATCAATCGGGAAAGGTTTTTTATTTGTACTAGGAGGAATTACTATGGACAGAAACAGACAGGGCAAATGGCTTTTTACTTCAGAATCCGTTACGGAAGGACATCCGGATAAGGTCTGCGATCAGATCTCCGATGCCGTTCTGGATGCGATCATTGCAGATGACCCGATGGCACGTGTGGCATGCGAAACGACATGCACGACCGGTATGGTATTTGTAATGGGTGAGATCACAACGAGTGCGTATGTAGACATCCCGTCTATCGTACGTGAGACAGTCAAGGAGATCGGTTATGACGGAAGTGATTCCGGATTCGATTATAAGACTTGTGCGATCATGACTTCTATCGATGAGCAGTCTCCGGATATTGCCCAGGGTGTAAACTGTTCTCTTGAAAAGAGAGAGCATACAGACGACAGCGAACTTGATACTGGTGCCGGCGATCAGGGTATGATGTTCGGTTATGCCAATAACGACACTGAAGAACTGATGCCGCTTCCGATCTCTCTTGCACATAAGCTTACCCGTCGTCTGACACAGGTTAGAAAAGAAGGTCTGGTAGACTTCCTCCGTCCGGATGGAAAGAGCCAGGTTACCATCGAGTATGACGGCCGTACACCGAAGCGTATCGAAGCGGTTGTTATTTCTACACAGCACAAAGCGGAAGTTTCTCAGGAAGAACTTGCTGCCAAGGTAAAAGAACTGGTTATTTTCCCGATCCTTCCGAAGGAACTTGTAGATGAAAATACAAAGATCTTCATCAATCCGACAGGCCGTTTCGTTATCGGCGGTCCTCAGGGTGACTCCGGTCTTACCGGCAGAAAGATCATCGTAGATACATATGGCGGATATGCCCGTCACGGCGGCGGAGCCTTCTCCGGAAAAGATCCGACGAAGGTAGACCGTTCAGCTGCATATGCGGCTCGCTATATTGCGAAGAATATCGTCGCTGCAGGTCTTGCCGATGAGTGCGAGATCCAGTTTGCTTATGCGATCGGTGTAGCCCGTCCGGTTTCCGTGATGGTGGATACTTTCGGTTCCGGAAAGATCTCCGATGAAAAAATCACCGAGATCGTCAATGAAGTCTTCGATCTTCGTCCGGCGGCGATCATCCGTGATCTTGATCTGCGCCGCCCGATCTACAAGGCGACAGCAGCTTATGGTCACTTCGGCCGTAACGATCTTAACCTTCCTTGGGAGGCTACAGACAGAGCAGAAGCCCTCAAGGCAGCAGTACAGGCTT
>JAFWSW010000061.1 GCA_017519205.1 Clostridiales bacterium | reverse complement strand
CTAGTTATTTCTCGATGGTCATACCGGAAAGGAACGCATTGATGAAGCCATCAAGGTTACCATTCATTACGGCATCTACATTTACTTCTTCATAACCTGTACGGTGATCCTTGACCAGCGTGTACGGACAGAATACATAGGAACGGATCTGGCTGCCCCATGCAATATCCATCTGAACACCCTTAAGGTCCTCGATCTTTTCCATATGGGCCGCCATAGCAAGAGCATAGAGTTTTGCCTTGAGCATGTTCATCGCGGTCTCTTTGTTCTGGATCTGGGAACGCTCAGCCTGGCAGGCTACAACACATCCTGTCGGAATGTGAGTCAGTCGGACTGCAGAGTCGGTACGGTTAACGTGCTGACCTCCTTTACCGGTTGCTCGGTAAGTATCAACACGGACATCGGACATATCGATCTTGATATCAATCGTATCATCCAATTCCGGCATAACCTCGCAAGAAGCAAAGGATGTATGTCTTCTTGCGGAAGAATCAAATGGAGAAATGCGGACAAGACGATGTACTCCGATCTCTGAACGGAGGAAGCCGTATGCGTTTTCACCGATGATCATCATGGAAACACTCTTAATACCGGCTTCATCACCATCGAGATATTCAAGTTCCTTGATTTCAAACTCATGGTCGAGTGCCCAGTGGGTATACATTCTGTAGAGCATGCTTACCCAGTCTTGTGCCTCGGTTCCGCCGGCTCCCGCGTGAAGTGTCAGGATCGCGTTGTTCTTATCATATTCCCCGGTAAGAAGTGTCTCAAGGCGCATCTTCTCATATTCGGTCGTAAACTTTTTTACGCCTTCCTGTGCTTCTTCCAGAACATCCGTATCCTCTGCTTCATTTCCGAGTTCACAGAGTACGAGCAGATCCTCACGGGAGGAAGCAAGATCTTCAAAAGACTTAATACGCTTCTGAAGTCTCTTCATCTTCGTCTGTTCTTTCTGGGCGCGCTCAACATCATTCCAGTAGTCCGGTTCCTGGGATCTGGCCTCCAGCTCGGAAACCTGATCACTTACCTGCTTAATGTGCAGGGCATCGCGGAGAAGTTCGATCTTCTCTTCATAACCTTCAAGTTCGAGACGCAAATTGTCGAATTCAAGCATTATTGTTTTCTCCCATCTTTCAGTTCGGAAACGAACTCTTTTAATCTCTTCATGGCTTCCTGAATATTCTCAAGGGATGCCGCATAACTTATTCTTACATGGCCTTCACCGCAATTGCCGAATGCATTACCGGGAACGATCGCGACTTTCTTTTCCATCAGGAATCGTTCGCAGAACTGCTCGGAAGTAAGTCCCAGGCCTTCGATACTCGGGAAAGCATAGAAAGCTCCGGTCGGATCAAAACAAGTAAGTCCCGCATCTTTAAGTCCCTTGATGATAATTCTTCTTCTTCTGTTATACTCATCGCGCATTTCCGCAACTTCTTTATCGCCGTTTCTGCAAGCCTCGATGACAGCATACTGGGCAGTCGTCGGGGAACTCATGATGCAGTACTGATGGACTTTATTCATCGCCGCAACCAATGGAGCAGGTCCGGCCATATAGCCGATACGCCAGCCGGTCATTGCAAAGGACTTCGAAAAACCGTTAACAACGATCGTCCTGTCATACATTTCAGGGAATTTTGCAATAGAAGCCGGTTTTTCTCCGGTATAGCTCAATTCGGAATAGAGTTCATCAGATACAACAAAGACATTCGGATGACGCATAAGAACATCCTTGATCTTAGCAAGATCATCATATGTCATGGTCGCGCCGGTAGGATTTCCCGGATAGCCGAGAATGATGTACTTCGTTTTATCAGTAATAGCTGCTTCCAGTGCTTCCGGCGTCAGCTTATAATTATCTTCTTCTTTGGTTTCGATAACGACTGGAACACCGTGAGCAAGCGTTACCGTTGCCTTATATGCAACAAAACACGGTTCGAGGATAATGACCTCATCACCGGGATTGATCAGGGCGCGTGCAATCAGATCCAAAGCTTCACTTCCGCCAACTGTCACCAGCAACTGAGTCTTCGGATCGTACTTTAGTTCGAATCTTCTCTCCAGATACTCGGAGATCGCCTTACGGACTTCAATATATCCCTGATTCGGGGAGTAGTGAGTATAGCCGTCTTCCAAAGAAAAAATGCCGGCCTCACGGATATTCCACGGAGTAACAAAGTCCGGCTCACCGATAGAAAGCGAGATCACCTCACCTTTCATCTCATTTGCCAGATCAAAGAAACGACGGATCGCAGACGGAGCGATATTGTTTACTACTGTAGATAATTTGCTTTGATAATCGATTTCCATTACGTATATACCTCTCAGCAGTTATCTTACAGTACGATTGCCTCACGGTCATCTGTCTGTTTCTGTGTAAACAGTGTACCGTTGCTCTTATACTTTTTAAGAATGAAGTGTGTCGATGTGGAAAGAACACCCTCAAGCGGTGCGATCTTCTCGGAAACGAAGTTAGCTACTTCTCGAAGTGTAGAATCTTCGATGATCAGCATAAGATCGAAACCACCCGACATCAGATAACAGGATGAGACCTGAGGATAACGGTAGAACTGGCTGGCGATCTTATCAAATCCCTGATTTCTCTGAGGAGTGATACGTACCTCGATCAGTGCCGTTACCTCTTCACGCTCGGTTTTTTCCCAGTTGATCATGGTATTGTACCCAAGGATCACATTTTCCTTCTTGCAGGCCTCGAGCTCTGCAATGATCTCTTCCTGCGATGCATTCAGCATCACGGCCAGTTCTTCCACCTTGATCCTTGCATTATGTTCAACGAGTTTTAATAATTCGATACGGTTTACCATCCGATCCACCTCCGAGCCAAAATCACTTCTGATATTCTACCACAACGGTTTTGAATGTGTGAATTTTCTATACCTTCAGTATTAGAAAATACAGAAGATGGGTCACCTTAAGAAAAGATGACCCATCTTTGAATTACAAATTACGTATTCAGATACGAGCTACGCCGCTCTTTCTAGCAGCCTCAGCTACTGCAGCAGCAACTGCCTTACCAACACGCGGATCGAAAGCATCCGGCAGGATGTACTCAGGATTGAGTTCCTCATCGGAAACAACGCCTGCGATAGCGTTAGCAGCAGCGATCTTCATCTCATCGTTGATGTCAGAAGCACGAACATCAAGAGCACCACGGAAGATACCCGGGAAAGCGAGTACGTTGTTAACCTGGTTCGGGAAGTCAGAACGGCCTGTAGCCATAACAGCAACGCCGGCCTTCTTAGCTTCATCCGGCAGGATCTCCGGAACAGGGTTTGCACAAGCAAATACGATCGGATCCTTAGCCATGGTAGCTACCATCTCAGCTGTCAGTACGCCCGGCGCGGAAACACCGATGAATACATCAGCACCAACGATAACGTCCTTGAGGGAACCCTTCTTCATCTTCTGGTTAGTGATAGCAGCGATCTCTTCCTTAGCGGAGTTGAGCTTCTCACGACCCTGGTAGATAGCACCGGTTCTGTCGCAGAGAACAACGTCCTTCAGACCACGGGAGATCAGGAGTTTGGTGATAGCTGTAGCAGCAGCACCTGCGCCGTTTACAACAACGGAGATATCTTCGATCTTCTTACCAACGATCTTAAGAGCGTTTGTAAGACCTGCAAGTGTGATAACAGCAGTACCATGCTGGTCATCGTGGAAGATCGGGATGTCACATCTTTCTTTCAGCTTCTTCTCGATCTCAAAGCATCTCGGAGCGGAGATATCCTCGAGGTTTACGCCGCCGAAAGAACCGGCCAGAAGAGCTACTGTGTTAACGATATCGTCAACTTCCTTGGAACGGATGCACAGCGGGAAAGCATCTACATCACCGAAAGCCTTAAACAGTGCGCACTTACCTTCCATAACCGGCATACCTGCTTCCGGTCCGATATCACCGAGACCGAGAACTGCTGTTCCATCTGTAACAACAGCTACGAGGTTATGACGACGTGTATATTTGTAGGAGAGATCGACATCTTTGGAGATCTCGAGACACGGCTCAGCAACACCCGGTGTGTATGCAACAGAAAGGTCGTGCTTGGAAGCTACAGGAGCACGTGTGATTACTTCGATTTTACCCTGCCATTCGGTATGCTTAAGAATGGCTTCTTCTTTAATATCCATAATTCAATCCTCCACATGTGATTTTCTAGAACATAACAATAATAGGGAATCTATGTCAAAAAAGCAATTCATTATTTCAACAAAGATACCTATTAAATACAAAAGTTTAGGGGCATTTTGTCAAATGACGGAATAAAATGAAAATTATTATCGGTCCAAAACGGTAACCATGTGGAACCGGGTTCCCATGTTTCTGAAGATAACCAGAACGATATAGCTTCTAAGGAACGACTCAACTAGGAACAATCCAGAAGATCCTGCCGAAAGCGCCAGGGTGATAAGATAGTGGATCGCCGTATAGACCATCGAGATCAACATAAGCTCCAGGAATATGGAGAACTTATGGCCTCTCGTCTTTTGCGCACTGACCAGCGAAGCCTTATACACGTCCATTTTATCGAAAAGGACCAGTCCCGACCGCACATAGAATGCCGGTATCGCAAACAGATAGATAAACGGAAGGATACCAAAACCGATAAGACCCGGAATCATAAGCGTTGCCGAATACAGGATCAGCCACCAGATACGGGTGAAAAAGATCTTTGGAGCCTTGGAGATCGAAACCTTTCGAAGGTCACAGACATAAAGCGTAAAGTAAAAAAGGCCGATCAAATGCATTCCTGCGATATATAGCAGGAAAGAACCGAGATAGATCAGGTTATCCGCAGAGATGACCGTCCTAAGAGGATGGGCATTATAGTATGCGACATAATCATCTGCCTTCTGAACATCATCCATCCAGTAACTGAACTGGGAAAAATCCGGATCTCCCGGCGGAAACTGCAAAAACAAAAAAGAAACTCCCCACGCAAAAAGGAGGAGCAGCACAGCTGCCCACCTTTTGCTCAGAGAGTCTACTTGAAACGATGATAGAGGTTTCGAGAGGATCATAATTGTTCCTCTTCCCTACCTTACAGATTAGCTGTAGCGATCGTAAGATCATCGCAAACCTGACCGTTTACGATGTGCTCAGCAACCATGCGCTTAGCCTTGTTGGCATCCATCTTGATGTATGTAACTTTGGAACCGTCAGCATCAATAACTTCAACGATCGGCTCATACTTGCAAAGGCCGATGCAGCCTGTCATTGTAACGGCAACATCCTCGATACCACGTGTCTTCAGTTCTTCAACGATAGCTGTCATGACCGGACGGGCACCTGCTGCGATACCGCATGTAGCCATACCGACAACGATACGCTTGCCTGCTTCAGATCTAGCGGACATGTCGGACTTTGCCTTGTTCTTGATTGCTTCGAGTTCTGCTAATGATTTCATACTTATAAACCTCCAAGTATTAATTCTTGTTGTTCGCGATAATAATCACACAAAAACAAATATATCTCCGGTTCCTGCAGGGACATCCCATCAAGCTTTTCCTTGATCTCACGCGTGTCGATCACAGATCTGCCATTTACATCGTGTTCGAAGATTACGACAAAATCACAGGTCTTCTCACAGGATCCAACCAAAGCCGCCAGAGATTCTCCGACATCTCCCAAAGGAAGGCAATCGATCGACGAGGGAACAAGAGTTGCCGTAACTTCAGTTCCTTCACCGAGTTTGCTGGAGATATCAAGGCTTCCGCCCGTTAACTCACAAAGCTCCTTCAGAAGAGGAAGACCCAGTCCGACCTTTCTCGTACTTCTTGTCGTAGCAAAGGGATCCGTCACTTTCGCAACAAACTCATCACTCATGCCGCAACCGTTATCAATAAACGAGATCACAAGCCGGTCTTCTTTAGATATCATGTTAATTCTAAGTGTTACCAGCGATGCGCCGGCTCTCGTAGAATTCGTCAGGATATCCAGAATATGAAGTGATAATTCTCTCAACTTTCTCCCCTGTCACCGACATCCATACAGTCGGAAAAGCACTTCAGTTCTATATTTGTTATTGTCAACGTGCCTATTATATCACTTTCTCATCAAATCCCGCAATGCATTGACAAATGTCTTCGCATCCATATCCGGGTTTTTTTCGAGAGGAAGTTTCAGCGAGTAACCGGGATCGGCAATGTCCTGAAGCTGGTGGGCATCGGAATCTACAATGTAGTGGTACGAAGCAAGCTCCGGATGCTTGTCCCAGAACTCCGGAAGATTACAGCGGCGGCTGACCTCAAGAAGTCTTCCCTTCCATTCTTCTGGAACCGTGCCGAGAGAGGCCACCATACTGTAAGAGTCCTTATCGATATGTGCCGGGATCGCAGCCGCCCCCATGCTGTCCAGTTTCTCGTACAGTTCGATCATGGACACATCAGAACCGGTAGAAAGAAGATCCGGCAATTCCTCAACGACCTCATCGTCATCATTCATCACATACTGGTTACCGAAGATCTCGACTCTGTTTTTGATCTTCGGACGATGCGAAGTCCAATACTCTTCAAACTCCGCGGCGGTCTTTACATCAGGGAACAGTCCGAGCACATGAAAACCTTCTGCCACTTCCACTTCCATCCCCGGGATAACCAGCGGTGCTTTTCCATGTTCATTCTTCAGAAACTCGGAGCACTTGATCGCCGCTTCACAGTTTCTACTGCAGCAGTGATCCGTGATCGCAATAACATCCAGCCCGTTAAGAAGAGCCATAGAAACCATATTCCCCGGCGTCATATCATTTTCAGCGCACGGTGAAACGGCAGAATGCATATGCAGATCACATACGAAAATGGCCATGATAAAGGATCAGACCTCCTCGGTATCAAAGATCCCGTTCAATGTCGCACAGGCTGTATATGTGTCCATCTCCGTGGAACAAACACAGATTTCCTCATCTTTTGCTTTTTCCAGAACGGCATCCTGAAGAACAACATCTTCAGTAAGGATGACGAGCGGGCATTCGTTAAGAGATGCAACCGCAATAACATTCATACTGTTCAGGATCGTAAACCAGCACTCATCGCTCTGAAGATGCGCCATAACATGGCTTAACATATCTCCGGCGTAGCCCTTCTTGATCTCGGCGTCCGGACGGAACACCTCGGTCAGAACATTCAGATTCATTGCTTCGATAATTTCAGATACTGTTCTCATAAGAATCATTTCCGGAAAGAACCCGGCTTACTCCTTTTTCATTCTCTTCTGGCGGATAATGCAGTTATTGATACTTGCTCTTCCCTGTACAATATCCTCGGCCATAGCTGCGCAGGATGGCGCACCGCAGGCGCCGCAGTCCAGCTGCGGAAGTGTCGCGAGGATCTCATCGATCTGCTCGTATTTCGTCATCGCCTCACCGATATTCTCCGAAAGACGCATCGCATGATTCTCCGGAAGCGGAAGCTCCCAGACCTGAGGGATGATATCCTCTTCACGGACGATCAGCTGCGGGAAAAGCTGTTTCTCCATATAAAAGTCGTGAATATGTTCTCGGAGCTTCGCCTGCGCGGCAAAGCGATTCATAACGGTAAGCGGTCCGCCGATACATCCACCGAAACAGCAGGTCGCCTCGACATATGCGATCTTCTTAATATTGTCACGGTCGATCTCCTCAAGGATGTCGATCACGTTTTCAATACCATCCACCGAGAGATAATTATCGATCTTCATGCCGGTAGACTCTCCGCCGATCGCCGCGCACTGCAGTCCTTCCGGCTCAGAGATACGTATCGCACGCTCCTCCTCATGGGTGAGCGAGTCGTGGTGCTCGATCTTATTCAGAAGAGACCTCAGCTGCGGATAGACATCATGCGTACCGACACAGGTCGAGATAAGCGACTTCTTCTTCCACAGCGGATTAATTACAGAAGTAACTCTCGCCGGGCATGGAGAAATGTAGCAGATATAAATCAGCGACTTCTTGATCTGAAGTTTCTGACAAAGATAATCGATGGCATACTGCGCAGTCAGTTCCAGCGGCGAATCCAGCGTAACCAGGTGGGAAATCAGAGCACGATACTTCATCTGGATCAGACGGACGACGACCGGACAGGTCGTAGAGATCATTGGGAAGATCTCGCTCTTCTCATCTTCAGACATATCCTCTGCGGCTGTCTGCTTTTCCAGAAGCATCTGACGCGCTGCAGAAACATATCCGGAATAGCCGATAGATTCATCGAACACATAGTCAAAACCCATCTGACGGACACATTTCATTACATCAATTCTGGTCGCACTGTTTTCAAACTGCGAGAAGACCGCAGGACTGACGATAGCCACTTTCACCTTACCGCTTGCGGCATCAAGGCGTTCTTCCAGCGTATCAGTCACGGCAATCTTGGCGTGATAGGGGCATATGCGGATACACTGCGCGCAGTCGATGCAGCGGATATCATAGATCGTAGCTTTTCCGCCGCGTACTCGGATCGCCTGAGTCGGGCAGCCCTTACTACATGTGGTACATCCGACGCACAGATCTCCTATCAATGAAACACTGTGTAATTTCTTCACGGTTTATTCTCCGATTTTGTGAAGACGGAGGCCGTCTTCCTCACGTTACGTAAAATTGATGATCATCGTCACGCAGGTGCCCTCACCCACTTTAGTCTTTATATCGAGATCATCACAGTTCTTCTTAATATTCGGAAGTCCCATACCGGCTCCGAAACCCATCTCACGGGCAAGATCAGGAGCTGTGGACCATCCTGCGACCATCGCCTGGTCCAGATCAGGGATACCGGGGCCATGGTCTTCGATCACGATTACTACTTTATCCGGATGAACGGTTACCTCCGCCATGCCACCATGTCCATGGATGACCGCATTGATTTCCGCCTCATACATCGCAATTGATGCTCTCTTGATGTCTTCAGCCTTCACTCCGAGTCTCGAAAGAGATTTCTTCATAGAGCTGCTGGCTTCACCGGCATGTGTAAAATCGTTAGCTCTTATCTCATATTGGCGTACTAACGGTTCTATACGGCAGCCTCCTTTCCACGAAGACCTGCCTCGTAGAGAAGTCCGCAGCATGTGAACATGGAAAGCGGTGATGTCATAAGTCCGATTCCCTTATCTGCAGCCAGTTCCTGCATCGTCTCATCCGGGACCTTGCCACGGACAAAGATAATAACCTTTACGTCGAGCATCTCGGCGGTACGGATCGTCTGCGGATTTACAAGTCCGGTGATCATGATCTGACTGTCATCACTGGAAAAAGCCATGACATCACTCATCAGGTCAGAACCACAGGCGATCTTCAGGTCTTCCTCGAAACTATCCGTTTTTACCAGGATCTTAGCATTAAGAAGATCTGCACAATCACAAACTCTCATAAATGACCTCCTACACCATACGGGCAGAAGATCCGGTACATTCACTTCATGCCCCGGCGTCTTCGCCACGCAGTATTTAGAACTATTATGTTAATTATATTATTATCTATAGGTTTATGCTACAGAATTTCGTGTAAATTCTCTATAACGGATGTGCAGTTGCGAAGAAATTTAATGGTATAATACGACTGATTTTATAAATGGAAGGGGCAACCACCATGACGAACTTTCGAATTTATCCGAATCTTCTGTACCTGCTGCCGCCTGAAACTCACAACACGGCAGACCTTGAGCGCACCCTCGGCGAACACCCGGAAATCAAGTTTGTGTCCTTTGTAGGCATCGACCTTGCGGGTAATGACACCGATGAAAAGATCCCGATCAGCAACTTTATCGATAATCTGCAGGGATATTTAAGCGGTTGCGTCGTACAAACCGATGGTTCCTCTGTTGAACTCCCGGGTATTGCAACTCTTAATGACGGACGCGTCGACTTTGAACCGGACCTGAAGGTCATGTGGTTCATCGACTACAACTATGAACATCTCGATCCGGAAAATGGTCTTCCTATCGGAACTCTCCGAATCCCGTCTTTCCTGATCCATAACGGAGACAAAGTCTGCTCCCGTTCGATCCTGAAGCGCTGCGCAGACAGATTCGCTTCCGAACTTGAAAGATACCTTAGAGAGAATCCGAGACTTGTGGATGAACTCGGTTTCTCCATTGACGAACTCGACCGTGTCGAACTTACCACTGCAACAGAGCTTGAGTTCTGGGTAAGTTCTCCGGAAGAAAAGATCAACACTCGTGTACTCTCCACTTCCCAGAGTCTTAAAGAACAGTACTGGAAGAGAACCAAGGGCGTCGTTCGTACAGCTCTTGAACAGTCGGTCATGCTTCTGCAGCTCTATGGCTTTGAGCCGGAAATGGGACATAAGGAAGTCGGCGGCGTAAAGGCTCACCTTTCCGATGCCGGTGATTTCCACAACATCATGGAACAGCTTGAGATCGACTGGCACTATTCCAATGCCCTCCAGGCGGCTGACTACGAGCTTCTCGCCCGTATCTTCATCAAAGAGATCTTCCGTATGCACGGTCTCGAGGTAAGCTTCTGTGCGAAGCCGCTTCCGGGTGTTGCCGGTTCCGGTGAGCACACACATGTAAATGCGGTTGCTTTCCTTAAAGACGGACATAAAGTCAACCTCTTCAGCCCGAAGGACATGAAGAAGGATTTTCTGGGAACCATCGGCTGGGGTGCTCTCATGGGCTTCATGAAGCACTACGAACTGATCAATCCTTTCATCTCGGTAACCACCGACGCTTTCCTGCGTCTGCAGCCGGGTTACGAAGCACCGACACATGCGGTCGCTTCTCTTGGCCAGGACATCAACACGCCTTCCCGTAACCGTTCCGTACTTCTCGGTCTGATCAGAAACTCTGACAGTGCCGTACAGACACGTTTCGAGATCCGTTCCCCTAACCCGCATACAAACACATATCTCTGCCTGTCCGCTGCATACCAGTGCATGCTGGACGGTATCGAATATGCCGTAACATCCGGTCACTCCACATCCGACCTTGAGAAGG
>JAFWSW010000060.1 GCA_017519205.1 Clostridiales bacterium | reverse complement strand
ATCAGCGGCTTTTCGACAGATTCGCCGACCGCCTTGTAGCCCGCGAAGTGGATCACGGCGTCAAAGTGAGCGGACGAGAAGACCCTGTTCATTCCCGCTTTGTTGTTCATGTCGCACTTGAAAAAATAAGGCCGCTTTCCGGTGAGCTTCTCAATCTTGTCGATCACGGAAGCCTTGCTGTTGCTGAGATTGTCGAAAACAGTCACGTCGCAGCCGTTGTTTAAAAGTTCGACGACAGTGTGGCTTCCGATGAAGCCGGTTCCGCCGGATACAAGAATATGCATTTGATTTCCTCCGTCAAAAATGTTTGTCAAAGCCGTCCGCGATTAAAAGCCTTTATAATCTTTGAAAGGCGCCGCGTAACGGCGTTTTTAATCTATTTTAAGGCGATTTTTGATGATGCGCTCTTCCCCGCCAGCATACCTGTCGAAAACGCTATCGTGAGGTTGAAGCCGCCGGTGTAGCCTGTTGTGTCGATTATCTCGCCCGCGAAATAAAGTCCCGGAACGATCTTCGACTCCATGGTCTTCGGGTCGATCTCGCGCCCCTTTACGCCGCCGAGCGTTATTACCACCGCACATGGAAATATCGAATCCCATATTCTGAAGTTTAGATACGATATCGTTATATCCTTCGATAACGGCAGCGATGCACTTACCGTCAACGCGGTGAGCATTACGTCCGATCGTATTCGAAAGAGAAAGTTTCTCGAGAGCACCGACACAGGCAAGGTCATCGGTATTCATAACCAGAGAATCCTGAGCAATTCCACGGAACCACTTCAGATCTCCTGTCTCGCGATAGGCAATATATGCGACGGATGACTTTGTACCGGCACCATCCGCATGGATCGCTGTACAATAATCAGGATCACCTGCCAGATCATCGATCAGTTTACAGAAAGCACCCGGGAAAGCACCTTTGTCCTGATTTGCTACAGCCTTCTTTACATCATCCTTTGTAGGAGAAACTCCTCGACTCAAATACGATTCTGCCATGTGTCCATCCTTCTTTCTCTTATTTCGATATGCGTTTATCACTACGCATGCGATATACAAGTAACATTTTCCGAGTTGAACCTGTAAGCCGGGTTCTGTAGAAGATGATCATCTATCTAGACCGGAAATCTCGTTCCGGCTCAAGCCGCCTCCTCAAGACCTGCGGACCACAGTAATGTCTTTCCATGGCGTTGCTCCGGGTGGGGTTTACAAGGCCGGTACGTTACCGCACCGCCAGTGAGCTCTTACCTCGCCTTTTCATCCTTACCGAATCCCGAAGGAAACGGCGGTTTTCTTTTCTGTTGCACTTTCCTTAAAGTTACCTTCACCGGGAACTGCCCGGCACCCTTGTCCTATGGAGCCCGGACTTTCCTCACGCACGGCCTTTCGGCACCAGTGCCCGCGATCATCCGGTCCAGCTCAGAAAACATATACATTATAATCGAACAAGGTGCAATCTTCTAGGGATTTTGTCACCATTTGTGCCCGTAATATACAGAAACAGGCAAATTCGGCAATATGTTCAAAAGCTGTTCTTTCAAACTCGGAAGCACTATGCGTTCTGTGACTTCATGACCTGCCGCGATAACCGCAATACCGGATTCTTCGAGATCGATCATGTTGTGGTGCTTCATCTCGCCGGTTACAACCACATCCACACGGAAGGATTTCAGAACAGGAATCGATTCTTCTTCAAAAGCACCGCCCTGCACAAAGACACGAGATACTTCCTTATCCTTGTCCGTATTGAGGATCAGACCGCTTGCTCCGAGTTTCTCCTTTACCATATCGGCAAATCCGAAAAGGGATACGGAAGACTGTCCGACACTGCCGCACAGGCCGACCTCGACATCTTCCAGACTGATCTGCATAATCAATCCAAGCGCGGAAGCAAGCGCATGATTTACGCCGTTAGGTGCTTTATCCAGATTGGTATGTGCCGAATAAAGCTGAATATCGTTCTTTATCAGTTTTCGGACATTCGCTCCGCGTGGAGTCTGATAATCGACGGACGTCAACGGATCAAAGAAAAGCGGATGATGCGTAATGATCATATTTGCACCGATCTTCATTGCTTCATCGATTGCTTCAGACTGTGCATCCAGTGCAAGGAGAACACCCTTCACCTGCTCATTAGTATCACCAATCATAAGCCCGATATGATCCCATTCACAGGCAAGTTCCGTAGGAGCGATCTTCTCCATGGCAGCGATCACATCTTTTACATAATAATCTGCGCTCATATCAACTTCTCCCAATTCTTAAGTATTTCCGCACATTTCGGATCACCAAGCGCCCTTTTCCGCATCACCTGTTCTTCATGTGCTATATATTCGTTATACCACTTCGGACGTTTCGAAAGAATGACCGGACCGAGGAAGTATTCTTCATCAGAAAGAGAATATCTATTCCTGTCGTACTGAGCAAGTATGACCGTATAAAAACGTCCGCGTTCAGACGCGATCTTCTCATCTCTAATGGCAAACCCGCTTTCAGCAAGGAAAGACCGGACTTCATAAAAGGATCTTTGCGGCTGAAGAACGAACCAGGTATTCATCGGGAAAGGATCATGCTCTGATAACGCATTCTGAATGATCTTACAGATCTCCAGGCCACCCATTCCGGCGATGACTACGGTCATATCTTCCTCGACCGGAACTCCACTCAGCCCATCAGCGACATAGACGCAACTCACATCGGACAGTCCGCATTCTTTAAGCATCTCTTCCGTTCTTTGTGCAGGAAGTTCATGAATGTCCGTGGCGATCACTTTTTTACTGCGGTTATTCAGCAGGCAGCATGCACCGAGTTTTCCATGATCTGAACCGACATCTACGACTGTTCCGCATTCCGGGATCATAGAAAAAACCGTCTGTAAACGCGGGGAAAGAACTACCTTCTCTTCCATCAGCGCTTACCCATTTTCTTCTTCAATTCAGAAAGATATGCCAGCGTTGATCTCAAAAGGCTTTCCGTCGCATCACGGTCGGGTCCTTCCGGCATAGTATCAAGCCGTTTCGCCAGAAGATCTTTCTGCTTGGTATATACCGTCATTCTCACGCGGTACAGATAATCTTTCGTGAAGTTCATCAGCGATTCGAGATCATCGCCGTATTTAACGCTCATAAGCGCCTCAGAAAGAGTGTCCCTTGCCGGACGCTGATTCAGGATCAGATTATCGCCTGCAAGAAGAAGAGTGTTCGCATCGAGTTTTCCCTCTTTCAGAGTCGGCAGGATCTGTTTGACGATCGTTCGCATTGATCCCATAGAAAAATCAGTTTCCAGAGGCTCTTCTCCGAACTTAGCGACAAACGTACCATACTCGGCACCAAGCGTTGCAAGAAGACATACAAGTACGAGTTCATCGCGTGTTGCCGTTTCACCAAGCTGCTTCTCCGGCAGTATTTCCTTCTGTTTTTCCACCTCACGCTTCGACCGGTTGATCGCTTCCTCATGGCTTTGGGAGGAGCGCTTTCCGACCTCAGACATGACAGCCTGAGCGGAAACACCGAGGATCTGCGCAGCTTTATACGCTGCTCTTTCGCGGAGTATCATGTTATCTTCCCAGGAAAGATATGTTGAGATCAACTGCTGAAAAAGCACCGGGTCGAACTTTCCGGATGCCATACTCTGCTGGTAAGCGGAATCAATAAGATAATCCAGAACAGGCACCGCCTGATCCACGACTTTGGCAAACTCATCTTTCCCGTATTCACGGATGAACTCATCCGGATCCTTTCCGTTAGGAACTTTAGCAACTCTCACCTGCGTTGTCATGCCGGTGTGTTTCTTTTTACGCTCCATCAGCATCTTCAGACCACGGACTGCAGCATTCTGGCCGGCACGGTCCGAATCATAGAAAAGGATCACCTCTTCACAGTATCTCTCAAGAAGATCGAGCTGTCTTTCGGTAAGCGCCGTTCCAAGCGATGCGACTGCATTGGTCACTCCGGCCTGATGCATGGAAATAACGTCCATGTAGCCCTCAACCACAATGATCTGCTTCATCTTTGCCTGTTTAGCGAAATTCAAAGCATACAGGTTTCTCTGCTTGGAGTACACAGGAGTCTCCGGAGAGTTAACATACTTCGGCTGTCCATCTCCGATAATACGACCACCGAAAGCGATCAATTCGCCCATCGCATTAAAGATCGGGAACATCAGACGACCGCGGAACAGGTCAAATGTCTTTCCGTTCTTTGTAACGAAAAGACCGGATTTCTGGATCTCATTCTGACTGAATCCCTTACTGACGAGATGATTATACAGACCGCTCCACTCATTCGGAGCATATCCCAGACCGAACTTCGTCGCAGTAGCCGGTGCGATCGCACGCTTCTGGAGATATTTCCTGGCTTCTTCACCTTTTTCAGATTTAAAACTCTTATAATAGAAACGAGCAGCCTCAAGAAGCGCCAGTTTCAGGCGTTTCCTCAGCTGCTCTTCTTTTCTGTAATTGGCATCATCCGGCTCAGGAATCGTCACACCGGACTTTTCGGCAAGAAACTTCAACGCCTCAAAGTACGACAGATGTTCGATCTCCATAATGAAGTTTACGACATTTCCGCCCTTATGGCATCCGAAACAGTAATAGATCTGTTTGTTTACGGACACTGAGAATGACGGTGTATCTTCCGAGTGAAAAGGACAGAGCCCGAACTGATTCTGTCCGGAGCTCTTCGTAAACTGCACATACTGACCTACGACCGAAACGATGTCGCTTCGGGAAATGATTTCTTCCACTACTTCATTTGGTATTCCGCCGCGGCCGTTGCTCATTGATATGTCCTTTTATTCCTTGATTTCGCCGAGTCCTGATTCTTCCTTTTCTACTTCGGTATCAACTGTCTCTTCAGAAGCCTTCTTTTCTTTCTTCTTCAGAACGATCTTATCGGATTTTTTCTCCTCTTTGGAAGATGCTTCAGCATCCGGCTTCGCATCCGGTTTAGCATCTCTGGAAACTACGGAGTTGATCGCGTTCTTCTTAAATGTAACCAGTGTGTTTGCTGCAGAAGTCATGATCGTAACTTCATCATCACGGATATTTGCGACCTTACCAACCAGACCGCCGATCGTGATGACCTGATCACCAACACGCATCTTGTCTACTTTAGCTCGGAGCTCTTTCTCCTTTTTTCTCTGCGGACGCAGAGCGATAACATACCAAAGAATAATAAATACTGCAAAGATTGCAATCATGATGAGCGGACTTCCGCCACCTGCTGCATTTGCATCTGTTGCCCCTGCGGCACCATCTAAGACATAACGAATCATTGAACAATTCCTCCCGTTTCTTTTTCCTATCGTTATTTGTTATTAATCACCGATCATCATCTGCATATCATACATGCCGGGTGCTTTTCCAAGCATATACTTCGCAGCAGTAACAGCACCTCTTGCAAATACACTTCTGGTCTGGGCACTGTGCGAGATCGTCACGATCTCTTCACCGCCGATGAACATTACCTTATGTTCACCTACGATATTACCGCCGCGGATCGAGTGGATGCCGAGTTCTTTCTTCTCACGCATCTGGCGCTTGGACTGACGCTCATACACATACTCGAGCTGACCATCAAGTGTGTCATTCATAGCATCTGCGATCATCAGTGCCGTGCCGGACGGAGCATCGAGTTTCTTGTTATGATGCTCTTCGACGAGTTCGATATCAAAGTCCGGATAAAGCTGTGCAGCCGCCTTCTTTACAAGGTTGATCAGCACATTGATACCCAGAGACATATTCCCAGAATAAAAGACACCAACTTTTGTTGAAAGGGCTTTCAGTTCAGCCTTCTGTTCCTCGGAAAGACCGGTCGTACACATAACGATCGGTTTATTTTTTGTTTCCGCCAGCTTTGTGATAGCGGCAAAAGCACTTACATGGGAAAAATCGATGATAACATCAAACTCTTCCTTGCAGTCGGCCGGATCCTTATAGATCGGGAACTTGGAGAGCGGGTTTTCCACCACATCCGAACCGGCAACGATGACAGCATCATCGTAACCGTCGACCATCTCTGTAATAACACGACCCATGCGTCCCATGCAGCCGCTCAAGAATATTCTTACTTCAGACATATTAATCTCTCTTTCGTATTGCAGTTAAGACAGGATCAAGCCTTCGGATGGAAAGAAAGATCATACTGCTTGAGAACAGAAGCCAGCTTCATCTTTCCTTCTTCGCTCATATCACAAAGCGGCATACGGCAGGAACCGACATCCCATCCGAGGATATTCAGTGCTTCCTTGACCGGGATCGGGTTAACATCCGAGAACAGCGCCTTGCAAAGCGGGATAATATCTGCCTGGATCTTCGCTGCAGTCTTCACATCTCCATTAAGGAAAGACTCGACCATGTTATGCATCGTTTCCGGAACAATATGAGAAGCTACGGAAATTACACCCTTACCACCCATCGCCAGAAGCGGAACTACCAGACCATCCTCACCGGAATAAAGAACCAGATCATCTCCGCAGAGGTTGACCGTCTCCGGAACCTGACCCATATTACATTCCTTAACACCGATGATATTCTCAATCTCGGAGAGTCTCTTGTATGTAGCAGGAGCAATGTTCAGATTTGTTCTGGACGGAACATTGTAGACAATGATCGGAAGATTTGTCGCCTCTGCAGTTGCCTTAAAGTGGCGGTAAATTCCCTCCTGGGATGTCTTGTTGTAATAAGGTGTAACTGCAAGAAGTGCATCGGCACCGATCGCCGTGGCCTCCCTTGCAAGCTTAATACCATGTGCTGTGTCATTGCTTCCTGTACCTGCGATGACCGGAATACGTCCATCTACATATTCAACAACTGTACGGATCGTAAAAAGATGCTCTTCATCCGGCATTGTAGCCGCTTCACCAGTGGTTGCAGCAACCACGATAGCATCCGTCTTATGTGCTAAATGGAAGTCGATCAAAGCCTTCAGTTTTTTAGTGTCGACACCTCCTTCGTTAAAGGGTGTGACCAGCGCGACAGCCGAGCCGATAAAAACGGGCTTCTTCATAACTCATGCCTCCATTTCTTTTGATATTTCAGTGATTTCCGAACGTTAAGAAGTGCTTGGAAATCTCATAAAATCATACCACCTACTATACACGAACGTCAATTGCTATTATAATACTAGGCTATGAAAACGAGTGATTTTTACTACGATTTACCAGAAGAACTCATTGCTCAGCACCCGCTTACCGACCGGTCCAGTTCACGACTGATGACACTGGACGGTGAAACCGGTGCTGTTTCCCATATGCATTTTTCCGATCTGCCGTCTCTCCTTCATAAAGGAGATGTCCTGGTCATCAATAATACCAAGGTCATTCCCGCACGTCTTCTGGGCGTGCGATCCGACACAGGTTCCGCAGTAGAACTTCTGCTTCTTAAGCGTATTGATGAGAACCACTGGGAGACCCTTGCCCGTCCCGGTAAGAAGATCCGCCCCGGCAAAAGAATGACTTTTCTTCCAGGCAAGCTTGAGGCAGAATGCGAAGAAGTGCTGGAAGACGGAAACCGTATAATCCGCTTTGATTTTGACGGTATCTGGGAAGAGATCCTGGATGAAGCCGGTACGATGCCTCTTCCTCCCTACATCCACGAGCAGCTGGAAGACCAGACACGGTATCAGACTGTCTATGCGAAAGAGACAGGATCCGCTGCCGCTCCGACAGCCGGTCTTCACTTTACTCCGGAGCTTCTGGAGAAACTGAAAGAAATGGGTGTTGAGATCTGCGAGATCACACTTCATGTGGGACTCGGTACATTCCGCCCGGTAAAAGTCGAAGATATATCCGACCACCACATGCACAGCGAGTGGTATGAACTGGACGAAAAAGCATCTTCGATTCTTCGCAAAGCACGTAAAGAAGACCGTCGGGTGATCGCTGTCGGAACTACATCCTGCAGAACGCTTGAAACAGTCGCTTCAAAAGACCCGGGGATGCATCCATGCTCCGGATGGACGGATATCTTCATCTACCCGGGAGTTGATTTCCATTGTATTGACGGTTTGATCACGAACTTTCATCTGCCGGAATCCACATTAATTATGCTGGTTTCTGCTTTTGCAGGAAAAGAACATGTATTGAACGCATATAAAACAGCCGTATCTGAAAAATATCGTTTCTTCAGTTTCGGCGACGCGATGTTCATCACCCCGGAAAAACCTAGGATCAAGAGCCCTCTGGAGGACCAAGAATGAGTAAATATCCCGTATATTACGAGCACATCCATACCTGTAAACAATCCGGCGCAAGACTCGGAAGAGTTCACACGCCACACGGAAGCTTCGATACCCCTGTGTTTATGCCGGTCGGAACCCAGGCGACGATCAAAGGCATGTCCCCGGAAGAAGTCGAAAGCATGGGTGCACGTATCATCCTGTCCAACACATATCATCTTTGGATGCGTCCGGGCAACGAGATCGTTAAGAAGGCAGGCGGTCTTCATACATTTATGAACTGGAAGCACTCGATCCTCACTGACAGTGGCGGATTCCAGGTGTTTTCTCTTGCGCGTCCGAAGGATATCAAAGAAGAAGGCGTACACTTCAAATCACACATTGACGGCTCTGCTCACCTTCTTACTCCTGAGCTCTCCATGAAGATCCAGAATGATCTCGGATCTGATATCATCATGGCTTTCGACGAATGCTGTGCATGGCCGAGCGAGCATAATTATGCCAAGAAATCTCTTGAAAGAACCACCCGATGGCTGGAAAGATGTATCAAGGCACACGAACGTCCGGACGAGCAGGCACTTTTCGGTATTATTCAGGGATCCTGCTATGCTGATCTGAGAAAGCAAAGTGCGAAAGAGATCACCTCTTTCGATCTTCCGGGATATGCAATTGGCGGTCTTTCCGTAGGAGAGCCGGCAGAACTGATGTACGAGATGCTCGAGGAAACGGTTCCTCTCATGCCGGAAGATAAGCCCCGTTATCTCATGGGAGTTGGAACACCGGACTACCTGATCGAAGGTGCGATCCGCGGAATCGACATGTTTGACTGTGTTCTTCCTACACGTATCGGCCGAAATGGTACTGTACTGACGCACGATGGACGCTTGATCGTTCGTGACAAGAAGAGTGCCGAGGATTTCCGCCCGATCGAGGAAGGCTGCACCTGCTATGCATGTCAGAATTACAGTCGTGCTTATATTCGCCACCTTCTGAAAGCCGGTGAGATGTTTGGTCTGAGACTATGTTCCTGGCACAATATTCATTTCCTTCTCCACCTGATGGAAGATGTAAGAAAGGCGATCGCTGAGGACCGCCTTCTGGATTTCCGTGACGAATTCTTCGCCAGATATTATCACAAATAAGAAGATCAAGACCGGATCATCGACTTAATAACCAGAGAATAGTCGAGTGCTACACGTTCTCTGGCAGCTTCATCTCCGCAGATTGCTACGACCGAATAATAGGTACCGTTGAGATTGATAACACACGCGGTGCATTCCAGTGACTTTCCATCCCCGTCGATCCTCGTGATCGTGTAATTACGGATACGCATTTCAAGATTTGTATTGATCGTCGGAGTAACAGATTCATATCCACCGAATTTATACATAGAACCAAGCGCCTGCTCCGTTGTTGTACAAGCTGTGGTAATAGAATCCTGCGATCCAAGTGAAAGGATCATGATGCGGCTTTCCTCATCACCGATATCCTTCAGTTCCAGCATTTCTGCAGCAATATTATTGCCGATCGTATTGTCGGTGATACTTGCAATCTCCGATGTCTGATAAAGGAAACTCGGTTTATTCTCTTCCTCAAAGAGCACATAATCACTCGTTTTATCGGAGATTTCCGCAACACTGAGCAGCACCTGAGAAATCGTTTCCAAATCATCCGATGAATACATTCCGTATTCGTCTGATGGCATAAATCCACAGGTAAGAAATACACCCTTATCTTCTTTTCGCTCAGTCGCGAGTATGGTGACATCAAGTCTATGACCGTTATCGTATGCAACGGCGCTGAGTTCAACAACTCCGTTGCCGTTAAATGAATGAACGAAGAAATAATCCGTAGTCATTTCGACATCAGAAAGACCAAGCGTATCCTTCAGATAAGCGAGCACGGTCTCATCGCTCTGAGCAACGAAATCCGTTAGCGAATCCACTCTGTTCTCATTGATCCCGTAGATAAGATCGGATGTGACCATCAATGAACAGTTGTCGTTTTTCAGGACAAACAGTCCGTTTTTATTCTCAAATGCGAAATCCTTATCGGCAGAAATGGAGAAATGACGTACGTCATCGGTATATACGATAAGGTCTCCTTCATTTCTGGTACTGGGATCCGGAATCGTCGATTCTTCTGTTTCTTTTGTTTCTTCAGTAGTGGTTACCTTAGTCTTTTTGGTCGTTGTCTTACGGGTCTGCTCTCCCCACTCGTAATTCTTGGAAATATAGACACCCACTGCTGTTCCGATACCTGCAAGTGCGATTATACCTGCGATAATATAAGTCAGCGGTCTCTTCCATATGCTCTTCTTGGGAGTTGAAGGTTTCGTTACAGGCGAAACCTGCTGCTGTATCGCAGGCTGCATCTCTCCGGCCAACACCGAAGGCGAAAGTACCTTTTGCGGTGTATACTGCGGCTGCTGCGCGGAAACAACGGGCTGTGGCTGTTGCTGAGAAGAAACAACCGGTTGCTGTGAAGATACGACCGGAGCCTGAGACGGAGACGCAGGAACCGCATTTGCAGTTTCCTCATCAATCATGACCGTCTTCCCGCCGACCATTTCCACTGCCTCAGTGACCGAAGCACCGGAAAGAGCTGCAGCAAAGGAATTCATATCCGGAAAACGGCCGGAAGCGCTCACGGCAAGTGCTTTCATCAAAGCATCATTGGCATACTGAGGCATATTAATACCCAGCTGCAATGGAGGAACGAGAGTATCCTCATGAACACGCTCGATCGCATCCGGCGGCATAACGCCTGTAATAATCAGATACATCGTTGCCGCCAAAGCATATTCATCTGACCATGGTCCCTGATTTCCATGCTTTCTGTACTGTTCTTCCGGAGCAAAGCCATGTTTCAGAATGATCGATTTGCTTTTTTCCGAATCGATGGCCAGACGGGCTGCGCCGAAATCAAGAAGTCTGGTCGACCCATTTTTCATAACAACAATATTATCCGGACTGATATCGCGGTGCAGAAGATTATGACGATGAACATGGGCAAGTGACTCGATGATCGGAAGCAGGATGCGAAGAGCCTCGTCAAAAGAGAGTTTTCCGCCCTTCTGCTGCGTATACGTCATCAGGTCCACACCCTCGATATACTCCATAACGAAATATGCTGTATTGTTCTCGCGGAAATAGTCATGCACCGTAACAATATTCGGAACATCACGAAGTTTCGCAAGAAGACGTGCTTCTTCCAGAAACTTACTCGCACCGGTATCGAACTTGGGCTGTTCCTGTGGAGCTGTAACAGTCATTGAGTAGTGATCGGCATCACGAAGAGCTATTCCGGAAGGAAGATATTCCTTTACCGCGACACTGATCTCAAGTGTCATATCAAAAGCAAGATACGTAACACCAAATCCGCCAACACCGAGGACACGTCCCGTCAGATAACGTCCATTCAGGATCGTTCCGATCGGAAGCGCAACAAAAGGATGCTTGGCCTTAGAAAGGTCAAACCCGCAGTGTGGACACGGTCCCACACCATCATGCTCACTGAAGCATCCAAAACAAAGCTTGCTCGTATCCATCCGTTATCCCGCCATCCTCATATAAGTAACCAGCGTCAGGTTATCACCCTTAAGATGGCTGCGCTGGACAGCCCGAAGGATCATTTTCTGCGCCCAATCCTTGGCATTATAAGATTTATGCATATCGATCAGCATCTCTGTCTCATACACATATTCCCAAAAGCCATCTGAACAAACAACAATACCATCTCCGGAAGAAAGGCTGAATTCTTCCACATGAGGCTCGATCGTTTCTTTCTGACCGACACAGACAGTCATGCCCGTACGGCCTTCCTGCTCGCGGATCGCTTCATATTCGATCTCACCGCGTTCAAAAGATCTATATGTCGGAGTATCATCAACGGAATGATGCATCAGTTTCCTGTCAGAAAAATGATAAATGTGGGAATCACCGACATTTGCCCACTCACATCGGTTATCACGGATGCGCACGGCACAGATCGTTGCCCCGGCGCGACGAAGTTCAACAGTATCAAACTGCATCTCCCGGAACTTACTATTCGCGATAGCGCAGCACTCGGCGGGTGCTTTTCCTTCTATAAAAGCAGCCAGCGCCGCATCAGAGATGATCCGTGCTGCCTCATCGCCGTTCGGAAGCCCGTTTAATCCGTCACAAAGCACGATCAGCACCTGATCATCATGTTCGATGACCTGTGCATGATCGCAATTCGGTTCATGACCACCAACGTTTGTGTACAGATAATGATCCATCAGCCTCGTTCTACCTTAAATTCATCAGCCTCGTTCTACCTTAAATTCATTAGCCTCGTTCTACCTTAAATTCATTTGCCTTATCCGCAAGTGCGAACGTGGAACCCGGTTCAAGAGATTCCGGAACACCCTTGGTGAGTTTTCTGCCGTCCGCCAGATATGTTCCATATGTCGATCCGTTATCCGTAAGAGCGAAGGTCTTCGTTCTCATATCGAAATAGATCGAACAGTGATTCGAGCTGATACCCGGTGTCTCTTCAGGGAATACGATCGTACAGGTGTTCCTATCGCGGCCGATCGTCATCGTCTGCTTGGTGACCTCATAGCGCATACCTGCGAAAACACCCCTGGTGCATACAAGATAGGACTTCAGTCCGTCATCCACTTCTCCGCCGCCACGGACAAAGAGTACTACCAGAAGACCGATGAGGCATACTGCAGCTCCGCCTGCGAAGATGAACATCATGAGTTTGTTGTCCTCAACCTCATTCTGTCTTGTGCTGACGCGCTCTTCGTAATATGCAACATCACTTGCTTCATCAATTGCTTCGAGTTCCTTGTTCAGCTTCTTAATGGTCTTTTCTTTTTCTTCTTCAAAAGCACTCTTTTCCCCTTCGATTTCTGCATTGATCTGTGCAAGATAATCCTCGCTCGTCAGATAAGGTATACCCTTTTCATCCAGGACTGCTTTGACAGAATCGGAGTGGATCGCGAAGTTTACATTCTCACTGTTCTTATGGATCAGTGTATTCATTCCGATAACAAAACCGTTCTCATCAAAGAGAGGTCCGCCGGAGTTACCGTGAGAAATAAACGAGTCATGCTGGAATGTGTGGTAAGCAACGCCATTCGGAACAACATCTGCCTTCGAGATAACACCACTGGTTACAGTCTGGCTGGCGATATCGTAATTCATCGTCGGATCAATATCGCGGGACTTATCCGGATAGCCGATCGCCGTACACTTCTCACCGGTCTGCACACTGGAAGAGCTTCGGATAAGACAAGCTTTACGATCAGTTGTCGGCTGACTCAGTTTTACAACCGCCATATCCAGATTGGCATCAAACTGGTAAAAAACTACCTCACAGGGTACTTGCTGATTATTTTCAAGAATAACACAAATAGAATAGTTCTGTTCCATATGCGGCTGAACCACGTGTCCGTTGGTAACAAAGTACTCGACCGGACCGTTAAGATCTGAAGCTACGGCATAAGAGGAACCGAGTGCCGCATACACACCATCCGGGGATGTACAATAAACGCAAGCAACGGACTGCTGGTTCTCGGAAGGAGCAAACTTCATTTTATAGAGACTCTCATCAATCTGAAAAGTCTTACCATTCTCCTCTGAAATCTTATTTCTGATCTTCTGACGCTCCTGCTCGGAATCAGCGCTCTCCTGTCTGGCATCTTCCAGGTTTTCTTTAGCTGTCACGACGTTCTTCTTTGCCTGACCCCATTGAACACCGGACACAACGGACATTGCTCCACAGCCGACTACAGCTATGGATAACAAGGTTACCAAGGTGCATTTCAAACCCTTTTTCATGACTCAATTACCTCCTATTTTGTGCACAGCAAAAACGATAGCCGTGTAATTATCCTGAAACTTCTTATTCTTAGTCATTATCCCCTTCTCAAGAAGCTCGGCACACTCAGCCGGTGAATGCATCATCGCCTGACGGATCTCCTCAAATGAAAGCGTATCACTGATACCATCCGAACACAACAAATATACATCATTATCCATTACCTGCCAGGGAACGATGGAATAATCCGGATTCGTGTGTGGTGCTCCCATAAATTCAGTTAACGCAGGTGCATCTTCGTGCAGAAGCGCCTGATCAACTGTCAAAGCCCCGTCGGAAGCTCTCATCAACAGCTGATTACCATATTCCTGACGGGTATTCATTGCATATATACGGTTGTTGCGAAGCAAAAGAAGGTCACTGTCACCTACCGATGCAAACCACATCCTGTCATTCTGAAGGAATGTGATCACTACAGTAGTGCCGCCGCGTCCGCGATACGTCTGATAGATCTCATTAGAAAGTGCATCAAGGATCCATCCGTCTTTTAACTTATCGAAGGCATACGGAAACTCCGCGATAACATCAGAGACGAGTTTATTGGAGATTGTTGCACCGGCATCCAGACCGCCCATACCGTCGCAAAGGACAGCAAGGAAGCCCTTATCCTTCCACTTGGAATTCGGAGAAAAAGCAAATGCATCCTGCTGCTCTTCTCTCTCCCCGATTCCCTGACAGTTTCCGATCTCTATACGGAAATTACCATTATCCATTAAGTTCACCCGATTCGCATCTTGCTCTGCGAGATCAGATGCGGCATTTTTCTTTTTATTCTTGGTTATGATGACATACACCAGCAGGAAGAGGATCAGAAAAACCAGACAGCCGATAAAAACCCATCGCATTTCACCGAAATACGCTAGATAATCATCGATGAATTGATTACTAATCGTTACCATGCAAACTTCTCGCTACAAACCGGAATAAAGAGCAGTCTTGTCTGACCGATACCGATCACATCGTAAAGCTTAAGATCCGTTTCCACCGAGATAAAACTGCCGTTGACAGAAACTTTCTTATCCGCATCACCCTGGGAAACTGTGTAACGGAACGTATCCTTGTAATAACTGATGATAGCGTGCGGGCTTCTTGATACGGAATTATCACGATACAATGCGATCTCGTAATTCTTCTGACGTCCGATGATTGCTCTGGACTCCTGGAATACATAACTTGCGCCTGTCATCGGTCCATCGATACACACAAGGAAAGCGCGGGCATGAATACGCGGGAGATAATCCATTTCGGATTCAGTTAAAGCAACAGTAGCGTTCGGATCTCTCGGAGCCGGATTCTCGACTACAGGTGCTGCTGCCGGAGCACTTACTTCCACAGGTGCACTTTCTTCTACAGGAGCACTTGCTTCCACCGGTGCACTCTCTTCAACCGGTGCAGGAGCAGGTGTCTCAGTTGCAGCCGGAACATCCGCCGGAACTTGAGACAAATCCGATGCGGCTTCAGGAGCCTGCATCTGCACACCTGGGCGCGGACCACCGGGACCCATACCCGGAACAGGACCGCCCGGGAAACCAAATGCTGCAAAAGCACTAGCCTCTGACTGCATAGACGGAGCAGCAGCCGCTTCTGCACCTCCTTCAGAAGGAAGCGGGAATGTCGCACCGACATCATTCGGGATCGGCGTCGGATGCTCTTTTACACCCAGACCCGTTACCGCATACGGTCTGTCAGGAGAAGAGTGATAGAACTTTTCCTCCTGAGCAAGCGGTGCAGGATGCTCTGTAACTCCCAGACCCGTTACAGGAAGGCTGAAAGAAGGCACTTCCTCCAGATTCTGTGCAGGAACAGGTTCATTAGCAAGATTAGAAAGGTCCGGCACGGAAACTTCCGGTACTGCCACCGGAACCGGAGAAACAGCCGGAGCTATAGCTGCGGGAGTAACTTCAGGAGCTGCCGCAACAACAGGAGCCGCCACTGGCTGTACAGGAGCGGAAACAGGTTGAACAGGTGCCGCTACGGGCTGTGCCGGAGCAGATACAGACTGAACCGGAGCCGCTGCAGATTGAACGGACGCGGCAATCGGAGTTACCGGCGGGAAATCCAGCGGTGGTTCTTCTATAGCAACAGTTTTATTTACCGGAGAAGGATTCTCTACAAAACCATCGATCGCTACGGTCTTTCCAACCGGAGATTCCGGTTCCATGCCCGGAATCGAGACAGTCTTCCCGCACGAAGGCGTAGGAATCTGCATATTGGGAGCAACTGGTGGAGTAACCGATCTTGGCTGGCTGGAAACCTGACTGCAATAAGGGCAGTTCGAATAACGATTCTCATCAAAGAAGTGACCACGTTCACACTGTATCATTCACATACACCTCACATACGATTTCATACTATTTTATCGTATTTGAATGTAAAAGTACAATAAACTGCTCAAAAAGATACAACAGGAGTATCAATCATCCGCATGGATGATTTTCTGAATAGCACGCCATGTAAGATACATGGAGATATAGCCGATGAATCCGAATGAAAACAGGAGATACAGGAGCATCGTGATACCATATCCGATCGAACCGACAGTAAAAACAAGCATAAACGGCAGGAAACCGAAGAGAATAGCCTGTACAACGAAAACCAGAAGTGCAATCGGGAAATTCTTAACCGCCATAATAGCGGCATTACGATAAACCTCTTTAAATGTAAGGTCTACACAGGCAATCAGCGGATACACAAACAGCTGCATACAGCACCAGTAGGAAAGGATACAGAAGAAAAAGGATTTCGCCGCCATACCCATAGCACCGCCGCTCATCGGACCATTCTGATAGTAGCCGATATTAAAAAGCAGTACACATGTCACGATCAGCGATATTACAGTAGCTCCGATCGACTTCTTCCAGTTGTCTTTAAAGCCTTTTTTGATATCGTCTTTAAAAGCATTCTCCCCGGTAAGCACGTTTTTGAAATAGTAGCTGACTGCGGAAACAAACGGACCATTGGTGACAAGATTAAATCCACAGAGCATAAACGAGGCAAGCATCGTCATCAAATAGTACATGTTGTTTACTGCTTCATCAGTAACCAGAGATTCATCAACAAGACCGGTACCGATAATATAGTCTTTCAGCGAATCCGGCATAAACTGGGGAATGATCATCGGGAAGAAAAGCATTACTACACAGAGTGCCACGATAAAGATGATCATATTACCGAGAAGGAGCACGAAATTTCCGGCGGAAACCTTGCCGAAATCCCTTGCATACGAACGGAAAAAGCCTTTCTTGCGCTCTACTTTATTCCAGTCTTCCGAATTCAGTTTCTGATTATTCATTTCCAAAGGCTCTCCATTATCTCTTCGTTCTCGCGGATCTGTGCCAGTGCACGCTCTGCATAGGCAAGATTCTTATCTTTCTTTTTCCCTTTGACCTTGTATCCCAAAGGGGCTACCAGACCGAAGTTCGCATTCATAGGTGCAAAATGTCTGACTCCGGGATCCGAAATATACGATGCCATTGCACCTATCATGGTCTCCGCAGAAAAACTTACAGGACTGTCCTTCCCTAACGCAGCCAGCGCAGCATAGTAACCGGCAACAAATCCTGAAGCAGTAGACTCGATATAACCTTCTACACCGGTGATCTGTCCTGCAAAGTATACATTTTTATCTTCTTTCATGCGATACGTCGAGTCAAGAAGTTTCGGCGATTCAATATATGTATTCCGATGCATAACACCGTATCTGGAGAATTCAGCATTCTGAAGTCCAGGTATCATCTGGAAAACTCTCTTCTGTTCCGGGAACTTAAGACGTGTCTGAAAACCGACAATGTTATAGATCGAAGCACTTCTGTCATCCTGACGGAGCTGAACACACGCATAAGGTTCCTCTCCTGTTCTCGGATCGATCAGTCCGACGGGCTTTAACGGGCCGAAACGCATCGTATCAAATCCGCGCTTCGCCATTGTCTCGATCGGCATACAACCTTCGAACACGGTCTCCTTGTCAAAACCCTTAACATCAGCTAGTTCTGCAGTAACCAGCGCATCATAGAAACGGCAGTACTCTTCTTCATTCATCGGACAGTTGAGATAGTCATCTCCGCCCTTACCATATCTGGACATGGCAAAGCAGATCGTTCTGTCTATGCTTGCTTCGGTAACGATCGGCGCTGCTGCATCAAAAAAATGCATGTCCTGATTCCCGATCTTCTTCATGATGCAGTCATAAAGATCTCCATCGGTCAGAGGACCGGTAGCAATTACTACAATTCCGTCTTCGGGAATACTATGGATCTCATCATAAATAACTTCAATATTCTGGTCGTCCAGGATCTTCTTTGTGATATATCCGGAAAACTCCTCACGGTCGACTGCGAGCGCGCCGCCGGCAGGAACCTGACTCTTATCCGCCGATTCCATGATCAGTGATCCGAGGATCCTCAGTTCTTCCTTCAGAAGACCTACACCGTTCTCAAGCTGATTTGAGCGAAGAGAATTACTACAGACCAGTTCGGCAAATCCATCCGTGTGGTGAGCAGGACTTTTGCGGACAGGCTTCATCTCATAGAGACGCACCTTTACACCGAGACGTGAAGCCTGATAGGCAGCTTCGGAGCCGGCCAGTCCGGCACCAATGACTGTAATTTGAGGCTGATTCATAGATCAGTCCTCTTTTGCTTCCGAAGATGTCTTTTTACGGCTCTTCTTCTCTTTAGCTGCCGGCTTTTCTTCATCCGATTTTGCCGTCTTTTTAGTAGTATTCTTCGGGCATTCCGGATTTGCACACTTAGGATAAGCACGGCCACGGAATCTCTTCCATACCATATAGCTTCCGCATGTATCGCACTTCTGACCTTCTACAGGCAGATACCAGCTGATAAATCCACATTCAGCATCCGATCCCTTCTTGTCGCATGTATAGAAGACACGCCCCTTATATTTATTCGAGCGGTGAGATACCAGACCGGATCCGCAGAGCGGACAGGAACCCTTCACCGTTATTTCAACATTACGTGTGTACTTGCATTCCGGGAAATGCGAGCAGGCAACAAACTGACCGAAGCGGCCTTCCTTGATGATAAGATCGCCGCCACACTCCGGGCACTTCTCACCTGTCTGCTTTTCTTCCATCTTCACCTTGGACACAGCAGAACCGGCCTTCACGATCAGTTCATGGAAAGGCGGATAGAATTCTCCGAGTACCTTGACCCAATCCTTCTTACCGACTTCGATTTCATCGAGTTTAGACTCCATGTCAGCAGTGAACGAAACGTCCACGATTTCGGCAAAGTTCTCAGAAAGAAGCAGCGTAACGACTTTTCCGAGTTCTGTCGGGTAAATGATCTTACCCTTTTTATCGATATAGTTTCTCTCAAGGATCGTCGAAATCGTCGGCGCATATGTAGACGGACGACCGATTCCTTTTTCTTCCAGTGTCTTGATGAGTGTAGCTTCAGTAAACCTCGCCGGAGGAAGTGTAAACTTCTGTTCGGACTTGATATCAAGAAGTTTGAGGGACTGTCCATCAGTAAGCTCAGGAAGTTTAGCCTTGACGCTCTTATCGTCTTCACCGACATCGTCGGCAATATCCGCATAAGCAGCAAGGAAGCCCTGGAACTTGATGGTCTCACCCTGTGCACGGAAAATCGAGTTCTGACAGATAACATCCAGCGAAACAGTATCCACTTCAGCAGAAGCCATCTGTGAAGCCAGGAATCTGTCCCAGATCAGCTTATAGAGTTTATACTGATCGAGGCTTAATGAATTACGGATCGACTCCGGATCCAACTCAAAATGAGCAGGACGGATCGCTTCGTGTGCGTCCTGTGCTGAATTTTTATTAGTATACTTTCTGGGAGACTTCGGAAGATACTTCTCTCCATACTTTTCAGAGATCAGTCGTCTAGCCGCAGTCATTGCTTCATCAGAAACACGAACCGAGTCTGTACGGATATAAGAAACAAGAGCTACCTGTCCCTGACCTGCGATCTCAACACCTTCATAGAGCTGCTGGGCAACGCTCATCGTCTTTCTTGAAGTAAAGCTGATTCTTCTGGATGCTTCCTGCTGGAGCGTACTTGTTGTAAACGGAGCAAAAGGCTGACGCAGTTTTCTTCCTTTTTTCACCGTATCGACCTGATACCGGCCATCCTTGATTTTTGCGAGAAGCATATCTGTCTCT
>JAFWSW010000059.1 GCA_017519205.1 Clostridiales bacterium | reverse complement strand
GTGCTGACTGCGAATTAAGTGACGGTGAGTTTGCAAGAACGATCAACCGTGATACCGGTATCCAGGACTATGCATACGCTTCGGCGACAGAGACCCAGATGAAGCACTATACCAATCTTTTCTCGGACATCATCTGCTCGATCATGATCGGATTTGCGATGGTCCTTGCGGGCGTCGTGCTGATCATCATGGCGCACAATATCACCGTGACGATCGAGATGAGCTATGCGGAGATCGGCATCCTGAAAGCCGAAGGATTCACAAAGGGAAGAATACGCGTGCTCTATATGCTGCAGTATCTTCTTGCAGAGATCGTCGGTGCCATTATCGGAACCATTCTCTCGATCCCCATGATCTCTCTTTTCGGCGGGATCTTCCAGCCGATCACGGCAATCATCGCGAAGAAAGATGTCGATCTCGGAACGAGCCTTCTGGTGCTTCTCGTGATCCTGGTACTGTCGGTCCTGGTCATCCTTCTTGCGACAAGAAAAGTGGCGAAGGTTTCTCCGGTAAAAGCACTGACCGGCGAGAGCAGGGATGTCTATTTCGACAGTTTCCTGACGGCACCGGTTTCCGGAAAGAACCTGTCCATGAGCCTTTCCTACCGTCAGTTCAGTTCGAATAAGCGCCGCTATCTCGTGGCGATCCTGATCACGGCACTTCTGATGTTCTTCATGCTTACCGTAAATCTTATGGCCAGCTGCATGAAGTCGAAGTCCGCACTCGAGGCTCTGGGTTCGATCCTTTGCGAAGTCGAGGTAAGACCGCAGGATAGAAACTTTACCGAAGAGGAGATGGAAAAGATTGAATCTGTCGTGAAAGACGAAACGTGTGTCAATAAGTCGATCTTTTTCAGAAATGAGTATGTCACGGTAAATGGAAATACGATCTACTGTCAGTTCTATTATGATCCGGAAACGATCAGTATGGTCTCCGGAAGAGCTCCGGTCTATGACAATGAACTCGTTATCACGGACATCCTGGCCGAAGATCTGGGACTGAAGACCGGCGATAAGCTCGAAGTTGCGAGAAGAGAATACAAGGAGGAGTTTATCGTCTCGGGTATTTTCTGCAGCATGAACGATACCGGTATGACAATGGCCATGTCCGATGCCGGAGCGAAAAAGATCGGTGTGAACGGGTATGTCTGGTACGGTGCGAGCCTTTCGGAGCCGGATGAAGCCGATCGGATCGCAGAAGCATTGAGAGAAAAACTCGGAGATGAGTTTAAGATCACGGCTGATTCCGATTTTTCCGAAGTCTCGGATATCAAGTCGATCTCGACCGCAGTCGATGCCATGCGTTATACGATCTATGCATTATCGGTCATCTTCGTACTGGTCGTTGTCTCCATGATCTGCAGCAAGTCCTTTGCACAGGAAAGAAGAGACCTCGGTATCTATAAAGCCATCGGCTTTACCTCGGGAAAACTCCGCCTGCTGTTTGCGCTTCGCTTCCTGATCATCGCCGTGATCGGATCTGCTTTAGGTATCGTTCTGAGTGTTCTTTTTTCAAACCGGACACTGAGCACGGTCCTCAGAAGCGTCGGTGTCTCTAACTTCATTTCGAAGTATCGGACGGAGACGATCCTGATCCCGGTCATTCTCCTTCTGGGATGCTTCTTCCTCTTTGCCTACCTTGCTTCGAGGAAAGTAAAGAAGGTGGAGATCAGAGAACTGGTCATTGAGTAATAATGAAGGCAGCGGAAAAAAGTTCATGTAATGGTCAATGTAGAGGTGGTTTACATTGACCATTACTTGGAATAAAGCAGAAAGTTCATGTAGTGGTCAATGTAGAGGGGATTTACATTGACCATTACTTGGAAAAAGGGAAAACGCGCTGCCTGCGTTTTTGTACGGGTGCTTTTCGAGAGGAGGGAAAGCGTCGTTGTTGATTTTCAGAGGGTACCTATTGTACAGTAATAGTCAGATGAGATGCTTCTCATGATGAGGTGACTATGCTGAAGGTTTTTCTGGTAGAGGACGAATACGTCGTCCGTGAAGGAATTAAAAATATCATCGACTGGAAAGGACACGGTTATGATTTCTGTGGCGAAGCCGGCGATGGTGAAGTCGCCTACTCCATGATCCAGAAACTGAAACCGGATATTGTCATTACCGATATCAAGATGCCGTTCATGGACGGTATTACACTGAGCCGTATGATCAAGTCCGAGTTCCCGTGGATCGAGATCATTATTCTTACCGGCTACGAGGATTTCCAGTTCGCAAGAGAAGCCATCAAGATCGGTGTATCCTGCTATCTGCTGAAGCCGGTAAACGGAGAGAACCTGATCAAAGAGGTCGATGCGATCTCCGAAAAGATCCGTGAGAAAAAATCCGAGCGTGAAGCCGCGCAAAGATATGAAGAAGAAATGCGGGAGCGCACCGAGCTGGATAAGCGTGAATTCTTCAATACACTTGTCCAGGGCGGGAAGAGTACATCGGAACTGATTTCCGAGGCAAAAGCACTCTCCATCGACATTTCCGCGCTCCGCTATAATATTATGCTCCTTAAGATCTGGTCGGATAAGCATGACATCGGCGAGTATTCGAACAGTGTAGTCCGTGTCGAGGAAGCCGTCCGAAATATCGCGGAAGAAAACAGTGCGCTGTTCTTCGACTTTAAGGTCGAGGGTACCGCGCTGCTTTTTAAGGGCGATGACGATAACGATATTAAGAAAAAGACGGATCGTGCGATCGGCGCGATGAAAGAACTCTTCTCCGCGTATAAGCATATCCGTTACTTCGGAGCTGTCGGTCAGCCCGTCGGAAGAGTATCGGAGATCCACACATCCTTTGATTGGGCAAGCCGTGCATTCGCACATCTGTATCTGACATCGGAGAATGGATTCCTTGTAGGATCGAAGGAAGGTCTTCGTCCTGAGAATAATGTCGATATCCTTTCGGAGATCGACCCGAAGCACATCGACCGCCGTCTCATGAAGAGATTCCTCCGCGCAGGTGAAGAATCGGAGATCACGTTCTTCCTCGAGGAATATCTCAACAATATCGGAGATCATGCACTACGCTCCAAGATGCTCCGTCAGTATATTGCTATGGACGTGTATTTCTGCATCGCGGATTTTGCCGAGAATGAACTGGGACTTACCAGGGAAGAGATGGAAGAGAAGTTCCCGTTTCCGGGAAATGAAGTGCTTTCTGATGAGGAGAAGACACATGATTATCTCTCCGAGATCCTGGCACTGGCACTGTCCCTTCGCGAGGATCACACACTGGGACGTTATCACGATGTCATCAAGGATGCGATCGCATATATCAATGAGCATTATTCCGATGAGGAGCTTTCCCTCAATACTCTGGCGGCCCAGGTGAACTTCTCGCCGAACCACTTAAGCTCCATTTTCAAGCAGGAGACCGGCCAGCCGTTTATCAAGTATCTTACCGATTACCGTATGAATATGGCAAAAGAACTTCTGAGCCGCACCTCGAAGAAGAGTAACGAGATCGGCATCCTGGTCGGATATAAAGATCCGCACTATTTTTCCTATCTGTTTAAGAAGACACAGGGCGTGACTCCGACACAGTACAGAAATAAAGGTCACGGAGCAGAAGAAGCATGACGAAGGAGAAAAGGCAGAAACAAAGATCGCATCTGGCGACACAGATCCGAATCTCATATATCGTCCTTCTGCTGCCGAGTCTGGTGTTCATTGCGTATGCATTCTATAACATGTGGCATATCAATGAGAGAAATAACGAGATGATCAGCTCCGTGGTCGCTGCAAGTGAATTCAGCCTTCAGTTTAAGGAAGACTTCGATAATGAGACCTATCTTCTTATCGTAGGTTATGTCAGCCCGGAGGAATCAAGCCTTAATGATGAATTGAAAAAAGCCCGTCAGGTCGTTACGGAACTGAAAGGATATACTACGACCGAGGATAACCAGCAGAGACTTCTCTATGCGGAAAAATATCTCAACAACTTAGTGACATATGTTACCCAGATCACGAAGAACCTCGGCTATGAAAACAAGTACGAGGATAACATGCTGATCTGGGAAAACGACGTCCAGATCGTTACCTCGCTTCTGAAAGATACGATCAACGAATATATCTACTACGAGAACCGGCAGATCCAGACGACGCAGGCAGAGAACAATGCCCTGTTCGTCAATATCGTCGAGATCTCCGTGGGTCTTATGGCATTTGGTCTGGTGAGCATGGTCGTAGTCTCCTACTTCGGACCGAAGTGGATCACAAGACCGATCGAGAAACAGGTTAAGGAAGAGCAGAAGCTCCTGCGGAAGGCAGAGTTCGATCTTCTGCAGTCACAGATCAATCCGCACTTCCTTTATAACACGCTGGATGCGATCGTCTGGTCGGCGGAAGCGGGAAACCAGAAACAGGTCGTCAGCATGGTAGGAAACCTTTCCGACTTTTTCCGGCTGTCCCTGAATAAAGGTAAAGAGAACGTATTGATCCGCGAAGAGCTCCAGCATGTAAGATCCTATCTTGAGATCCAGCACATCCGTTACCAGGATATCCTCACTTATGAGATCAATGTTCCGGAGGAGTTTTATGAATACCGCATCCCGAAACTGACGATCCAGCCGGTGGTGGAAAACGCGCTTTACCACGGCATCAAGAATAAACGTGGCGGAGGAAAGATCACCATCTCTGCCGAGGAAAAGAAGGACTACTTCTCGATCATCGTTGAAGATAACGGAAAAGGTATGGAAGAGGATCGTCTCCGACAGGTGCGAAAAGCGATCCGCAACGGAACCCCCGAAAAGAATGTCGTATATGGTCTTTATAATGTGAATGAAAGAATACGATTGAACTTCGGTGAAGGGTATGGTGTACACCTCGAGAGTATTCCGGAAAAAGGTACACGCGTCGTAATCAGACTTCCGAAGAAAACCGCATAACTACTGCGGTTTTCTCTTTTTTTCTTTACTGTTTTTCAACGGAAAAGAAAAATCTACACCGATTTCGTAAAAAAACCAACTGCGTTTTTTATGTGAGAAAAAAACACAACTTGTTTCCATTTTTTATCAATGGTCTTTTTTCAATGCAATCCTAAAATGAAACCAGATGACGGGGGAAGACCCCGATGAGGTAGAAAAAACCGAGGAGGTAAAAAATGAAAAAAGTAGTTGCACTTATTATGGCTTCTGTTTTTGCTTTCAGCGTTGTTGGCTGCAGCAAGAAAGAAGACAAGAAGGAAACCACCAAGAGTGACGAGACCAAAGCTGAGTCTCAGACACCGGAAAAGAAAGATGGTCTGATCAAAGTCGGTATCATCAACAACGACCCGAACGAGTCCGGTTACCGTACAGCAAATGACGCTGACCTGAAGGCTATGTTCACCAAAGAGAACGGCTATGACGCTTCTTTCAACTACAGCTTGAAGAATGATGAGCAGATCCAGTACGCTAAGACATTCATCCAGGATGAAGTTGACTATCTCCTGCTCTCCGCTGCTGATACAGCAGGCTGGGATTCCGTTCTTCAGGATGCAAAGGCTGCCGGCGTAAAGGTTATCCTTTTCGACAGAACGATCGATGCAGACCCGAGCCTTTATGAAGCTTCTATCGTTTCCGATATGAACAAGGAAGGCCAGACAGCAGTTGATTGGCTCGCAAGCCAGAATCTTCCTGAGTACAATGTAATCCACATCCAGGGCGTTATGGGTTCCGCAGCTCAGCAGGGCAGATCCGGCGCTCTTGATAAGAAGGTTGCCGCAGAAGGAAACTGGAAGATCGTTAAGCAGCAGACAGCTGAGTGGAACGCAGAAAAAGCACAGCAGATCGTTCAGTCCGTTATCGACTCCGGCGAGAAGTTCAACGTAATCTATGCTGAGAACGATGATATGGCTAAGGGTGCTGTAGCAGCTCTCGACGCAGCAGGTATCTCTCATGGTGTTGGTAAAGACGTAGTTGTTATGGGCTTTGACTGCAACAAGTGGGCTCTCGAAGAACTCCTGAAGCAGAACTGGAACTATGACGGACAGTGCAATCCGTTCCAGGCAAGCTACATCGACGCAATCATCAAGGATCTCGAAGCAGGAAAGACACCTGAGAAGACGATCATCATGGAAGAAAAAGGATTCGACGCTGCTACCATTAAGCAGGAAGACGTAGATAAGTACGGAATCTAATTATATAACCATTTACCTAAGGGTGCGGTGCGGCTTCGATCCTATAAAGAAAGAACCGCACCGCATCTTTTAAAAAAGCGAAAGAGGTATGACCTGTGGAAAATACTAGATTGCTTGAGATGCGAGGAATAGAGAAATACTTTCCGGGCGTAAAGGCCCTTCAGAAGGTAGACTTCTCTTTGAACAGTGGAGAGATACACGCGTTGATGGGAGAAAACGGTGCCGGAAAATCTACACTGATCAAAGTCCTGACCGGAGTGTACGGAAAAGATGCCGGCGTGATCCGCCTCGACGGAAAAGAAGTACAGATCCACTCCCCTCAGGATGCTCAAAGATTAGGCATCAGTACTGTCTATCAGGAAATTACCTTGTGCCCCAACCTGACCGTTGCGGAGAACATGTATATCGGCCGTGGAAATGGCGCCATCACCAATTGGAAAAAAATGAATGAGTCTGCAGATCGGATCCTGAAACGGATGGATATTCCGGCAAGGGCCACTCAGCAGCTGGCCAGCTGCTCGATCGCAGTACAACAGATGGTCGCTATAGCCCGAGCAGTGGATATGGAATGTAAGGTTTTGATCTTGGATGAACCGACCTCCTCTCTGGATGAACAAGAGGTAGAAAAACTGTTTGGATTAATGAGAGATCTGAAGGAGCTCGGAGTCGGTATCATCTTTGTAACGCATTTTCTGGACCAGGTCTACGAAGTGTGTGATAAGATCACCGTACTCCGCGACGGTCAGCTTGTAGGGGAATATGAGATCAAGGATCTTCCGAGAGTAAAGCTCGTTGCGAAGATGCTTGGAAAAGAGATGGATGATCTTTCCGATATCAAGGGAGAGACAGAATCCTATAGCGGAGAAGATGCCGATGAGGAAGTCTTCGAAGCAAGTAAGCTCGTCAGTAATGCGGGAATCAAGCCCTTCGATTTCCACATCAGAAAAGGTGAGGTGAACGGATTCACAGGTCTTCTCGGATCCGGACGAAGTGAATGTGTCCGTGCGATATTCGGAGCGGACCGTGTTCTTGGCGGAAAAGTCAAAATGCACGGGAAACCCGTAAAGATCAAAGGCCCGAAACAGGCAATGAAGAACGGTATAGCGTATCTTCCTGAAGACCGTAAGATCGACGGCATCGTCGGAGATCTGTCCGTTCGTGAGAATATCATTCTCGCACTACAGGTAATGAAAGGTTTCTTTAAGCCGTTCACAAAAGCACAGGCGTATGCTTTTGCCGATGAATACATAAAGAAACTCAATATTAAAACAGCATCTGCCGATACCCCTGTAAAATCACTTTCCGGCGGAAACCAGCAGAAAGTTATTTTAGCCAGATGGCTGCTGATGCATCCGGAATATCTGATCCTGGATGAACCGACACGAGGAATCGATGTAGGTACCAAGATCGATATCCAGAAACTGGTCCTGGAACTTGCTTCCGAGGGAATGAGTATTACCTTCATTTCCTCTGAAACAGATGAGATGCTCAGAACGTGCTCCCGACTGGTCGTCATGCGTGACCGGAAAGTCGTTGGAGAATTATCGGGCGATGATCTTACACAGAGTATGATCATGAGCACCATCGCAGGAGGAGAGTAAAAGGATGAATAAGTCATTAATCAAGAAAATTACCAGCAATCAGCTGTTCATACCGATCATGGCGCTCCTGCTTCTGGCAGTGATCAACCTGATCGTAGATCCGGGGTTCTTTAAGGTAACCCTGCGCACTAATAATGATGGTAATCCGGTATTATCCGGCTCCCTTATTACCATACTTGACTACGGATCCGAATTGGCGATCCTGGCTATAGGCATGACGCTCGTAACGGCGGCATCCGGCGGTCAGGATATCTCGGTCGGCGCAACGATTGCTATTGCCGGCTCGGCGATGCTGCGCGTCCTCTGCGGCACCAACCCGAGACCGGACGCCATCCAGGCTCCGATCATCGTAGCATTCCTCGTGGCTTGTCTTGTCGGTATGCTCTGCGGTGCATTTAACGGTGCACTTGTATCGATCTTTAAAATCCAGCCAATGATCGCTACGCTCATTCTATTTACCGCAGGACGACCGATCGCGGCCTGGATCAACTTCAACCGCCTTCCGATCGTCCCGGATCCGAAGTTCAAGTATTTCGGCGGATTCATCCCGGGTATCCCGATCCCGACTACAGTTTTTATCATGCTCTTATGTGTCTTAGTGATCGCGCTAGTGCTGAAGTTTACCAATCTCGGTCTTTACACACAGGCAGTAGGTATCAACGAGAAGTCGGCCCGCTTAAACGGTATCAACCCGACCTTTGTTAAGTTTCTGGCATTTGTTATCCTGGGCCTTTGTGTGGCAGTAGCCGCGCTCATCAAAGTATCCCGTATCGCGACGATCAACTATAACGTTATTGCCAAGGATATTGAGATGGATGCCATCCTGGCGGTCGCACTCGGCGGCAATGCACTCTCCGGCGGTAAGTTCAACATGTGGGCCTCGGTTCTGGGTGCATATGTTATCCAGGCTCTGACCACCACACTTTATAAGTTCCACATCAGTTCGGATGCACTTGCTGCATATAAGGCTGTCGTAGTTATCCTGCTGGTATTCTTCTCCGCCCCGAAGGTGAGAGAGTATGTCGGAGACTTCTTTAAGAAGATGAAAGCAAAGAAAAAAACCGCTCAGCTTGTTGCTGTAGGTGATTCTGCGGCCGAAGTGATCTCCGGTGAAAACGAAGAAGTGGAGGAGGACAACTAATGGATAAGTCAAAAATGAAAGGCGGACTTTTCAGTAAGGTCAGCGATACCAATCTTCTTTTCTCGATCACGGTTACCATCTTTATCCTGATGTATGCAAGCGCAGTCATCTTCCAGGGCGGTGGTTTCAGGAAACCGCAGACGCTCTTTAACATCCTGAGTTCCAATGCGGCTTTGATCATTACAGCTCTCGGATTGAGCATCGTTATGATCTCCGGTGGAATCGATATCTCAGTCGGCGGTGTGGTCGCTCTGGTCACGATGTCCTGTGCGGTATATCTCGACTACTGTCCGGGTGCCAATATCTGGGTATCCATGCTGATCGCCGTCGGTATCGGTCTGGCGTTCGGTATCGTACAGGGTTTCCTGGTTGCTTACTTCGATATTCAGCCGTTTATAGTCACTCTGGCAGGTATGTTCTTCGCCCGCGGCATGACGACGATCGTACATACAAAACCGTTCAATGTAGAAAATGAAGCTTTCAGAAAACTGAAAGATACACGTATCGTAATTCCCGGAGCGGGTTCTTACAATAAACATAACATCTATCAACCTGCGAAGATAGAAATAGGTGTAGTAGTCGCACTGGTTCTTGTGGTAGTATTATTCTTAGTTCTACGTTATACCAAACTCGGAAGAAGTTTCTATGCCGTCGGCGGTAACAAGCAGAGCGCACTTATGCTCGGTATCAATGTGCGAAGGACGAAGTTCCTCTCCCACGTGATCTGCGGACTGCTGGCAGGAATTGCCGGATATGTATATTTCCTTAATGTCGGATCCGGTTCTGCTGCTCACGCGACAGGCATGGAAATGAATGCGATCGCATCTTCCATCATCGGCGGTACACTGCTGACGGGTGGCGTAGGAAATATCGTCGGAACGCTATTCGGTGTTCTCTCACTGTGCACGATCCAGAACATGGTTGCATCGGCAGGTCTGGGAGATGCCTGGTGGACAGGTATCACGATCGCAGCGATGCTGTGCATCTTCCTTCTGATCCAGAGTATCGTGATCAGACAGAAAAAGAGGGCGCTCAGAGTATAAGGAGAGCAAATGAAAAAGACGGTCCACCTGACTGCAATACTGCTCCTGCTGGCAACTTTTCTGGTTGCCTGTAGGAGTAGTACTGTTTCTGAAACCTCGACATCCGCAGAATCCGAAAAGAAAATGATCACGGTCGGTTTTTCCCAGCTCGGCGCGGAGTCGGACTGGAGATCCACCAACACGGACTCGATGCTCGAAGCCCTCTCGAAGGAGAACGGCTATACACTGATCTATAAAAACGGTCAGCAGAAACAGGCCAATCAGGTCACCGCTCTTCGCATGTTTATTCAGCAGGATGTGGACTATATCGTACTGGCTCCGGAGACGGAGACCGGTTGGGATTTCGTGCTGAAAGAGGCAAAGGATGCAGGGATCCCGGTCATCATCGTAGACAGAAGAGTAGATGTGGAAGACCGTTCACTTTACAGCTGCTGGGTCGGATCGGATTTCGAACTGGAAGGAACGAAAATGGCGGCGTGGATCCACGAATATACGCAGTTCAAGGGCATCGCGGACGAGGATGTACATATCGCCCATATCCAGGGAACGCTCGGCTCGACGGCCCAGCTCGGAAGAACACGGGGACTTCAGAATGCTGCCAGAGAATACGGCTGGAATATCCTTGCACAGGAGAGCGGTGATTTTACCGAGGTGCGCGGAAAGGAAGTCATGTCATCGTTCCTCAGACAATATGACAATATCAACATCGTATACTGCGAAAACGATAACGAAGCGATCGGTGCCATCAGTGCGATCGAAGCCTTTGGAAAGAAAGTGGGCCCGGATATCGAAAACGGGGAGATCATGGTGGTTTCCTTTGACGGTATCAACCAGGATGCGATGCAGTATCTCCGCGAGGGGAAGATCTCCTGTATCGCCGAGTGTAACCCGCTTCACGGACCACGTGTGCAGGCGCTGATCGAGATGCTGGAAAAAGGAGAAGAACCGGAAAAATATAACTACGTAGCGGAAACACTATTCAGTTCCGTCTCTGAGATCAAGAGTATCACCGTTGGGGATAAGACATACGACGTCGACATCGTAAAGTAGACAAAATCAAGAAAATGTGAGAAACTGACTTCCGTTCTAAAGGGAAAAGAAAAGACACCGGCAAGTGCTTTTCGCTAAGGAAAGAGGAAACAAGGGAAATGAAAAAAGCAATTTCTGTGCTGCTGTGTATGGCGACAGTTTTCACATGCGTGGCGTGTGGATCGAAAGATACCAAGGAAACAAGAAAAAAGAAAAAAACAAAGCGTACTACGGAAACGGAAGAGTCGCTGGATCCTTCGCTAACGACCGATACGTCGGAAAGTGAGACGGAAGAAACCACAACGGTTCCGGAACCGAAGAATGAATTTGTGATCTCCCATGATCTGACCTCCGAGAAGATCAAAAGTATGAGAGATACCATGATGTATACAGCTGTCGATACGACAAAGCAGGATGACGGCTTTCCGATGCAGCTGTCTTCCGTGGATGTGGAATACGATGTGCTGACTTCAGAGGGCGGAGCGACGAAGATCTCCGGCATTTTAAATGAATATGTCTGGCATACAGCGGATGCCAGCAGCAGGATCTATGAGCAGGAACTTACGAAGTTTAAGGAAAAAGAGAGCGCACACGAAGAACTCCCGAACTTCTGGTACGACTATGACAGCCGTGTGATCCGCTCGGACAGCCAGATCCTGTCGCTGGGAACGACTGTCAGCGGGTATTCCTCCGAAGATTTCATTGTAACAACTACACGATATGAAAACTACCGTTCCGAAGACGGATCGGAGATCGGATTTGACGATGTCATCCTCGATAAGGATGCATTTGTGGAATATCTGGATGACTATCTGGTTTTAATAAATCGAGACAGAAATCCGGTCATGTCACAGATCACCGAGGGATCATTTACATTCGGTATGACATATGACGGCCTGATCATCGGCGATGATAAACTCCCGGTCATCGGACACGAGGATATCTTCGATATGTCTTATTTCGGATCCACACCGGAAAACTACACGCTTCTGATCGACAGAAGTTTTGCGCTGAAGTGGGACTTTAACGGAGATAACCAGATGGATGATCTGTCCCTCTCCGTGACGATGAATCAGGAAGGATACGCGGTCGATGCGCTGCATATCTCCTTCTGCGGAAAGGACTATGTCTTCGAGGCAAAAGACTATGAAGAGATGGACTATATGGAAGAGCTCGATCCGTATGGCGGAAACTGTGTCATGTGTATCGGCGGAAAGTACTATCTTCTTGTTGCGATGGACAGTGAAGGAGAGGACTACGCCACGTATATCTTCGACATTAACGGTGATGAGCCGAAGTTTGTTGAGTTCTTCTACAGTACGGCTGGAAATACGCTGGATCCGACAGACTTTACGATCAGTCTTCGCACGGATATTGTCGGAACGGTATTCATGAATTACGGATATGGTCTCGGCACGGACGGACATCTTATTTCGCTCTCCACAATGGGAAAGTGCAACAGCGGCCCGTATCTGTCAATGATGCCTCTGAGCGGAAAGAACTACGATGTTACGACCGGCACGATGGGAGAAGATAACGAGGTACCGGCAGGCGAATGTGTCGAGGTCCTCGGTTTTGATACTAAGTCCGGTATCCTGGTGGTACGTGTACACCCGTCCCGTGACAATCTGGAACCGCTGACTATTGCCCTTGAAACAGATAAGAGAAGTAAGATCGCGGGACAGGACAGAGACAGCGCATTTATCGGACTGATGTATGCAGACTGAGTAGAAGTGCTTCTCGGGAGGAATGATATGAAGAAGATCCTGACTTTTATCCTTACGGCAGCAATGATCCTTCCCGTGACTGCATGCAGTTCGGAGAAATCCGGGAAGGGCAAGCATGTTTTGAAGGATCTTGATATTCGAGTAACGACAACGACAGAAACGACAGAGCCGACGGAAACAGAGACCGAACCGGTCGTGACAGATACGATGGATCCGACTACGACGGAAACAGATCCGCCATCTAAGAACGAACTCATCAAGGTGGGTGTCATCAATAATGATCCGAATGAGTCAGCTTACCGCATGGCGAATGACCAGGATCTTAAAGAGATGCTCACGAAGGATAACGGCTATGATACGACTTTCTTTTATAGTCTCAAAAATGACGAGCAGATCCTTGCAGCGAGATCGTTTATCCAGGACCAGGTCGATTATCTCCTGGTCTCCGCGGCAGATTCCGCCGGCTGGGATCAGGTGCTGCAGGAAGCTAAGGATGCGGGTATCCACGTGATCCTTTTTGATCGGGAGATCGATGTTGATCCGGACCTCTATGACACGCTCGTGATGTCGGATATGGAGGTGGATGCAAATACTGCGATCAAACTTCTCGAATCCGAAGGCCTTCCCGAGTACAATATCCTTCACCTTCAGGGAATAATGGGATCCATGGCGCAGAAGGAACGAACCGGTGCGCTCGAAAGAAAACTTGCTACCGATACGGACTGGTGCATCGTCGGTCAGAAGTGCTGTGAGTGGGATCGGCAGCGTGCAGAGGAGTATGTCACCGCAGTGATCGCTTCAGGAGACAAGTTCAACGTGATCTATGCAGAGAACGATGAGATGGCAAAGGGCGCTGTCGAGGCTCTGGATAACGCTGAAATCTCCCATGGCGTCGGAAAAGATGTGATCATCGTCAGCTACGGAGGAATGTACTGGGCGATGGAAGAGCTTCTTGCGGGAAACTGGAATTACGAAGTACATGACAATCCGTTCCAGGCAGGATATATCGATATGATCATCCGGGATATGGAAGAAGGAATCATGCCGCCGAAGAAGGTGGCTGTGCAGGAACTGGGCTTTGACGCGAAGACGATCACAGCGGAAGATGTGAACAAGTACGGGCTCAAGTAAGTCCTCAGCGGTAGGCACGAAGCGCCGACGCGAAAGCTAAATCATTGTATTCATCCGGAGGGACCGGTTCGCCGAGGCGGCTTGCGCAGGTGGACAGGTCCTTCTGCTTTTTCGTATCAGTAACGGGAAGATAGATCTCATAGCCCAGCATCTCCCAGCGCAGGTGAGAGAAGATGTGCCGGCTTTTTCCCATGGGGCGTATGTCGATGTCATCTTTGGCGCCTGAAAGGGCGGGGAAGTTCTTTTTGAGCCACATCCTTACCTGCTTATTCGTCATCGTCCCGGGCAGGTCGATGAGTTCGTATAACCCGGCAAGAAGACCGGTGGACGGGCGCTTCCGAACAAGGATCTTATCGCCGATATGGATCTTGAGGATCGTGTGTTCCTCAACAGGTGTCTCTTTCTTCGGTTTTCTGACCGGGAAGTCTTCCTGTTTCCCTAAGAGAAAAGCACTGCACTTCTCCTTCAAAGGACAGGCGGTACACTTCGGAGATTTCGGCGTACAGATCAGGGATCCCAGGTCCATAAGCGCTTCATTAAAATCTCCCGGAGCATCTTCCGAAATGTCTTTTTGGACACGGGCATTTATTTCCTTATATGTGGAACTGTCGGACGGAATGAGCGGAAGAGCATGGAGCCTGCAGTAGATGCGGATGCAGTTTCCGTCGACCGCCGGGGATGGTTTATCGAAAGCTAGAGATGCGATTGCTCCGGCCATATAGGGTCCGATGCCGGGGATCGTGATGAGCAGGTCTGTATCGGATGGTATCTCTCCGCCGAAGTTCTCACAGACGTACTTCGCCCCGCGCATGAGATTCCTGGCGCGGGAATAGTAGCCGAGCCCCTCCCAGGTTTTAAGAACGAGATCTTCCGAAGCGTCGGCAAGTGCTTTTGGATCGGGAAAACGCTCAAGAAAGCGGGGGTAATAGTCGAGCACTGTGGTGACACGTGTCTGCTGGAGCATGGCTTCGGAGATCCAGGTAGTATATGGAGTACGCTCCGTGCGCCATGGCAGGATCCTGCGGTGGTCGTAAAACCAGGACAGAAGAGATGATGTGATGCTATCGGGACATTCTTTCAAGGAATCCATTATCGCAACGGAATAGCAGCGATCAGGAAAGCGATCGCGCTGGCGAGCGGAACGACGGAAACAAGTCTTTTGAGTTTATGACCGAGTGCGACGAAGACTTCTTTTATCGCGCAGTATTTATCGGAGATCGTTACGAGAACGCTCTCTTTATATCTCGGCGGGATCGGCGTCAGCGGGAACATGTGACGCTTGATGATGTTTTCTTCGATCTTGGTGATATTGAAATCACGGCGCGCATTCTCGGCGGCGATCGTCGGATGGTGAAAGCCGTGGAGTTTCTCGAGCTTGACCGTATGCCAGTCATAGAGGAAATAATCGTGAAGAAGAGCGCCTCTTACGAGCTGCTTCTGCTTGAAGCGGAAGGGAAGGATCATGGACAGGAATAAAGCGGTCTTGGCAACGGCGATGCTGTGATCGTAGCAGGTGCATTTGCCGTGCTGCTTGAATTCTTTTAGTTGGTTAAGAAAGCCGGTGTTTAAAACCGGTGCGGAGAGGTGGTTAAATAGTACGTCACGCTTGATAAGAATTCGCAATGTCAGTCCCCCGAAATGATGTTTATTCCAAACTCACTGCTGTTATTTTATTACAAAGAAATAGGCTTCGCAATGCGGTTCACAAAAACTTAACAGACGAGTTTTCACCTTGACACTTGCCCTCTAAAAATATACACTAGATAGGCAAGTGAGCTCGTGCTCCCATTTTTTTGCCCCAGTTTCGAAATCGATTTCGGAACGTTTCCCTTCTCCTCGGAAAAAAGTGGGATTCACGGGTCACTTACCTCTGTCAATATGGCGCTTTCTTAGCGCGTAAACATATAAATCTCATCAGAAGGAGTGTATGGACGTATGAGTACACAAATCGAAAACAATGCAATCTCCGCTATCCGTGTTCTTTCCGCGGATATGATTCAGAAGGCCAATTCCGGTCACCCGGGTCTCCCGCTTGGTGCCGCTGCAATGGCTTACACAGTATGGGGCAAGGAAATGACCTTTGACCCAAAGGATCCTAAGTGGATCAACAGAGACCGCTTCGTTCTTTCCGGCGGTCACGGCTCTGCACTCTATTACTCTCTGCTTCACCTGTTCGGTGTTGGCGGTCTGTCTGTTGAGGATCTCAAGCAGTTCCGTCAGATGGACAGTAAGACACCGGGTCATCCGGAGTACGGCCATACAGCAGGTATCGATGCTACAACCGGTCCTCTGGGCGCAGGTCTCTCCATGGCAGTCGGTATGGCGATTGCTGAGCAGCACCTGGCAGCTACATTCAATAAGCCTGAGTTCCCGGTCATCGACCACTACACATTCGTAGAGTGCGGCGACGGCTGCCTCATGGAAGGTATTTCCGAAGAAGCACTTTCTCTTGCAGGTACACTCGGCCTCGACAAGCTCATCGTTCTTTATGACTCCAACAGCATCTCTATCGAGGGTTCCACGGACATCGCGTTTACAGAGAACGTAAGAGGCCGTATGGAAGCTTGCGGTTTCCAGACACTCCTCGTAGAAGACGGTAACGATATCGAAGCGATCGCTAAGGCAATCGAGGCTGCTAAGGCTGAGAAGACAAAGCCTTCCTTCATTGAGATCCGTTCCATCATCGGTTACGGCTGCGAAGCAAAGCAGGGTACCGCTTCCGCTCACGGCGAGCCGCTGGGTGAGGAGAACATCGCTGCTATGCGTAAGACACTCGGCTGGCCGTGCGAAGAGTCCTTCGTCGTTCCGCAGGAGATCTACGATCACTATGCAGAGCTCGGTAAGAAGGGCACAGACGCTCACGCAAAGTGGGACGCTATGTTCGCTGAATATGCAAAGGCAAACCCGGATCTCAAGGATCTGTGGGACAAGTACTTCTCTGATGATTACTCCGCACTTCTTAATGACGAAGATCTGTGGACAGTAGATGACAAGCCGCAGGCTTCCCGTGCTCTCGGCGGTAAGGTCCTCAATAAGCTTTCTGACCGTATCCCGAACCTCATCGGCGGTTCTGCTGACCTGGCTCCGTCCAATAAGTCTTATATGAACGGTAAGGGTGATTTCAGCAAGGCTGACAGAGCCGGCAGAAACATGCACTTCGGTGTTCGTGAGCTCGCAATGTCCGGTATCTCCAACGGTATTCTGCTCCACGGCGGTCTCCGTTCTTACTGCGCAACATTCTTCGTATTCTCCGATTACACCAAGCCGATGGCTCGTCTGTCCGCTCTGATGAATATCCCGCAGATCTTCATGTTCACACACGATAGTATCGGTGTTGGTGAAGACGGCCCGACACATGAGCCGGTTGAGCAGCTGACTATGCTCCGCTCCATGCCGAACTTCAACGTATGGCGTCCGTGTGATGCAACAGAGACTGTTGCTTCCTGGGTAGCTGCTATTTCTTCTCCGAAGACACCTTCTGCTCTCGTTCTGTCCCGTCAGAACCTGATGCCGCTCACCACTTCCTCCAAGGAAGCGCTGAGGGTGCTTACATCGTTGCTAAAGAATCCAAGGATACTCCGGACGTGATCATCATGGCTTCCGGTTCCGAAGTTGAGCTCGGTATCAAGGCGAAGGACGTTCTCGCAGGTGAGGGCATCGACGCTCGTGTCGTTTCCGTTCCGTGCCTCGACGTATTCCTCGCTCAGGATAAGTCCTATCGTGACTCCATCCTCCTGCCGAACGTTACAGCACGTGTTGCAGTAGAAGCCGGTTCCTCTTACTCCTGGGGCAAGCTCTGCGGTATTGACGGCGGTTACGTTACAATGGATACCTTCGGTGCCAGCGGTAAGCCTTCCATGCTGATGGAGAAGTTCGGCTTCACAGTCGACAACGTAGTTGCTACCTGTAAGGCAGTACTGAATAAGTAATTCATTCTTCCGCCGGGATCCTTACATCGGGTCCCGGCGGAAGTCTATCTTTCCCGGAACGCCGGGAGAAAAAACAAAATAAAGAAGGACTAGGAAGATTTCATGGCGACGATCTATGATATTGCGAAGGCCTGCGGCCTTTCTCCGGCTACTGTTTCAAAAGCACTTTCCAATGCAAGTGATGTCAGCGCTGCCACAAGAGAGCGCGTCCGCCGCACTGCGCAGGAACTCGATTATGTTCCGAATGCCGGTGCCCGTGCACTGTCCCAGAGTCGCACCTGGTCGATCGGAGTATTGTGCCAGGATGCCTCACAGATGGGTCTCTGGCATTACTTTTTTGCACAGGTCATCGAGAGCTTCAAGGACTATGTCGAGAAGCACGGTTACGATATCGTTTTTATCAGTAATAAGGTAGGTAACCTCGGTCTTTCGTATCTCGGACACTGCCGTTACCGTCATGTGGACGGTATCTTTATCGTTAATACGGATCACTCGCAGAAAGACGCGAGAGAACTGATCGAGAGCAATCTTCCGAAGATCGCTGTCGATTATGAAGATGAATACATCGGGTGCGTGATGACGGATCCCGCCGAGAGCATGAAAATGATCTTTGATCATCTTTATTCCCTTGGTCACAGAAACATCGTTTTCATGCATGGCGCCCGTGGCAAATATATTACCGAGGCCCGTATTTCTGCGCTGGAAAAAGCCGTTGCAGAATCGGGAGCCAAGGATGTGACATTCCGTCTTTTCCCGTCCAGATATTATTCCATCAAAGGCGGATATGATTCCATGAAGCAGCTTCTGTCCGCAACAAAGGACGACCGTCCTACCGCAGTGATCGCCAGTGATGACTATTCTGCGATCGGTGTAATGGATGCGATCAGGGAAGCCGGTCTTTCCGTTCCGGAGGATATCTCCGTTGTAGGTTTCGATGGTATCGAGATCACCCAGAGAACGAACTTGAAACTGACTACGATCCGTCAGGATACGAAGGCGATCGGTGAAGAAGCGGCAAAGAATCTTCTTGCCCAGATATCCGGCGAAAAGGATATAAAGAAAACAACGACACTTCCTCCTCAGCTGATCCCCGGTGAAAGCTGCAGAGACTTGAATAACGACAAATAAGAGGTGACAGCATGGAAAAATTTCAAGACCCGAATCTTTCTTTTCAGGAGAGAGCAGAAGACCTGGCCGATAAGATGACCTTTGAAGAGCAGGTTCCGCAGTTAAGTTATGGCGCACCGGCGATCGACCGTCTCGGTGTTCCGGCATATAACTGGTGGAACGAAGGCCTTCACGGTGTTGCACGTGCCGGAACGGCGACGATGTTCCCGCAGGCCATCGGCCTCGCGGCGATGTTTGATGATAAACTCCTCGGGAAGGTTGCGAAGATCATCGCGACAGAAGCCCGTGCGAAGTATAACGCATCTTCCAAAAAGGGCGACCGCGACATCTATAAGGGATTGACGCTCTGGAGCCCGAACATCAATATCTTCCGTGATCCGAGATGGGGAAGAGGACATGAGACCTACGGTGAGGATCCGTTCCTGACCACGAAGCTCGGTGTCTCTTTCGTCAAGAATCTTCAGGGTGACGGCAAGTATATGCTGGCGGCCGGCTGCGCGAAGCACTTCGCCGCACACAGCGGTCCGGAAGCACTCCGTCACGAGTTTAATACGATCGCTTCGAAGAAGGATCTCGCAGAAACTTATCTCCCGGCTTTTGAAGCCCTGGTCAAGGACGCTAAGGTCGAGGGTGTCATGGGTGCATATACCCGCCTCAACGGTGATCCGACCTGTGCCAGCCCGTTCCTGATGGGCAAGCTCAAAGAGTGGGGATTTGACGGTTACTTCGTATCCGACTGCTGGGCGATCCGTGACTTCCATGAATCCCACCGCGTGACAAAAACACCGACAGAGTCGGCAGCAAAAGCGATCAACGCCGGATGCGATCTGAACTGCGGTAACACCTATGTCTATATGATGGAAGCAGAGAAGGAAGGTCTCGTCAGTAAGGAGACCATCCGTAATGCCGTTGTCCGTCTGATGAGAACGAGAATGAGACTCGGCCTCTTTGATGAGCACACCGAGTTCGATGATATCCCTTACGATGTCGTTGCCTGTGATGAGCACAGAAAAGTATCGCTTGAATGTGCTGAGAAGTCGATGGTACTTCTGAAGAATAACGGCATGCTGCCGCTGAAGAAAGAATCTCTGAAGTCGATTGCAGTGATCGGTCCGAACAGTGACAGTATCGATGCACTCCGCGGTAACTACTACGGAACATCTGCTGCTCCGAAGACTTTCCTCGAAGGAATCCGAGAAGAAGCAGGAGACGATATCCGCGTGTACTATGCCGAGGGCGCTTCCCTCAGTCTGGACCGTATCCAGCCTCTGGCATTTGCCGAAGACGGAATCGCAGAAGCTCTGATCCTTGCGGAGATGAGCGATGCAGTCGTTCTCTGCGTCGGTCTGGACGCCACTCTTGAAGGTGAGCAGGGCGATACAGGTAACGCATTTGATTCCGGCGATAAGAGAGATCTTCTCCTTCCGGAGGGACAGAGAGTCCTGATCGAAAAGGTCCTCGCACTCGGAAAACCGACTGTAGTCGTTCTCGCTGCAGGATCTTCCATCAGCCCGCTTGCTGAGAAAGCAGATGCCCTGATCCAGGCATGGTATCCGGGTGAGCTCGGAGGAACAGCTCTTGCAAATATCCTCTTCGGTAAAGTATCTCCGTCCGGAAAACTCCCGCTGACATTCTACGAGAGCATCGACAAGATCCCGGCCTTCGAAGATTATTCCATGAAGGACCGCACCTACAGATACACGAGAGAGAATATTCTCTATCCGTTCGGATATGGCCTTACTTATTCCAAGATCGCCGTGACCGACTGCGTCTACGATCCTTCTACCGGTATTGCTTCTGTCAGTGTACAGAATCAGGGTGACGTGGATACGGAAGATGTTGTTCAGCTTTATATCCGAAACACCACCTCCGCATTTGCAAATCCGTATCCGAGACTTTGCGGCTTTAAGAGGGTCGCGATCCCGGCAGGCGGGGAAGAGCTTGTAAAAATCGAGATCCCGGAGAGTGCTTTTGACGTAGTAAACGACGAAGGTGAAGTCGTAAGAGACGGAAATACCTTCGAACTGTTTGCCGGTGTAAACCAGCCGGATGAGAAGAGCGCAGAGCTTACAGGAACTTCCTGCATCCGTGTTTCCGTAGTAAAATAATTACTGCGAAAAAGAAGTGAAAAAGGACGGATACCGTCCACAAAATAAAACAACATAAGGAGATTAGAATTATGAAATATCTTATCGGTATTGACATCGGAACATCCGGAACCAAGACGGCTCTGTTTTCCCAGGACGGAAAACTGGTTGCCGCACATACAGTGGAGTACCCGCTGTACCAGCCGCAGAACGGTTATGCTGAGCAGGAGCCGGATGACTGGTGGAATGCTGCTCTTACCGGCCTGAAGAAGGTAGTTGCCGACAGCGGCGTAAATAAGGACGATATCGCAGGTATCGGTCTTTCCGGTCAGATGCACGGTCTCGTTATGCTGGATAAGGACGGAAAAGTTCTTAGAAAGTCCATCATCTGGTGCGACCAGAGAACCGCAAAAGAGTGCGAAGAGATCACAGAGAAGGTCGGCCTTGATAAGCTCATGGCGATCACCGCTTCTCCGGCGCTCACAGGCTTTACCGCAAGTAAGATCCTCTGGGTCAGAAACAATGAGCCGGAGATCTATTCTCAGGTTGCTCACATCCTTCTTCCGAAGGACTATGTTCGTTACAGACTGACCGGTGAGTTCGCAACCGATGTTTCCGATGCTTCCGGTATGCAGCTCCTCGACATCAAGAACCGTAACTGGTCCGATGAAGTGCTCCAGCTCCTCGACATCAAGAAGGAGTGGCTCGCTAAGGTTTACGAGTCTGTTGAGGTTTCCGGCCGCGTAACAGAAGAGATCGCTGCCGAGACAGGTCTTCCGGCAGGTATCCCGGTCGCTGCAGGTGCAGGTGATAACGCAGCAGCTGCTATCGGATGCGGCGTTGTTAAGGAAGGTACAGCATTTGCAACACTCGGTACATCCGGCGTTGTATTTGCTCATACAGATGATATGCAGGTCGACCCGAAGGGCCGTGTGCATACATTCTGCTCCGCTGTTCCGGGCTGCTGGCATGTAATGGGCGTTCACCAGGCTGCATGCCTCTCGCTCAAGTGGTTCAAGAACACCTGCTGCGATGCAGAAGTGATCGAAGCAGACAAGCAGGGTATCGATGTATATCAGCTCCTCGATAAGATTGCGGCTGAGGTACCGATCGGCGCAAACCGTCTCCTGTATCTCCCGTACCTCATGGGTGAGAGAACACCGCATCTTGACCCGAATGCACGTGGTGTATTCTTCGGTCTGTCCGCGATGCACGAGAGAAAGGATATGCTCCGTGCGGTTATGGAGGGTGTTGTTTACGCACTCCGTGACTCCATCGATATCTTCAATAACCTCGGTGTTAAGATCGATTCCATGTACGCTTGCGGCGGCGGTTCCAAGAGTAAGTTCTGGAGACAGATGCTCGCAGACGTATTTGACTGCACAGTAAATACCTGCGCTTCTGATCAGGGCGGTGCACTCGGTGCAGCTCTCCTGGCTTCCGTAGCAGCCGGCGTATACCCGACGATCCAGGAAGCTTGCGGCGCAACGATCTTCTCCGCTTCCTCCATGGATGCAAGAGCAGACGTACATGCACAGTACGAGCCGTACTACCAGATCTACAAGGATCTGTACGCTCCGATGGCTGAGAACTTCAAGAGACTCGCCAACGTCTGATCCGGTCAGCGTCTGATAAATTCGTTTTCAAAAACACCATCCGCCTCAAAACCTTAGGCGGATGGTGTTTTTCTGTTGCGTGCATACTATGAGAAGACTATAATCAAAATATCAAGTTTTATTGGGGGTTTAGTTATGTTTTGTTTTAAATGCGGCAAACAATTAGCCGATGGTTCAAAGTTTTGTCTTTTCTGTGGTCAGCCTCTGGATGCTGGATCTGCAGCAGCTCCTGTAGCTCCTGTAGCAGCTCCGCATCCTGTCCAGCCGCAGATTCCGCAGCAGCCGGTACAGCAGTATCAGCAGCCGATGCAGCAGTATCAGCAGCCGGTACAGCAGTATGCGGCTCCGCAGCCGGTCGCGCAGCCGGCATATAATCCGGCTGGATTTGCACCGGTGGGACAGAAACCGAAGAGATTTGACATTACGAAGCCGGATACAATCATCATCCTTGCTTCCTGTTTGTTTCTGTTCATCTCTCTTTTCCTTTCGTACTACGGAACCAATAAGAAGAGAGTCGGAGTCAGTGTAGCGACATCGCTTATTAAAGTTGCTACCGGCTGGCCGTATGTGATCGCCATCGTTCTCTGCCTTATCTTCCTGTTTGCCGGACTTAAGATCGGAACATTTGTCATGAGTATTCTGAATACTTGCTGGATGCTTCTTGTTGTTGTTATCAACGAGAACATTATCAAAGATGCACACGTGGAAAACAGCATCACAAGAGGTCCCGGATTCTATATGAGCATCATCGCCAGCGTCGTACTTCTTGTCGGAGGTATCATGATCCTTGTTAGAAGAAACAAAGAGAAGAATGCGGCAAGACAGCAGGTCTCCTATGTTCAGATTTAAGGTGGTGTTTTCGTGATCTGTAGCAAATGTGGACAAGTCGTCAATGATGGAACGCAGTTCTGCCGTTTCTGTGGTTCTCCGCTGGGAGCAGCGCCGCAGAGTCCGGCAGTCCAGCCGCCTGTATATGCTCCGCAGCCACCGGTTAACCAGTATGCGCAGCCGGCCCAGTATGCTGCTCCGCAGTACCAGCAGCCTGTTCTTCAACAGCAGGTTCCGCAGTATCCGCAGCAGGGAAACTACGCGATGACGCAGGCAGCTGTTCCTTCATACGGCGCATATAATCCGGCGGCGATCAAGCCGAAATCCAAGTTTGATATCAAGTATCCCGGAACGATCGTGACACTTCTCGGATGCGTGCTTCTTTTGATATCGCTTATCGTTCCTTACCTTAAGAAGTTCGCCTCGGTCTATTCCTACTCGAAATCGAATACGGTAAAACTTATCGCAACGGCGGACGGCGGGGTGTTCCTTGTCGGATTAGTCCTCATTCTGATTTTTCTTTTTACCAACTTGAAAATAGGCGTATTTGTATCTTCGCTTCTGACATTCCTTTACGGGATCCTGGAGATTCTGTTTTCGGAATACCAGATTTCAAAGGATACGCGTGATGGCAATGGAATAATAGGGTTTACGAGACTTCCCGGTTACTATCTTCTTATTGTCGCAAGTGTTGTGATCCTGATCGGCGGGATCTGGCTCTTCACATATCGGTTGAAACACGGGAAATAGTAGTGATAGAATACTGGAAGTAAATCCGATATTGGAGGAATAGTATATGAGATATGAAATTACAGGCGATCAGTTACCGGTTGTAGTATGTCATCTTCAGCCCGATGAGTCCATGATCACAGAACGTGGTGCGATGAGCTGGATGTCTTCGAACATGCAGATGAAGACACAGGCAACAGGCGGCATCGGAAAGGCTTTCGGCCGTATGTTCTCCGGTGAATCCATGTTCCAGAACAAGTATACAGCACAGGGTTCGGAAGGCCTTATCGCATTCGCATCCAGCTTCCCTGGTGAGATCCGTGCGATCCAGATCACTCCCGATCATCCGATCATTGCGCAGAAGACCGCTTTCCTGGCGGCGGAAGAGGGTGTTGAACTCAGTATCTTCTTCAGAAAGAAGCTCGGTGCCGGTCTCTTTGGTGGTGAAGGATTCATCATGCAGAAACTTTCCGGTAACGGAACTGCTTTCGTTGAGATCGACGGATCTGTCATAGAGTATGAACTTCTCCCGGGTCAGACAATGCTGATCGATACCGGTTATCTGGCTATGATGGAAGAGACTGTCTCCATGGATATCGAGATGGTCCACGGCGCAAAGAACGTATTCCTCGGCGGTGAAGGACTCTTCAATACGAAGGTCACCGGCCCCGGCCGTGTATGGATCCAGACCATGCCGATCAGTAAGATCGCCGGCATCATCGGTACCGCGATTCCGAGAGGCTGACAGTAAGTCGCATAAACCAGAACGAGTAGGCTGTTTCGATAAGGAGACAGCCTATTTTATTGCATCGCCGATATTCCCGAATTATAATGAAATCAGGTTTTTGGTTGAGGGGTATTGGGTATGATTTGTACTATGTGCGGAAAGCAGCTCGATGATAATGCGAGCTACTGTTTTTATTGTGGTCAGATGTTTTCCAATCCGATCACTACTGATGCGGATAAGACATCTGTTTCCGATCCGGCGCTGGAAGCAGTACTGTTGTCGGGACAGGAGGTTCCGCAGCAGGAAGAGGCGGTCGACTCTGATGCTTCTGAACCCAAGAAAAAGTTTTCTTCCTCCACGGCTCCGAAAGGTGCGTATATTCCGTATGATCAGAAACAGGCGCTGGCGCGTGAGAATTCCCAAAGCGCCGACTCAAAAAGACAGATTTCATTATTGCAATATCTTTTTGCGATGTTCGGCGCGATCGGGATGATATTCTCGCTGTTCCTGCCGACGATCACCACGGGTACATTCCGCTATACGGAGACCTATTCGTGGATGAAAATCCAAACGGAAATGAACCGCCCATGGGCCTGGATCATCTTTATTGCATCTATTGTCGCCTTCTTTATTGCTCTTTTTGACAAGATGTGGTCGAAGATCCCGTATTTTATTTACTCGTTAGGCGTGACCGCTTTCTGTTTGATCAGCCTGGCGGACCTGGGAGAAACGACGAAGTCACTCAGACACTACGATGGCATACATAAGTACGCGAAGAATATCGGATACAATATAACAGTTATTTCCACGATTGTTGTTCTCGTCGCGGGGCTCCTGGCGCTGAAGCAGTTTATTGACGGACGAAAACGCTGAGACGGCTGATATTTTTGTGCGGAATTATATCCCGAGGTTCTATCTGTTGCGCCCGCGTATCGGGTATAATGGGAAAAGTAGAAATTCATCGGGAGATCAGGTATGACCAGACTTTTTATTGACGGCAAAATCGATCAGACAACAGAGACCTACGAGATCACGGGGGACGAAGCCCGTTACCTCGCAGATGTTCTCCGTATGCGTCCGGGAGAGAGCCTGATCCTCTGCGACAGTGACCGTATCGATCATGTGTGCGAGATCGTTTCCGCTTCAAAAGCACTTGTCGCCGTTTCTGTCCGTGACCGACATCCAAATGAGAATGAGCCGAGGTTTACGGCTACGATATATCAGGGCCTTGCCAAAGGCGAGCGTATGGATCTTTCCATCCAGAAGTCCGTTGAACTCGGCGCGACACGCTATGTGCCGACTTCCTGCTCCCGCTCGATCGTGAAGATCAAGGAGGGAAAAGACGGGAAGAGAGACCGCTGGCAGGCGATTGCTCTCGAAGCGGCCAGACAGTGCGGCCGCGGCATCGTTCCTAAGGTGGACAATGTCATGAACCTGGAAGCTGCCCTGAAAGAGGCAAAAGAAAGCTGCGACCTGGTGCTTTTCCCATGGGAAGAGGAAAAAGAAGGGAATCTCGGGAAGGTCCTGGATTCCGTCGATTTTGAAAAACAGCCGAAGATCGCGGTGTTTATCGGCCCGGAGGGTGGTTTTTCCGAGGAAGAAGCGAAACTGGCGGAAAGCCATGGCGCGAAACTCGTCACTCTCGGAAAAAGGATCCTCCGCACTGAGACGGCGGCACCTGCCGTGCTTGCGATGCTGGTCTATCGTAGCGAGCTGATTTAGTGTATAATAAATTGTTTAGATAAAAGAAAGTGAGTAACTTTATGAAATACAGTTGTCAGAAAGGCACGAAGGATATTCTGCCTGAGGAAGTCTATAAGTGGCAGAAAGCGGAAAGAGCTTTTGCAGATATATGCGGACAGTACGGATATAACGAGATCCGCATCCCGACATTCGAGCAGACGGACCTGTTCTTAAGATCTGTCGGCGATACCACGGATGTCGTCCAGAAAGAAATGTATACGTTCGAGGATAAGGGAGGCCGTTCCATCACCCTTCGTCCGGAGGGAACTGCCGGTGTCGTAAGATCCTTTGTCGAGAACGGCATGAGTTCACTGCCGAGCCCGGTAAGACTCTTCTATAACATCACGGCATTCCGTTATGAGAAGATGCAGAAGGGCCGCTATAGAGAGTTCCACCAGTTCGGTGTAGAGGCATTTGGTGCCGAGGGACCGGCAATCGATGCGGAGATCATCAGTATCCTGGTCGCTTTCTTCGAGCGCATGGGCTTAAAGAAAACGAAGCTTTGCATCAACAGCATCGGCTGCCCGACCTGCCGTGCCGAGTATAACAAGATCCTGAAGGACTATTTCCGTCCGCATCTCGATAAGATGTGCGAGGACTGCCAGTCCAGATTCGAGAAGAACCCGCTCCGTATGATCGACTGTAAGGAAGAAAAATGCGGTGCGATCGCAGCAGATGCACCGAGACTCATCGATTATCTCTGCGACGACTGTAAGGCACATTTTGAAGGACTGAAGGCGAACCTCGAGGCACTGGGTATTAACTATGAGATCGATTCCGGTATCGTAAGAGGTCTTGATTATTACACTCGTACGGTATTCGAGTTCAAGTCCGAGAACGTCGGTTCACAGGGTACGATCTGCGGCGGCGGACGCTATGACGGACTTGTTTCCGAGATCGGCGGACAGCCGACACCGGGTATCGGATTTGCAATGGGTGCCGAGAGATTCCTTCTTGAGATGGAAGCACAGGGCATCGAGATCGAGAAAGATCAGAACGTCCAGCTTTATATTGCGAACCTCTCGCCGGAGACGCAGATCGAAGCACAGAAGATCGCTTTTGCTCTCAGAAAACAGGGCATCGGCTGTGAGATCGACCTGATGGGAAGATCCTTCCGTGCGCAGATGAAGTATGCCGGCAAGACCGGTATTCCATTCCTTCTGGTCCTGGGCGATGACGAGATCGCTTCCGGAAAAGCGAAGCTGAAGGCAATGGCAGACGGTACGGAAAAAGAGACAGCACTGACGGAGATCGCAGAGACGATCCGTTCCTGGAATGCGTAAAGAGAAACAGAACTCGTCCGGAGGTATGAATGAAGAAGCATAACCGCGAACAAGAGAATATAAAGCCTGAGAAACACTCTTGGTTCCATTCGAAGAAGGACATAGAGGAGACTTCGGATGCTGTGGAGGAAACAGTAGAAGAGACTGTGGAAGACGCAGTAGAGGATACTGCGGAAGATGCAGTAGAAGATACTGCGGAAGATGCAGTAGAAGAAACTGTGGCGGAAACCGTCGGCGAAGTCGAGGAATTCACCGAAAGTGTCACCAATGAGGTGGACGAGGTGAGTGTTCCGGTGGAAGTTGCAGCGACCGAAGAGGCTGTTGACGCAGTTGTTGACGAAAACGACCCTGAAGAAGCAACAGAAGAGGCAACAAAAGAGTCCGACGAAGATTCTGCCGAAACTGACGAAGAGAAAGACGCCGAAGAAGACGCGGAAGAGAAAGAGGACGCCTCTGCTGAGGAAGAAGATGAGTCTGACGAATCGGATGAAGAAGAGGATTCCGAGGATAAAGATGAGAAGAAGGATAAGGAAGAGTCGGAAAAAGAAAAGAGCGCTCTTTACATGTTCTTAGATACCATCAAGTTCGTTGCGATCGGTCTTCTGATCGGTATCCTTCTCGTCGTATTTGTAGTCCAGAGAAATGACGTTTACGGCAGCTCCATGGAGCCGACGCTCTATTCCGGAGATGCTGTATTTGTTGAGATGATCTCCGTATATACCGGTAACTTCGACCGTGGTGATATCGTTACGATCGATGCCAAGGGCATGGAGGGCTATTCTCACGATGAGAACCTGATCAAGCGTATCATTGGTCTCCCGGGTGAGACGATCAAGATCGCGGATGGAAATGTATATATCAACGGACAGCTCCTCGATGAGTCCGATTATCTGCCGGCTGACACAAAGACTTATGTCGGTATGGAGGGACAGAGCAGAGGATACGACGAGATCACTCTTGGTCCGGATGAGTATTACTGCATGGGCGATAACCGTGGCGGAAGTAATGACAGCCGCCGTATGGGCCCGTTTAAGAAGAGTCAGATCGACGCGAAAGTGCTCGCCCGTATCTACCCATTCAACAAGATTAAATTCTTCTAATAGAAAGAAAAAGAAGCGAAATGAACAGACAGGAAAAAATACGAAATTTCTGCATCGTGGCCCATATCGACCATGGTAAAAGCACCCTTGCCGATCGTCTGATCGAGAATACCGGTGTGGTGGAATCCCGTGAGATGCAGAATCAGATCCTCGATAACATGGATATCGAGAGAGAACGTGGTATCACGATCAAATCCCAGTCCACGAGACTGCTTTATAAAGCGAAGGACGGGGAAGAATATATCTTAAACCTCATCGATACGCCCGGCCACGTAGACTTTAACTACGAAGTCAGCCGAAGCCTGGCGGCCTGCGATGGCGCGATCCTGATCGTCGATGCGGCACAGGGTATTGAAGCGCAGACACTGGCCAATGCCTATCTCGCAGTAGATGCGAACCTGGAGATCCTTCCGGTAATCAATAAGATCGATCTTCCGTCGGCACAGCCGGAGGAAGTGAAGAAAGAGATCGAAGATGTTATCGGTCTGGATGCTTCGGAAGCACCCTTGATCTCCGCGAAGAATAATGTCGGTATCGATGAAGTTCTCGAGGGTATCGTGAAGTTCCTTCCGCCGCCGACAGGAGATGAGAACAAGCCGCTGCGTGCCCTGATCTTCGACTCGAAGTATGACCCGTATAAGGGCGTCATCGTAAATGTCCGTGTGAAGGAAGGCTCTGTCAACTTAGGTGATAAGATCCGCATGATGAATACAGGAGCGGAGTTCGTCGTCACAGAACTCGGCTATTTCCATCCGGGTGAATTTGTCCCGTCGAAGTCCCTTCTGACGGGTGAAGTAGGATATATCTGCGCATCCATCAAGAATGTAAGAGATACGGCTCCGGGCGATACGGTAACGCTTGCTGATAATCCGGCAACGGAACCGCTCGAAGGCTATAAGCCGATCCAGCAGATGGTATTCTGCGGACTGTATCCGGTTGATGGTGCGAAGTATCCGGATCTTCGTGATGCACTTGAGAAACTCCAGCTCAACGATGCGGCGCTTTCTTTTGAAGCGGAAACATCGGCAGCTCTCGGATTTGGCTTCCGCTGCGGTTTCTTAGGTCTTCTGCACTATGAAGTTGTCCAGGAAAGACTCGAACGTGAGTTTAACCTTGACCTCATCTCGACGGCGCCGTCTGTAGTGTATAAAGTGTATACGACAGCCGGAGAGTGCATCCGTATGGATAACCCGACGAATATGCCGGATCCGGCGGAGATCGACTACATGGAGGAGCCGATCGTCAAGGCAACGATCATGACGCCGAAGGAATATGTCGGCAACCTCATGGAGCTCTGTCAGGACAGACGTGGTGAGTATATCAACATGGAGTACATGGACGATATCCGTGTCATGCTCCACTATAAGATGCCGTTAAACGAGATCATCTACGACTTCTTTGATGCATTGAAGTCCAGAACACGCGGCTATGGTTCTCTCGACTATGAACTCGAGGGATATCAGAAGAGCGATCTGGTAAAACTGGATATCCTCTTAAATGGCGATATCGTTGATGCGCTTTCGTTCATCGTGCATAGAGATAAGGCATACGCCAGAGGCCGTAAGATGACCGAGAAACTGAAAGAGAATATTCCGAGACAGCAGTTCGAGGTCCCGGTACAGGCAGCCATCGGCGGCAAGGTCATCGCCAGAGAGACGATCCGTGCCTTTAGAAAAGACGTTCTTGCCAAGTGCTACGGCGGTGATATCACGCGTAAGAAGAAACTTCTCGAGAAGCAGAAGGAAGGTAAGAAGCGCATGCGTCAGGTAGGCTCCGTCGAAGTACCGCAGGAAGCCTTTATGAGTGTCCTTCGCCTCGACGAAGACTGATCACACGAAATTACATATCAGTAAGCGGGAACCCCGGGAACGAAGAGTCCTTGGGGTTTTCTTCGTTATAGGCATTGATCTCGTTTCGAACGGCCTGCATACGAAGATCCAGGTTCTCGATCTGTTCGGCGCAGTCACGGAGCTCGTCGGCCAGTGCTTTTGCCTGCTCCGGCGGAAGATCGTGCTTATAGTGGAGCTTATGCTCAAGGCTTGCCCAGAAATCCATCGCGATCGTCCGGAACTGTACTTCGACGCGCATGTTCCGCTTCTCGTCTTTTAAGAAGATCGGTACTTCTACGATCAGGTGAAGGCTCCGATATCCGCTCGGTTTCGGGTTCTTGATATAGTCTTTCTGTGCGATGAGAGTGATGTCGTCCTGTGCTAGAAAAGCACTTGCCAGGTCATAAATATCATCCGGGAAGGAGCAGATCACGCGTACACCGGCGATGTCATTGATATTCTCTTCGATGGAAGTTAAGTTCAACGGAATATTCTTCCTCCGCATCTTCCGAAGGAGACTGTCGACCGATTTTACACGCGTTTTGATGCTCTCGATCGGATTTCTCTCGAGCTCGACAGAGAGGGATTCATCAAGTACCTTAAACTTCGTCTCGACCTCCATGATCGCACACTGGTAGTAGGCAAACATCTGGTCGATGGGTTTTGTGTTTTCTTCTACGAAATCGAGAAAGGAATCCGACATCAGATTCTCTCTTACAAAGTTCTCGCTCTCCGTAGATAAAGAGTTTCCCGTTCCCACAGGGAACAGCATATTATCTTCGTTATTCATTTCATTCTCCTTTTTATACGGTGCCGGAACACTTCCGGAAAACCCGTACACAATTATTTTAATACAGGTTTGGGGTTTGTTTGCTAAGAGATTATAAAGATTTCGGAAGAATGCCCGAATGTGCTATAATTCTTTATATATGCTTGGGGGTCAGGGTAATGAGAAAGATAGTATCTTTTCTGCTGGTTGTTGTAATGGTGCTGAGCCTTTCAGGCTGCAGCAGCAGATATCCGAAAATCGAGAAGAAAGTCATTGCGGCAGCAGAATCGTGCTGTGGCGCAGAAGAAGCGGATAAGAAGCAGAGGAGAATGATCATAGGCGCCACTGCAAATCTGAATGATCCGGAATTTAGTGACGGTGTGTATTTCACGATTTCCAAGGATGAAGTTGATGATATTTCGTTTGGCCTGATCACTTTTGATCCGGATTATATCAAGCAGATGCTCTTTTTCGTAAAATCCGAGGATTCTTCCAGCTATCTGATCACTCTCGTGTTCGACATGCGGACAAAAAGCGCGGCGGAAGATGTCTACGATTACTGCTATGACGATATGGGCATTACCAAGAAGGAGCTCAAGGCAGAAGCGAAGAGATATAATGCCGAATACGGCATTATGGAAGAGAAGAACGAGTTCGCCGTTATCATGGCCTCGAAGAAAGAGAAACAGGCACGCGGTGTATATATCAAGAGAGCGGGAACCGCTGTGATCGCGTGTAATTACCAGGGCTCGACGACCGGGGATCTATATGAAGAATTCCTCGAATTCTCAAATGAAGCGGGATTTGTAGATATGGAAGCACTTTTGGGTGAATAAAGAAGATTGACCAATCGATTTAAAGGAGGATAATAATATGAAAAAAATTGTATCATGCGCACTGGTCCTGACCATGTTAGCAAGCCTTACAGGCTGTTTTTCAAAGGGCGGCTTCTCCGGCAAGGAAAAGAAATTCATCAAGGCGGCGGAGAACTTCTGTGGAGCCTCTGAAGCTACAAAGAAACAGAAAAAGGAGATCAAGCAGACGGACTTCACTCCGTCCAGTGCCAACTTTGAGGATGGCGCATATGTGACATTCGGTCCGGACG
>JAFWSW010000058.1 GCA_017519205.1 Clostridiales bacterium | reverse complement strand
GTCAGGTCGCGTGTCTCGTTATTTGCACCGGTTCCGACATAGAGGTCATTTCCGCTGTCCGAGTCAAAAGATCTCGTCGAGTGGTCGTATCTGTCATTAAAGTATTGCGGACCTTCCGGGAAACCGCCCTGATGCATCAGGAGATTTCTTATCGTCAGGTTCTTTTTCAGCTGCTTATTTCTCTCAAGAGAGATCTCTTCACTATCGGTATACTTGATGTATTTCGTGTCCTCGTAAAAACCACTTCCCAGTATGTCCGACACTTTCGCGTCGATGTCGAGTTCTCCCTTTGACACCAGATACTGGAGTGCATAGTTCACGCTGAACATCTTCGTAACGGAAGCCAGGTCATAAAGCGTATCCTTCGTGACCGGAGAAGCTTCCACCGGATTACCCTTCTCATCGTAGGTCTTCACATTTCCCCACTGGTTCTCGTAAACGAGTTTTCCATGACGGATCACCGCAATCTGCGCACTCGGAAATCCGTGCTCCACATCCGCCGAAATGATCTTATCGATCAGTTCGATCGACTTCGGGTTGATCCCCACCTCTTCCGGAGTTCCCGTCGTAAGCACCGGATACGGGATCCGAACACTTACCGATCCTTCCGAAAGACCGCTGACCTGAAGCGAGTTCGTCCCGTTTCTCGTGATTCCGGAGATATCGATCTTATACGTCTTTTCGGCTACCATCTTCGAGGTATCGATCTTCTGGTCGTTGATATAAAGAGTGAAACTCTTCGTCCCCGGTTCAGGCGTCACATAGACCTCGCCCTGCCCACTGTAGGAGGTAAATCCCAGACGGTTATTCGCCGCATAGGAAGATCTGTCCTGCCAGTCCGGGAAAGAACAGTCATACTGCCACTGATACCCCGCGGGAAGTGCGGACTCAGAAATCACAGCCTCCTTCGGCTCCACTTCGGTAGGCGGAACGCTCGGCTCCGTCGTCTCCGAAGATACAGCGGAAGAACTCTTCGACTTGCTTCCACATCCGGAAAGAAGGGCCACAGAGGAGATCATATTTATACATAGAACCCAGCAGATGAGTTTTCTTTTCATATCATTCACTTCATTTCGAAAATATTGTCCTGTAAACAGTATACCGAAAGATTCTCCATCATGGTGTACAAATATTCTTCTTTCCGGATGTTCGCTTTTCGGGTATACCCCCCGGGGGTATATATAAACAAAATGGTCAGGCAAAAACTCGATTTACGGTACTTTTGCCTGTCCGTTATCCGTCCAAATCAGGTCAAATCGCCTGTTTTTCCTCTCCAAAAGCACCCGCCGGCTTTTTTTCGGTCGCTTTTTGTCAGGCCAAAACTCTGAAAAACGCCTTTTTGCCTGTCATATACCCCCTACACAAGTCAGGCCAAAATGCCGATTTCAGCATTTTGGCCTGACCATCATCGCACAAATATCTCTCGATCTTACAAAAATCGTCCAAACTTGATGGGAAATATCCTTACTTTACGATCTCCACGACCTCGCCGATGTACATATCATGCGGTGCGTCCTTTCCGTAGAACTGTTCAGCGATCTCCGGTCTCATATTCGCCGGATCAAGCTGCTGCTTGAAGAGCTTTCTGCAAACAAACGTCACAGTCGCTTCCTCAAAGGTAACGGTCTCACCGATCGCCTTTGCAGTCAGTCCCGACTCGTGCATCTTGTCCATGTCTCTACCGGATTTAGAACCTAGCACGCCAAGCGTTTTCTTGTACTCCTCAGGGAAGAAACTTACAGTGAAGAACTCGCCATCGTCCATGAAGTCATGTGTCAATCTTGAAGTACGGACATACACGGTCGCGACCGGCTTTCCCCAGATCGTTCCCAGGCCGCCCCAGGAAACCGTCATGGTATTAAACTTCTCCATATCACCGGCAGTAAGAAGTGCCCACTGCTTATCAAAAGTCTCGAAAATATCTGTTGTAAAGTTCATATATTCTCCTATTGCGCTTACAGGCTTTCTCCCATCTTCACCGTCAGATCATGAAGGCTCTTGTCGTGCTGCGCCTTCGAGATCGCATTGTGTGAAAGAAGAATATTCAGAAGTTCTCTCTGTTTCAGATAAAGAATGTGATTTTTCTGTTCGTGCGTAAGCTTATCCCACATATCTGTCGATTTATTCTCTCCCATAAACAATACCCCCATGGATTTATTCTACCACTCTTTCGGATTTGGCAAGAGGTTTCTTTCAATAGATTTCATATCCTGCTTCACGAAGTGCTTCCATCGCCCGCTCGAAGTTCTCCTTCTTCACCAGCACGTAGTCGGTGTTATAGGTCGATACGGCGAAGATCCCGATCCCCTTATCCGCAAGTACGCCGGTGATCTTAGACAGGATCCCGACCAGGGAGAAGTCCAGTACTCCTTCTATGCGAAAAGCACTCCACCCGTCTTCTCTTGCGACTACCTCACCCGGTACGTCACAAGTCTCACAGACAAGCGAGATCTCTTCGTCTGTTCTCCCAACAAAATAGAAAGAAGATCGAAGCGGAATATCCCCCACCTTCGAAAGCTTACACACAGACAATTCCATATCCAGTCGTTTCAGTACCATTTTCTTCTCCTCCGAATACTCAGTCGGTTTTCCGTTCGCAGATGACAACATCCCGCGTAAATTTCTTCTGAATGATCTCTTCTTTGTCGTACTTGATAATCAGGCAGGGCGATCCCTCCTCGGCCTTTCCATACACCGACGGGATCACCTTATATTTTCCTTTCGATCCGTCCTTGTTTTCAACCGTCAAGAAACTCTTGGGATGCTTGAACGATCCGCCCGTGCTCTTCTTTACCACGGTTCCTTTGCTGACCATATAGTTTTTGTTCTTGATCTCTTTGATCTTATGCTCATGGTCCTTGATCACGATCACGGTTAGAAACAGAAGTCCCAGCGTCGCAATGATCGGCAGGATACTTCTTTTATACTGCTTATACATCAGACATCCGATCGTTCCGACAATAAACGCGGCGTCAAGAAGCACGAAGCAGATAATCGTGACGATACGATCCAAGATCAGTTTCTTTCTAAACTTCATGATCTCATCATGTTCCAGCGCATCCGCCCGTCTTAATTCAAGGTGGCTTTTACTCATACTTCCACTCTTTTTCCTCATCGCCCTCTCTGAAACGGACGACCTTTTTCTCCGTATCGAGTGCGATGAACTTACCTTGATGCAGCGCGTCGTATGTATTTTCTTCCACGACATACTGGTTCTTGTCGATGTCCTTGACCCACCACGAAAGCGGATTCCAGACAAATGTATTAAACACGAATCCGTCTTCGATGCGCATCATGTCCGTCTCCATGAAGAACCGCAGGGGAACCTCACCGTTCGGATCATTCTCAGCGCGCCCCCACGTGACATCCACATGATACGGCTTTCCATAAAGGTACACGTATGACCATTCATGGAACACATCTCCATCTCCCGAGATCTTCAGCGAATCGATGCCGCACTGGCGAAGAAGGAATGTATAAACTCCGGAGAGCTCGAAGCAGATCCCGTGCTTTTTCATCATGCATCTGTAGACGCCGAATCCGTCCGGAGACTGGTCCTGGACCTCATGTTCATCCTCGTACGCATAAGTGAAGTTTTCAGCAATGTACACATACAGGGACAGCGCCTTTTCAAAATCCGTGTAGTCGGACTTCACGCACGCATTCAAGATTTTCATCGATTCTTCTTCAAAAGTTTTTTCTCTGGCGAGGAATTCTTCTTTCGGTTTTTCATATCTGAGTTTTCCGACGCCGTCCTCATAGCCGTCCCCGAAAACAAAACCGGAGGCCGCCGGCATGAAATAATCGATCACCACACTGCTTGCACACCAGTCATATGCTTCCTTGCTTGTACATTTGAACGTATCCTCTCCCGCCATGATCGCGTCGACCATATTATCGAAAGACTCCCAGTAGCCCTCCTTGCACGCCACATCCAGCGCCGCCGAGTGCAGATGCGGATCAAAAACGATCGGTTCAGGTTCCTTTTTCGACGTCTCCGTCAATTCTATCTCCGAAGCTGCCGATTCGGTCTCTGTCTGAGCAGTCGTATCCTCGGTGATCTCCGTTACTGATTCCTCCGTCACAGACGCCTCAGAACCCGCTCCTGTCGTCTCCGTCGTGCCGGTCGTTTCATCTGTCTTTTTCGAGCACCCGGACATCACCATCAGAAAAACCAGGAGCACGCTAACTGTCTTTCGAAATGTCATTACTATTTCCTCACATGCTGTCACCAACCACGATGCCGCTCCGCCTCCGGAAGACCTGATCTCCCGCGGCGTCCCCTCCGGAAGATTCACTCCTCCAGCGCGCACCGAAGCGAATTCGGAACCGACCTCGGTCCCCTTACAGCAAATATACCATATTCATCGTTCAATATCTTAAACGTGAATTTCTTTCTGTCATATCTTTTCAGTAGCCTGATCGTCATGAGCGACGTGATCCTGAGGTTTGAATCCTCATACGAATACGGGATGTCTGTCTTTAAGACCTTGCACTTATAGAGGATCGCAGATACGGGAGATCCGACATACATGTACACCGTGTCGCCCACGTTGATTCCCGCGCCCTGTTTCCAGTCGATCACTTCTTCCTTTTCAAAAGCACCCTCCACGTCATAGTATTTCGGGTTGGCCGGTATGATCCACGCTTTCGGCGGGCGCTCTTTCTTATTTCGTCTTCCCGGCATCGTCGCCTCGAAGCTCACCTGCAGGAGCTCCACGACACGCTCAAACTCCACCGTCCCATCGAGAAGAACAGTGACCCAATGTTGCTTATTCATGTGATACGCCGGCATGATGCCCTCTTCGTGGGTGATCATGTCGCGTAGGATAATGTCATCGATCTTAAGATTCATGCAGGATACCGGTTCCTTACCGGAAAGCCCCAGCACCTCACGCCGCACGTCCATGATCAGCGCAAACCACTTCTTATTCTCCCGATGCCGGAACACCGCGCTGGTATCATCCCCGTCCCACGGGAACTCCGGATCAACAGCGTACTGATCCGAAATATACTTTGTTACGCGATCTCTCAGATTACTCTTCTTTCCCATCTTTACTCCTTCTCACAAGCATCGACGCTCGCACCGCACGAATCAATATACTCCTGAACCTGTTCTCTCTTTTCAAAAAGCACGCATCCGCCTGAATGGTCTTCCTTCAGAAGATCCCCGCTCTGAAGATACCGGAACAGCGGTGATCTCAGCGCTTCACGAAGGGATGTATTCTTCACATTGATATCCGAATATGGTGAAAAAGGACACGGTTCCGCGCCTCCATGCGAGTTGATATGGAAGAATCCTCTTCCCGCGGCTACACACCCGTCCGAGTTCTTCTCATCACCCGGGAATGCAATATACACCATCTCAGGATGATCCGACCGAAGCCGCATGATCTCTCCCTGCATATATTCTCTTTCCGCATCTCCCGGCGCCAGATCTTTCTGATCGTCCGCTACCGGTACATACTCGACGAAGATCACCGCCTTGCAGCCGCGATCGGAGAGTTCCCCGAGGAACGACTCTGAGTATACTTCTTTCAGGTTCTGTGTCGTCACCGTGACCGAGGCGCCATAGATGATGCCTCTCTTCTTACACTCATCCATGACGGAAATGAGTTTCGAATAAACGCCTTCTCCGCGTCTTTCATCCGTGATCTTCTCGCTGCCTTCGATACTTAAGATCGGCACGATATTTCTGCACTTATCGAGCAGATCGAGATACCCGTCATCGATCATAGTTCCATTCGTAAATACCGGGAAAAGAATATGCGGAAACCGTCCCGCCTCCGTGATGACATCCTTCCTGTACAACGGCTCTCCTCCGGCCAGAAGAATGAAGCTGATCCCGAGGTCTTCCGCTTCGGAGAATATCTTCTTCCAGTCCTCTGAAGTAAGCTGGTTTACCGGTGAGCAGTCCATCGTGGCATGGTTATGCCGAGAATAACACCCCGCGCAGTTCAAGTTACACTGACTCGTGATGCTGGCGATCAGAAACGGAGGGATATGTTCCCCCTGATCCTCCGCTTTTCTCCTCTTCTTAGACGCAGATTTACTGGCAGCGGCAAACTTCACCATATACGCGCTCTCACGCGGGTTCTGAAGAGTTGCCCGAAGGCAATCCGAAACCACGCGCTCCACGCCTTTTGTCATATATTCCTGGATGTCAAATCCATCACTCATCTTCGTTCTCCTGATAGGCAACGTCCATTAAGCAGACTGTGCTATAGACATTATAATATTAAGAGAACATATTTTCTAGCATTGGTTTTCAGGATCTATACATCGCACATATCGCTTAAGATGCCGGGGTGATCGTGATTGTGACCTTCCCTTTTCCGAAGAGCTCTTCCAGTTCTTCCTGCGTCACGGAATTGATCTTGGCAACAGGAACACATTCGTACTCACCTTCCACCGTTACGATACGGAGAATGTCATCCGAAGATGTCATGCATTTAATAATCATTCCGGGTTCACAATGGATCGTCTTGATCGGACCGTTTCTCTTCAGATCCTTGACATTTCCCTCTTTTCCGAATTCCCAATCGTCCATCTCGATGGTGATGGTTCCCTGCTCATACAGCATCTGATCAAGCGGATAAGTGTTATACGCAGCCTCATCCCACTGCGCACCAAGTGTCTTCCCGTTCACTTCGATGAGCAGATCCGTCACATCCCAGTTGCGGTTATTCTTCATGGCAACGAGATAACCATTATCGGAAACATAGCACACGATCGGTCCGTTTTCCGCATCTTCCGTCGTTGTGTATGTATACTCGTAGAAGTATTTGACGCGATCAAGATCCACTCCGTTTTCGAGAACGACATCATCCGGAAGCTGGTTCACTCTCCTGATCTGCGGCTCGGAAAGATTCGT
>JAFWSW010000057.1 GCA_017519205.1 Clostridiales bacterium | reverse complement strand
CGTAATTCTGTCGGCGGCACTGGTTCTTTTCGGGACAGTGCCGTACGGCAGTTTTTCGCTTTCGTCCGATATCGGAACGAAGGAAGTCGTAACGATCCTGACCGTTTTCATCATCGCTCTTCTTGAGGAAGTTATCCGAAACAGGATCGTCGGCATGCTTCTGGTTGTTGCATCGGGAGCACTTGCCGCTTATATGCCGGAGATGAGCGTGCTCATTCCGATATGTATCTACGGAATGTTTTCTGATGAGAATACGGAAAAATCATTCCTGGAATTCCACAAAGCGAAGAACTCGCGTGCGTTTGTTTCGGAAATCTTTGCGCAGAGAATCAGCTGGCTGAAGCTTCTGCTACTGGCAGGAACTGCCGGTATCGCTTTCCGGCACTGGTCGGTATTCCTTATAATCGCCGCAGCCATCCTTGCCATGAAAACTACCTATATGAATACGCAGAAGACGTTTCTTACGGATAAGTTTGACGATGTGCGCTACGATGCGCAGAAGTCCATGCAGCTGAAGAAAGAGATCTCCCAGAATATGGATATGCAGGTGCGGAATGCAACTCTCGCGGAGAGAAACCGTATCGCCCGGGAGATCCACGATAACGTCGGACATCAGCTGACACGAGCGGTTGTTCAGCTCCAGGCGATCTCGGTCATCAATAAGGATGAGAAGACGAAGCCGTATCTGGAGTCGGTGAGCAGCACCGTCAATGAAGCCATGACGAATATCCGCCGCTCAGTTCACGAACTGCATGACGATTCGATCGATCTTTCGATCGGTATCCATGAGATCGCTTCTGTGATCAAGGACCGCTTCGATGTAACTGTATCCACGTCGATCGAGTCTCCTGTGCCGAATGATATTAAGAATGCGATCCTCGGTATCTTCAAAGAAGGAGTGACCAATATCTCCAAACACAGCAACGGGAAAAAGGTACGTCTGGAAGTCGTTGAGAACGTGACGTTCTGGCGTGTCCTGGTCTCAGATGACGGAAAAAGCGCCAAAGTCGAGTACTCCCGTCCTTCGGATTTTGCCGCGCTTGAAGGAGAACATGGTATCGGACTATATAACATCAATTCCCGTGCGGTATCCGTGGGTGGGCGTACATCCATTCAGGGCGGACCGGACGGCTTTCACATCACAGTAACTATCCCGAGAAAAGATGTTCCGGGTAAGGAGGAAAGAAAATGAGAATCATGATCGTGGATGATGATCCGCTCGTAAACCAGTCTTTAAAGATCATTCTGGAGCAGGATGAGGATATCGAAGTGGTCAGCCTCTGCGGAAGCGGCCGTGAAGCCATCGCAGCGTATCCGGATGCAAAACCGGACGTCGTGCTCTCGGATATCCGTATGGAGGATACCGACGGACTGGAAGCGACATCCGAGATACTGAAACTCGACCCGCAGGCGAAGGTGATCCTTCTTACCACATTCCTGGATGACGAATACATTAACCGTGCGCTGAAGGTCGGAGCGAAGGGCTACATCCTCAAGCAGGACTGTGCATCTCTTTCTGATGCTGTCCGTGCAGTATATGGCGGACAGACCGTCTTTGGCGGAAAGATCGTCGAGAGGCTTCCGGATCTTCTAAACCGAAGTGAATCCTTCCGCTGGGAGGACTATGATATTACTCCGAAGGAACAGGAGATCGTCGAGCTGGTTGCGGAAGGATTGTCCAACAAGGAAATCGCACAGAAGATGTTCCTCGGTGAGGGAACAGTCCGTAATATGATCAGTTCCGTCCTAAGTAAACTCGATCTTCGTGACCGCACCCAGCTGGCCTGTTTTTACTATCAGCGGATCAAGATCTGATTGACCGTATGATAAATCTGTCATGTTGAGTTTTCCTCTTTTGGTATAATTGAACACGGAAAAAATGGTTTGAGAAAAGGGGATATTTACATGAACAAGAGAATCCTGCTTGCCGGCGTGATGGCTGTAAGCATTGCGATGACAGCATGTAACAATGTTAAAAAGGATGAGAAGGAAAAAACCTCAGATTCGGATACGGAAGTGTTCGAGACAACTTTAGAGTCAGAGACTTCAGAAGCAAAGACGACGACTTCTGAGGCAGAATCCACCGAAAAGAAGACGGAAGATCCGTACGCTAAATATGCGGATGACTCTTTTCAGGTCCCGAGCATCATTCTTGGACATCTTTCCGCACTGACTTCCTGGTCCACTACCATAGAGATCAACTGCAAGAATCACACGTTCAGGGGTGAGTATGAGAGTGCTGTTTTTAAAATAGACGGAGATGCATATGATGTCGAAAGATGCCGTTTTTCAGGGATGATCGATACATTTACGCGCGTCAATGAATACTCATTCTCCACTCACGTCAAGGAGTTTTCAACTGAGAAGTTTGAAGCAACGAAAGAGACATATCAGGATCTGCCGGCAGATGTCACATATGCTGATCCGTATGGATTTACGAAGGCGGATGAACTGATCCTTTATCTCCCGAATACTCCTGTCTCCGTTCTTCCTCAGGAATTGGTCGAGTGGGTCGAGATGTATCAGAATATCGATCCGAATGGTCATCTGGATTCGTATATTCTTTATAATCCGGCAGATTACGCAGCCTTCCAGGTCAGAAATCCGGAGCAGTAATATTTTTGCGAAGGGGTCTTCTCAAAAACGGTCAATAGCGCCAAAATGGTATTAACCGATTCGGTCAATGAGAAACGGAGAGGAAAGATACCATGAACGAGAAGTTTTATAATCTCCCTGAAGAAAAACAGAACCGCATTTTAAATGCCGGTTTTCGAGTTTTTGCGAATAACTCGTATCGGAAAAGTCCGATGAACGAGATCGCACTCGAGGCCGGCATTAGTAAATCACTTCTGTTTTTTTATTTCAGAAATAAGAAGGAACTGTATCTGTTTCTTCTAAAGACGGCGGAGGAGCTGACCAGAAGCTATCTTAGCGGAACCGGCTGCTATCAGGAAGAAGATGTCTTCGAGATGATGTATCAGGGACTCCTCGCCAAGACCGAAATGATGAAGAAGTATCCGGATATGAGTGCTTTTGCACTGCGGGCATACTACGAAGAAGATGAGGAAGTCCGTGGCGAACTCATAAAGATCATCGAGCCGTATACCAAGCTCAGCACGAATACGTCACTTCCGAAACTGGATCCCTGCATATTTAAAGACGGACTGGACCTGAAGATGATGTATCAGGACATTTATCTGGCTTCGGAGGGGTATATGTACCAGATGCAGCACAGAGGCCCGATCGATATCGATAGGGTCATCAGGGATTACCGCGAACTGATCGATTTCTGGAAGAAACAGTATCTGAAATAATCAATTATTTACTGAAAGGAAATACTATGGAAAAAGCACTTGCCATTGATACCACGAAGCTTACGAAGTCCTATGGCGGATCCCGTGGCATCGTCGATCTGGATCTTACTGTGGAAGCGGGCGACTTCTTCGGCTTCATCGGACCGAACGGCGCCGGTAAATCCACGACGATCCGTACACTCCTGGGCCTGATTCATCTGACATCCGGATCTGCCCGGGTCCTGGGACACGATATTGTGGAAGAAAAGGAGAAGATCTTAAGTAAAGTCGGTTATCTTCCTTCGGAGATTTTCTTCTACCCGAAGATGAGAGTGAAAGAAGCCATCAGATATTCAGCTGACCTTCGTGGCGCCAGCTGCAGCAAGCGTGCGGAAGAACTCTGCGAACGGCTGGATCTTGATCCTATGAAGAGAGTGGAAGACCTTTCTCTCGGAAACAGAAAGAAAGTCGGCATCATATGTGCTGTCCAGCACCATCCGGATCTTCTGATCCTTGACGAACCGACGAGCGGTCTTGATCCCCTGATGCAGAAGGAGTTTTTCTCGATCCTCATGGAAGAGAATAAAGAAGGCTCGACGATCTTTTTTTCCTCGCACATTCTCTCGGAAGTACAGGCATACTGCCGAAGTGCCGCTTTTATCAAGGACGGAAAGATCCTCCTTTCCGATAAGGTGGGAAATCTCGAGCAGACCGGTACAAGGAAGGTCACGGTGTACGGTTCACTGACGAAAGAAAAACTGAACGGCTTGTCCGGTATCACGTTCACTAATGATGCACGGGACGAAGGTCTGAAATTCCTCTATAACGGCGATATCCAGAAACTTCTGACACTTCTCGCGGAGGAGAAAATACGGGATATTACGATCACCGAGCCGACGCTGGAAGAGATCTTCATGCACTATTACGAGTCCTGACGGAGGAAGAACTATGACGATACTGAAACAAGAGATAAATTCTCAGAAAAAGATGCTCCTGATCTGGAGCCTGGTGATCGGTGTGCTGATCGCATCCTGCGTTCTGATGTTCCCGGAGATGAAGTCCCAGATGGGGAATGTGAACGAGATGTTTTCCTCGATGGGGAACTTTACCCAGGCCTTTGGTATGGACCGTCTGGATTTCGGAACTCTTACCGGCTTTTATATGATCGAGGGCGGAAATATACTTGGCATCGGCGGAGCATTCTTTGCGGCGATCGTTGGTGTATCTGCACTCATGAAGGAAGAACGTGACCATACTGCGGAATTTCTTTTCTCGCATCCGGTTTCCCGTGTGAAGGTCATTACCCAGAAATTACTGAGTGTGCTTTCTATTATTGTTATTATGAACGCGGTCGTGATCGTCCTTTCTATTCTTTCGATCGCCATCATCGGGGAGGAATTCTTCTGGAAAGAAATGTTCCTTTTCCATCTGGCTCATTTCCTGATGCAGCTGGAGATCGCCGGGATCTGCTTCGGGATCTCCGCGTTCCTGACTAGGGGAGGCCTCGGCATCGGTATCGGTGTAGCTGCGATGATGTATTTTCTGAATCTTATTGCAAATATTTCCAAATCAGCGAGAGCGCTCAAGTACATTTCGTCCTTTTCTTATACTGAAGCGGCAGATATCGTGGAGAGCGGAGGACTGGAAATGAAATACCTGCTTCCGGGAATGGCTTTCATGATCATCGGCATTATAGCCGCCTACGTCAAATACACGAAGAAAGACCTTAGATAAAAAAAGGCCGCCCTTTCTTGAAGAGCGGCCTTTGCTTATATACGGTGAGATCCTTAAAAGAGTTTCTTAACGATCGTATTGAAGATGTCGGAAACATCGAGATCGTCGTTTTTCTTCTTGGAAGAACTTGCTTTTTTCGTAGTGGATTTCTTAGTAGTCGAAGTCTTCTTGGCCGTAGATGTTTTCTTTGTTGTGGCCGCCTTCTTTGTTGTCGTTGTTTTCTTTGCGGTGGTCGTCTTCTTCGCGGTGGAAGATGTTCCTGCTATCGGTTTAAAAGCACTGTACACCTTAATGTCTTTCGTTACCTTGGACGGCAGTTTGCTCTTATCTTCCGTGATCACGATCACGTCGTGTTTGCTTGCCTCATGG
>JAFWSW010000056.1 GCA_017519205.1 Clostridiales bacterium | reverse complement strand
TCTTCTGCCAGTTCCTGATTCTGCTTCTGGGCTTTCTCGACTTCCACCATGATGCGCTGGGCTTCCGCCACATACGCCTGCATCTCGGAGTCAGCCTGCTTCTTCGTCTTTTCCACATCGGCCAGGATCTGCTGAGCTTCTGCAACTGCAGCAGCCTTTGCCTGCTCACCTTCAGCAATAGATGCGGCCTTCGCATCTTCGCCTTCTTTTAACATCTTCTTGGTAGTTTCTTCCGCTTCCGCTTCGAGTTTCTTCTTGGCCGCTTCGTAATCGGTCTTCATCGTATTAAGCGAAGCTTCCATCTCTTTATAATCTTTTTCCGCGGCATCACGGCGCTCGATCGCTTCTTTCGCAGCGGCTTCCGCCAGCTGGGCTTCATCGATCAGCTGCTGTCTTCTCTGCATCGCGTCCTCGTATTCCTTACGGACCTGGATCGCGAGCTGTTCAGTTTCTTTATGTGCGTCGTTGAGGATCGCTTCCTGCTCTTTCTTGGCTTGCTTGATCATCTCTTCGCGCTCGGCCGCCATCTCTTTTCTGGCTTCCTCACGGATCTTTTCCTGCTCGCCCTTTACATCAGACTGACGCTTCTTCTCGATTTCGACCTGTTCACGGATCTCCTCGAGTTCCTTCTCAAGTGCTTTTCTCTCATCGAGGGCACGCTTTCTGATCTCGACATACTCTGTCTCGATACGGAGTTTCTCGGACTCCAGCTGCTGGTTGAGTGTCTCGATCTCGCGCTGGTTCCTGTTCTTCATCTCAACGATGATCTTTTCTTCTTCGGAACGTTTCTGCTCGACACGAGCACTGGCTTCCTGCTCGTTACGCTTAATGTTCGCGCTGGCTTCTTCCCTCGCAACATCTTCCCCTTCACGTGCAGCCTTCTGGAAATCATACTTACACATGAAGCAACGCGCTACGTTATCACCCATCATAACGCCACATACAGGACATTTCTTCATTGTTACTACCCCTCATCGAAAGAATTGTAAAACAATTATACAACCTTTTCTGATATTTTTCATTGCTTACTGTGGAATTTCACAACAAATTGACAAAGATTTTTCATAATATACAAAAATCCGGCCCCTCGCCAATGGCGGAGTCCGGATCGAAAAGCACTGGTATTTCATGCTTTTACACGACGAACAGATCCGTGTAATTCATAAGATAACGTAAAACGAACAATCCGATATACAGCAAAGCGACACTTATCACAGAGACGATCGTCAGGATCCGGCAGGTATTGAATTTCCTTTTTGCACTTAACGGATCGGGGTCACTCTTTCCTGTACAGGCCATGACCAGCGCCACGATGCAGATCGGAAGCGGGAAAAGCACTCCGAAGATCGTAAGGACCGACATCACGATCAGGACGATCGATATTCCGCGGATCGCCTCGAAGTCCGGTTTCTCCGTCGCATCAAAGGTATAGTATTCACTTTCTTCCTTATATGTATACTGCGGCAAAAGCACCGTCGGCGCTACATACGTCTGCGAAACAGATGATACAGGCGCGGAAGGAGCGGGAGCGGCCGCCTGTGGTTTCAATGTCGGGATCGGCATCGGAGCAGGCGTTGTGACGGGCTTGATCGGCGGGGTCACATTGTCAAAAGACGCAGGAACAAACTCGGCTTCCACGGACTCCTTTGAGACCGGAAGCGGCGGAAGTCCGGGCAGACCGGAAGATGCCGGTGCCTCGTTGGCACCGACATCCCCTGTTCTTTCAATTTTCAGTCCACAGTCCGGACAGAACCGGGCTTGCTCCGAGAGATCTCTCCCGCAACGTGTACACTGCATTACTGTACCTCTTCTTGTTCCCGGCAGACATTACCGGGATCATAATAATCTTATTACTTATTCTGGGCAGACTCCCAAGCGGATTCCCAGATGCTCTCGATCTCTTCCATGAATGCATCGAAGCTTCCGTACTTCTGGTAGATACCGACGACGATGAGGATGATGGACAGAACGATAACTGCAATAGAAACCAGCATCATGATGAGGGCGACTCTTCTATAGGAGCGCTCCTGCTCGGCATTGGTTGCTCTCTTGACCTTGGCGGCAAAAACGATACCGACGATCGAGAGGGCAAGTGCAACGAGAGTATAAACCAGGCAGCATGTGAGCACTGAGATGACCAGCGTGATGATATTGCCTGCGAGAAGTCCGCCGGCACCGCCCGGTGTATAGAAGGACGGCTGCGTCGGAACCGGAGCCTGATAGACCGGCTGCTGATAAGCAGGATCCGGCATTACCGGGATCGGCTGAGGAGCTACCGGCTGTTCCTCTACTTTGGCGCCGCAGTTCTGGCAGAACTGTGATCCGCCGGTTTCATTTCCACAAAACTTACAAATAGACATTTTCTCTTCTCCTTTACTATGAAAATCTATTTTCCTGTTTTAAAACTCAATAGTTCTTTTTTCTCGTTTTCTTCGTGGTTTCCAGGATTTCTTCCCAGAGTCCGGACAATCCGCCATACTCCTGATTGATCACCGCAATGACAACGATAATACCGATAATCAGGAAGATGATGCCCAGGATCAGCATAATGATCGCGACAGTACGGAAACTTCCTTCCTGCTGCGGGGTCTTGGCGTTCTTCACCTTCGCCGCGAAAACGATTCCGATGATCGAAAGTACAATGGAGATGATCGGAACGAGTCCGCAGAAAAAGATGCAGCTAAGGACAAGAACAACGATGTTGCCTGCAAGAAGCCCGCCGGCTCCACGCGGAGTATTGTTCGACGCAGTCTGCATCATCGGATTAAGTACCGGCTGCTGATACGATGTCTGCTGTGTGACAGGTATCTGCTGCGGCTCCGGAACCGGTGCGGGAATCGGCTGCGGATCCGTTTTGGCGCCGCAATACTGGCAGAACATCGTTCCACCTGTTTCCTCTCCGCAATACTTGCATTTTGCCATTCTTTTATCCTCTTTCATCCTTGTAGCCCAAGGATGCTCTCGTAATTTCTAATAGTAATAATAAATTGTTTATCTTTCTTTAGCAACAGCAACCTCTTCTTCCGGAAGTGCTGCTAAGAACAGTTTTTACGTGAACAGTGAGGAAAGACCGTGTGCGAGACTGCCGATGATCTTAAGGACGATAAGAACGATATATCCGACGACCAGGGCGATGATACCCAGGACGAGCATCATCGTTGCGACACTCTTGTTCCGGTTAACATCCGCATCGTTCGTGCAGGACTTAACTCTCGAAGCGCTCATGATACCGATGATCGAGAAGATGATCGCCAGAAGCGTGACACCCAGAGAATTACAGAAACCCAGCACACCGAGAACGAGTACGACGATGTTCGCCGCCAGAAGTCCGGTCGCTGCCTGCGGGCGGAAATACTTGTTTTCCGGCTGCTGCGTAGTGTTCGATCCGGCATCCGGACCTACCTGATCTGCATTCTCCAGCTGCCTGTAATCGTCAGCAGTCATTCTCTGGGGAGTAACTGCCTGACCTTCGTTCATTGCTCCGCAGCTTCTGCAGAACTCGCCGTCACCGGCTTCATTACCGCAATATTTACAAATCGACATTTCTATTTCCTCCTAATACTATGGTGCAAGTATCGTAAACGGCCACTGCGGAATATTCCGTAGCACCGTGAAAAGCACTATTACCGCTCCGATAACGATCGCCGACCAGACCGGAAGCGACTTCGGCACCCACATCACTCTTCTTCTGAAAAAAAGACAAGTAAGTGCAACCAGATAGTACCACGCGAGGACCAAAGCCGCAAACGGGAACAGGAGATTATAGTCAAATGCTTCCAGTATCCGGCCGTGCGTCAGCGCATGAAGTGCCCGGCTGTCTCCGCAGCCGGGGCAATAAAGTGAGAATGCGGAATAAAAAGTACAGGGCAGATAGGCTTTCGAATCCTTCGACGGATCGAGCACGTAAGCATACACCAGCCCCAAAATGACTACGGCCACCATGAGGATCATGAGTGGCCATCGGATGTAATTTCTATATATCAGCGGGATCTTTTTCGACTCAGTATCCAAACTCCTGCACCCAGTAATACTCACCGTTGCAGACATAGCAGGCAACTCCGAGAGTCTTATATTCAGCCTTCAGGATATTCGCTCTGTGTCCTTCGGAATTCATCCAGCCGGTCATGGCGGAAGATGTGGAACTGTAGCCCTTTGCCAGGTTCTCACCGTAGGATGTATCGCAGTCCGGTGCATTGTACCACTCCGATCCATCCGGACGGGTGTGGCTCCACTTCACGACGATCTCTGTAGCACGGGATTTCGCACCCTTGGCCAGTCTTCCGTTCCAGGAAAGCGGTGCCAGACCGTTTGCCGCACGCTCGTTATTGACGAGTGTCAGGATCTCTTTTGCCAGGCCGTCGTTATAGGATCCGCTGGTATCGCCGAGAGGCTTCTTTGCAGGCTCTGTCGGGGCAGCTGTCGTTTCCTTCGGAGCAGCTGTTGTCTCCTTCGGAGCGGCGGTCGTCTCATTCGGGGCTGCTGTTGTCTCGTTCGGAGCAGCAGTTGTATCTTCGGCCGGTGCTTTTGTCGTATCTTCGGTCGCCTTTGTCTTCTTCGTCTTCTTGGTGGACTCGGACGGCTCAGCCTCTGTCGTAGTCTCTTCCGTCGTGGACTCGGTAGTCTCCGGTGTGGTCTCTGTCGGAAGATCCATCTCCGGGATAGTGAAATCCTGAAGATTCAGTTCGATCTCGCTGGGAACAGTGCTCTCGCTCTCCTGCTCGGAAGAAGAGGTAATCTCTGATGCCGTCTCTTCTTCGGACGGAGCAGAGCTTTCCTCAGGCTCGGTGATCTCAAAATCTTCTTCGGAAGTATTGGTAGGCTTGGCAAATTCGAAGGCCGATCTGTTCGGATCCTCCGCAACATTCTCAAACTCGGTCTCATCAGATTCGGAATTCATGAACCAGGTGGAAGTATCGAACAGATTGTCCTTGATATCAGTCATGCCGACAGCGCCCAAAACGAAAGCAGACGCGATCGAAAGGACCGTGACATTCTTACTTACCAGTTTTGCAAACTGCTGTAGCTTCATTCTCTTCCCCCTGCGAGTATGGCTTCCCCCAGCCAATCATACAGTTATCGATATTAGTATAATAATACTATATGGCAAAAAAAGCACAGCTTTTTTACTAAAGTGTAAATGCAATAAGGCCGCTTCCGAAGAAGCGGCCTCTGTGGTAGTGATTATGCTATCCGATGATGTTAGTTCTCAATTGTCAACGATGTGTCATCGTAAAGTTTCAATTTCATGTGCTGAGTATGATCAGAAGTTCTCCTCGATGTATACTACAGCGATCTTAGAAAAGTCTTTGAGTTTTCCGGAAGCCTGGAACTGTGCGCTCTGTCCTCTGGCATCCCAATACGGGGAGTTCGTATAGACGATCGTAAGGTAGTTTCCCTGCTGGCTCTGTGTGCAGTTACTTGCGTTACAGTTCGAGAGTGTAACTCCATTCGGTATGTAAAGTACGATCTTGGCGCACTTCTTGCCGGCGTCAAACTGCATATTTGCCTGACAATTATTTCCATTTCCCCAAGAGTTGCTTACTTCAACTTTGGTTCCTGCTACCGGTTTTGTTCCCTTCGGATCGCCCTGTCCACCGGATACCGGAGGTGTGGTTGCTTCTGTCGGGGGAACCGTAGCTTCTG
>JAFWSW010000055.1 GCA_017519205.1 Clostridiales bacterium | reverse complement strand
GGCCTTCCATCGCCTGGAGCACCGCATCTTTCGCCGACGGGCTCAGGAGGTATTTTCTTTCGTATCGTTCAAAAACCATCGGCGTGTACATGCTTTTTTCCTCCGTTTCTTTAATCCTGGTTTAAGGTTAGCATGGTAACCTTAAGTCAGCCTTAAAGCATGAAAGAAAAAGAAAACGCCGAGATACAGGCATTTCTGCTGTATAATGTAAGTATTAGAAAAGGAGTCCGGCCATGCGTTTACTTCTTGCCGAAGATGAAAAATCACTTTCCCGCGCACTTTGCGCGATACTTGCGAAGAATAATTACTCCGTGGAAGCCGTCTATGACGGCCAGGATGCGCTGGACTATCTTCTTTCCGGAGAGTATGACTGCGCGGTACTTGATGTCATGATGCCGAAGATGGACGGATTTACCGTCCTGCGGAAGATCCGCGAGAAGGGCATCACGATCCCGGTCATGATGCTCACCGCCCGCTCTGAGATCGACGATAAGGTCGAGGGATTAGACCTCGGCGCGAATGACTACCTGACCAAGCCCTTCGAGAGCAGGGAGCTTCTGGCCAGGCTCCGCGCGATCACGAGATCCGTCGCCACAGCAGCGGATAATTCCCTCCGCTTCGGAAATATCGTTCTCGACAGGAAGAGCTTCGAGCTCAGCGGTCCATCCGGCTCTGTCCGTCTCGCCGCAAAAGAATATCAGATGATGGAATATCTCATGAGTAATCCCGGCGCCCTCATCTCCACGGACCGCTTCATGGAGAAGGTCTGGGGACTCGACAGTGATGCCGACATCAACGTCGTATGGACGAATCTGTCCTATCTTAGAAAGAAGCTCACCTCCGTCGGATCTGACGTGAAGATCAAGGCAGCACGGAATGCCGGTTATTTTCTGGAGGTGGAGAAATGATCCGCAAACTCCGCATGCGTTTAATACTTCTCACGATGCTCGCCGTCCTGCTGGTCATGGTCATCCTGATTGGCGGCATCAACGTCAGCAACTACCGTCAGGTCGTCTCCGAGAGCGATGATATCCTCGAGCTTCTGATGAGAAACGGCGGTACTTTTGAAGAGCACGGGAGAGGAAAAGGACCGAAGGAAGGACTTCCTCCGAATCCCGGCATGAACGGGGATGACACGCAGACTGACATTGAGACAACGATCATCGTGGATGATGATTTCCGCTCCGGGAAGCGCTCCTTTATGTGGCTGCGCGAAGACCGTATCGACTCCCCGGAACTCGCCTATGAGACCAGATACTTTACCGTTCTTTTCGACGAATCCGAGAATGCGGTGCTCGTAGATACCGGCCGCATCTCCGCCGTCTCGGAGTCCGAAGCCGTTGATTATGCGGCAAAAGCACTAAACAGGAAGGGCTCGTCCGGCTTTATCGGGGACTACCGTTATCTCGTCGGTGAACCGGATGAGAATAACTGCCGTATGGTCATTTTCCGCGACTGCGGCATCGGACTTCAGAACTTCAGGAACTTTCGGAATATCAGTATTTTCGTATCTCTCCTCTGCCTGATCGGCGTAGGGATCCTCGTATTTCTTGCCTCCGGCAGGATCGTCCGTCCCGTGGCCGAGAGCTACGAGAAGCAGAAACGCTTCATCACGGATGCCGGTCACGAGATCAAGACTCCGCTGGCGATCATTACAGCGGATGCCGAGGTACTGGAGATGGAACAATCGGAAAGCGAGTGGATCTCTGACATTAAGGTTCAGACAAAGCGTCTTTCCGAGCTCACGCAGGACCTGATCTCACTTTCCAAGATGGAGGAGACCTCCACTGTCCTTGAGATGAAAGATCTTGATCTGTCAGCACTTCTGAAGAGTCAGACGGGTTCTTTTGGCGCGGTGGCGACTGCCTCAAACAAGACGATCAGCTCCAATATCGAAGACGGCATCCACATCCAGGGAGATAAGAAATCGATCGAATCTCTGCTGTCGATCGTGCTCGACAATGCCGTGAAATACTGTCCCGAAAACGGACATATCGATGTTACTGCATCTCGTTATAAGAAGGGTGCCAGGATCGAAGTGACCAACGACACGAGCGAGACACTCTCGGCGGAAGAATGTAAGAATATGTTCGAGCGTTTCTACCGGACAGATGCTTCCAGAAACTCCGAAACCGGCGGTCACGGCATCGGACTGTCCATGGCAAAGGCCATCGTCAGCAAGCACAAAGGCCGCATCACTGCGGCCTCCGGCGAGGTAGAAAAACTGACTGTTACGATTCAGTTATGATGGCTGATATAGTGTAGCGGTTACCGTTCTTTCACGACGGTCAGCGCACGGTTCTGGATATTCTTCAGGACCTCATCTTCCGACCGGTCTCCTGCAAAATATCCTGGCGCCTCTTCGCATATGATGGAAAAGATCACGGGGTCTCCTCCGGTACAGATCGTTGCGTTTTTAACAAGTTCACGGAACTCGTTGATGTCTCCTTCCGATATTTGGAAGGAAAGCAGACGGGCCATTACCGGATCCTCTTCGTAGTACTGTTCATAGCAGCCGTTGATCTCTTTCATCTTGCTTTGAAACTCCGCTTCATACTCTGCGATGCGGACGGAAGTTGTATACGGACAAAGCCCCGACGGTGTCTCATACTCGAGATAAGCGCGGATGAAGTCCCAGGCCGGGCCTTTGCTGTCACTTCCTGAAGTGATCCCCATGGTGAGCGTCGGGTGCACCGCAAGCCCTGTTTTCTTCGTTGCCGGGTATCCGAGGAATGCCGGCTCCGCCGCACCGCGGGTCCGATGTGCACCGATCTCGGTTGCGTTGCTGACGGTACCGACACGGATGGCGAGCATGCCCTCACCGAACTTCTCCTGAGTCATGTCCATATCACCTTCCAGTCTCGAGTTTTCGGACAGTTTGACCGTCTTAAACTGATAACCCTCATCATCCGGGATCTTCGCCACTCCGTATTTCTTCACCATCTGAAGGATCCTTCTCATCTCATCATTATCCAGATCCACGGTCTTGTTTTTGTAGTCCACAAATTGAGGAAGAGATGTGCCGATCATCAGTTTCAGCAGGTCATTATACAGGACCCCTTCCAGGAAACTGACCTCCTCCGGCATCTTTTCGGATGCTTCGAAAAACTCATCGTATGTCCAGCCTTCTCTATTCGAAACAAGTTCCGAATTGGCGATAAGACCTTCTAGTTCAAAACGGACCGGAATATGATAGAGTGCGCCGTCTGTCTCACATACGCGGAATACATTGTCGAAATAAAGATCCCTGTCGATCCCCCGGCTTCCATCGATATACTGATTCATGTCCTCCATGATCACATCACTTCGGAAAGAGATCGAATCGAAAAGATTCACCAGGATATCCGGACCCGCTCCTGTGAGAGTATCCAGATAGATCTTCTTCTCGATCTCGGAATAATTCTCGTCCGGGTTCATCCCTTCCGTATAATCCACGAGAACGACGCGAGCGGCATTCTCCGGCTTGGAAGAATAGACGCTCGCGAAGGACACGAGATCCTTCACATTAGAGATTCCTTCCCCGCCGATGACAAGCATCTTTTTTCCGGCATGCGGATTCGTCTTCTCACGGGTCAGACGGATCAGATACGGATAGTCGTACAGATAGTCTTTGTGTCCCACGGCCAGGATCTCATTTTCATTCTTCGGCGTGCACTCGATATCTCTCAT